>NC_007645.1:6975000-7215267 GCF_000012985.1 Hahella chejuensis KCTC 2396 | reverse complement strand
CCAAAACCCTTGTGATTCCCTGTGGATAACTTGTTGTAGACCTGAAGACAATTTCAGGCTGTGGAAAACTCGCACTTTCCTCCCCATGTTCTCAGCAGTTTTTCAAAGGGTAATCCCTAGCTTGCCAAGTACTTTTACATTTTCTAATAGAATGATATTCAAAACTTTTCCACACTTATCCACAGAACAAAGGCTGACTAATCATAATTCTTCATAACTATCCTTTCTTAAAACCTAATATTTAATAACAGGCGAATGAGCTCCTTTATCCGCCTGAAAACGGACCAATCGCCTATAATTTGAACGGTCACCTTTTCCACACGAACTCACAGGTCGACAACAACCAGGAAAAGTTACCCACATTGATCCACAGAATGCGGTAAATAAGACTGCGACGGCCTCCACTGAAAATTTCCGCAACTCCCATTTGCTATTTACTTATAAATTCCCTACAATTCTGCTCCCTGTTTTCTAGAACGAATTTCAACCAGTTATTTGCTAAAGAGTCGGATATGAAACGCACATTCCAACCTAGCGTCCTTAAGCGTAAACGCACCCACGGTTTCCGTGCCCGCATGGCTACCGCAAACGGCCGTAAAGTTCTGGCCAGCCGTCGCGCTAAAGGTCGTAAGCGTATTTCAGCTTAATTGTCGTCTGTTGTTTAAAAGCAACCTATAGATGGCTGGTTACGAATTCCCCCGTTCACTTCGACTTTTGAAGCCGGGGGATTTCCGTAACGTATTTAACGATGCTCGCTTTAAAGCAAGCCATCCTGGTTTGCTCCTTCTTGCTATACCTAATCAACTATCTCATCCTCGTGTAGGACTTGTCATTGCTAAGAAAAACATAAAGTTAGCGACGGGAAGAAACAGAGTCAGAAGGCTAATTAGGGAAGCATTTCGTCTTCAGCAAGCAAACATACCAAGCGTCGATATTGTCGTTCTGGCCCGCAAAGCTGTTGCAGACATGAATAATGAAGAAGTTTTTCAGTGTCTAACCAAGTTGTATTCACGAATTGGTCAGCAACATGCCAATGCGCTCGCTAAAGCAAACTCTTCCTCAGCTACCTAAATACTTACTTTTAGGTTTGATAAAAGCGTACAAGTATGCAATCAGCCCGTTATTAGGACAGCACTGCCGCTTCTACCCAAGTTGCTCCAGTTATGGGTATGAAGCAATTTCCAAGTATGGATTCCTGCGAGGGAGTTATCTTACCGTCCGTCGTCTGCTAAGATGCCACCCTTGGTCAACAGGGGGTATTGATCCAGTGCCAGAAAGCCTGTCTCACAAACGCTGCCCTCATTCATCATCCGAATAAAAGTTTGAATAGTTTATGGACTTTTTAAGAACCTCTCTCATAGTCGGTTTGTTGGTTGTTTCCTACCTTTTGGTATTGGAATGGAATGAGGATATGTCCCCCCAGCAGCAGCCAGTCGCCCAAACTCCCTCTGTCACTATAGACAGTAACGGGGCCGACTCCTCAGCTCTCTTGAACTCCCCTAACACAGGCGAGCTGGATACACCTGAAACTGCATCAAAACCGGCTACTGCAGAGGATTCAAATATTTCCTCTACGGCATCCAGCGGTAAGATTATTACCGTCATCACCGATGTTCTTCGCGTAGAAATTGACTTAAATGGCGGTAATGTCGTTGAAGCCTCATTGCTTCAATATCCTATTTCTCTAAAAAATCCCACACCATTGGATCTCATGCAGAAGAACAATGGCGTTTACTACGTTGCTGCAAGCAGCTTGATTGGCGCTAACGGCTTTGATGATTCAAAAAATGGGGGAAATCCCATTTATATTGCTGAAAAGAACTCCTACTCATTACAAGAAGGCCAAGATAAATTAAGCGTAGATCTCAGAACCGAACGTGATGGCGTCACTATCGTTAAGCGCTATGAGTTTGAGAAGTCCAGCTATTCCATTAATGTCAATTTCCAAATCAACAACCAGTCAGACGCTCCCTGGAAAGCGAATTTTTCTGCAAAATTAGTTCGTGACAAGTCTCCAGATCCTACATTCTCAGGGGGATTTGGCGCAGCGTCTTTCTTAGGCGCTGTAGTTTCAACGCCAGAGAAACCTTATGAGAAAATTGACTTTTCGGACATGGAAGAAAGTGGACCTTCCGGCGTTAAAGTTAACTCCTCCAATGGTTGGATAGCTTTTATACAACATTACTTCGTCAGCGCATGGATTCCCTTATCCAATGACACTCATACCTATCAAACTCGTTTGAGAAACGGTTTGTACCTGATGGGCTTTGTCGATCCTGAGTTCACTGTCGAGCCAGGCCAGACCCATAATGTAGGCGCCAAACTGTATGCTGGTCCCAAGATTATGGAAACCCTCAAAGAGGTAGCTCCCAACCTGGACCTGACCGTGGATTTCGGTTGGTTATGGTTAATAGCCAAACCGCTTTATTTGGTGCTTGAGTTTATTCACGATTATGTCGGCAATTGGGGTATTGCTATTATTCTGCTGACAGTTTTGATCAAGGCTTTGTTCTTCCACTTGTCTGCAACCAGCTACCGATCCATGGCGAACATGCGCAGAGTGACCCCGGAGATGCAGAGAATTCGTGAACAATATGGCGATGACAGACAACGCATGTCGCAAGCCATGATGGAGTTATACAAGAAAGAGAAAATCAATCCACTAGGCGGATGTTTACCCATGTTGGTGCAAATGCCTGTGTTCATCTCTCTTTACTGGGTGCTGTTGGAAAGCGTGCAATTGCGCCAGGCGCCGTTCTTTTTCTGGATTCAGGATCTGTCCATTAAAGACCCGTATTTCGTATTGCCGTTGCTGATGGGCGCTGCAATGTTCTTGCAAACGTCTTTGAATCCAACGCCTCCAGATCCGATTCAGGCGCGTGTTATGAAGATGATGCCAATTATCTTTACCGTCTTTTTCCTGTGGTTCCCAGCAGGTCTGGTACTGTATTGGTTGGTCAACAATATTCTTTCCATCGCCCAACAGTGGTATATCACTAAGAAGATCGAAAACGGGGGGCTGGCTGCCAAAAAAATAGCCTCCTAGATAGGTTTGTCAGCCAGTGGTAGCCTGGGCTACTTTTAACAAAAGCCCGTTTTAATAACGGGCTTTTTTATGGGTGCGCCAGGCATGGCGTGTAGCGCCTTGACCGGCGCTGTTCCGGTACAGGTGGTGCTGGCCGGATGACTTGAGGGTGCAAGTCCCCTGTGGGCCCGGTAAGGGGAACCACTAGCCGAACGGCAAGGGTGTTCACCGCGAGGTGAAATCTGAAGGAAACCGAAGGCAAACCACTGGCCCGACGAACAGGAATCGCATAGGAGGCGGCCATAGCGGGTGAGGTAGCCCATACTGCCAAAGCCCAATACTTACACGGAAGCGATGGACGTAAATGCGGCGGGTATAAGTGGGAAGGTCACGCGCATTACCCTGGGAGATCTGTCGCATAGGCAGAGGCTGGATAAATTACTTCCACCATGCAGACACCAAAGGCATCTTCAACGAACTCGATGGTTGGCTACGCCGCCACCTGAGGAAGATACTCTGGCGACAATGGAAGCGCGGGCTCACTCGTGCGCGGATGTTGAGGCGTTTAGGTATCGATGAGAAACGAGCCGCGCTGAGTACGACCAATGGGCGTGGCCCATCAAATGTAACCTATGAACCGCCGTGGTACGGAACCGTATGCCCGGTGGCGTGAGAGGACGGAGGCCGTGAGGCCTCCTCCGACTCGATTTAAGCGAGAATTTTCATGTACGCTGAGAATGACACTATAGTCGCAATCGCCACCCCGCCAGGGAAAGGCGGCGTTGGCGTTGTTAGAGTATCGGGCCCCAAAGCGAGGGCTATTGCTCATGAAGTTTTGGGGTATGACCCCAAACCCAGACATGCCCACTACAGTCCATTTTTCAACGAAGAAGGCGATACTCTCGACAGCGGTATCGCTTTGCTCTTTATTGCTCCCAATAGTTTCACAGGCGAAGACGTCGTTGAGTTTCAGGGGCACGGCGGTCCCGTTGTGCTTGATATCCTGGTAAAACGCATAGTCTCCCTTGGCGCGAGATTGGCTCGGCCTGGTGAGTTCTCTGAAAGAGCCTTCATGAATGACAAGCTGGATCTGGTACAAGCGGAAGCCATTGCGGATCTGATCGAGGCAACTTCTGAACAAGCTGCGCATAGCGCAATGCGTTCCTTGCAAGGACAGTTTTCCAAAGAAATCGAAAACTTGATTGAGAGTCTTATCCAGCTGCGTATATACGTCGAAGCAGCGATCGATTTTCCAGAAGAGGAAATAGACTTTCTCTCTGATGGCAAGGTGTTAAATGATTTGGATACCCTTCTCAGTCAGACACAGTCCGTTTTCGCCAGCGCCAAGCAAGGCGCCTTGATGCGTGAAGGAATGACAGTGGTTATCGCTGGTCGCCCCAATGCCGGTAAGTCCAGTTTGCTGAATGCTTTGGCGGGTAGAGAGAGCGCCATCGTGACGGAGATTGAAGGCACTACTCGCGACGTATTAAGAGAGCATATTCATATCGATGGAATGCCATTACACATTGTGGATACCGCGGGATTACGGGATAGCGACGACGTTGTGGAAAAAATCGGCATCGAACGCGCCTGGAAAGAAATTGACCAGGCAGATCGTATTCTCTTTCTGGTGGATGCGACGCAAACAAATGAAGTGTCTCCCGAGCGAATTTGGCCAGAGTTCTATGCTCGCATCGAACATCACGACCACATCACTGTCGTTCGTAACAAAATAGACTTGAGCGAGGAAGCACAAGGTATCGACCTGTCGCTTTCACATCCGGTCATTCGCTTGTCAGCTAAAGCCGGAAATGGCATTGACGTGTTGCGGGAGCATTTGAAAGCCTGTGTTGGTTTTGAAAGCCATGCAGAAGGTGGGTTTATGGCGAGACGTCGCCACCTTGAGGCCCTTACTGTTGCGGAAAAGCATATTCAGTTAGCCAAGCAACAACTGCTGAGCGCCAACGCCGGAGAATTAGTGGCGGAAGATCTGCGGGTTGCGCAGAATGCGCTATCGGAAATTACTGGCGCTTTTACTTCCGATGATTTATTAGGACGTATCTTTTCGTCGTTTTGTATCGGAAAGTAGCCGCTATGAAGTCAATTTGGTCTACCTACGCAGCCTTGGCCGCTGCTATTTTGCTGGAGGTGATTGGCACCACTTTTCTGCAAAAGTCAGAACAGTTCAGTAAACTGACGCCAACAATACTTATGGCGTTGTGTTATCTGGGCGCTTTTTACTTTTTGTCTTATAGCCTTAAAACAATTCCTGTTGGCTTGGCTTATGCCATTTGGAGTGGCCTTGGCATTGTATTGATATCAGCTATAGGATATTTCCTGTTTCGACAAACTTTGGATCTCCCGGCAATGATCGGCTTAGGTTTTATCATCGTTGGCGTCATTATCGTCAACGTATTTTCTAACTCCATTAACCACTGATCTGTTGCGACGCTTTCCGTTCCTATCTACTAAACTGACAATTCAGGCATACAGGTTTCTTTTCCCCTTAACTGAAAGGCGCCAGCGAGTTTAACCTGATAGGAAGGTGTCTGAGTGCTAAAAAACAGACTCATGCACAGTATCATTGTTATTTTTTTGCTCTATCGAGCAGCTGATGCTGTGGCTCAGGAAGAAATTATGGTCGCTATCGGCGAGTGGGCTCCTTTCATGAGTGAGTCTTATCCTGACTATGGTGTTGTTCCTCATATTATTTCGGAGATCTATCAAAAAGCGGGAGTAAAGGTAGTCTATGGTTTTTTCCCTTGGAAGCGCTCCTACATTTTGGTGCAAAGAGGCGAATGGCATGCTTCAGCGATCTGGGGAAAGACGCCGGAAAGAGAAGCGGATTGCTATTTTTCCGATGCGGTCTATACGGGGGAGATTGTGCTGTTTTATCTAAAAAGTAATCCCGTTGTGTGGACTGGTGCGAAAAAGGACATTCAAGGACTTACTATTGGCCTTCCTCTCGGGAGCGCCAAGGCTAAACCGTTAGAGGAAGCCGAAAAGGAAGGTGTAGTCAGTTACGATGTTGGGGTTGACCATATCCTCGTGTTCAAAAAACTGCTTGCAGGTCGCTTTGACGCCTTGGATGAAAATAAGGCAGTTGGGTTATTTAATTTGCAGTCGCAATTTTCTGCTCAGGAAAGAGAAAAAATAGGCCATACAGCTCCGGTGGAAAGCTGGCCGTATCATATGATTTTTTCGCGCAAGTCCAATGCTGGTCCCCACTATAGGGAAATCTTTAACGCAGGTCTGAATGAGTTGAAGCAGAGTGGGCGTCTTAATGAGATATGGGAAGCCTTTTATCGAGGAGAGTTCACTGCTCCTTAAGCAGTTTTGGATATCCAGCGCCAATTACGTTGAGGTCTGATATTC
Organism: Hahella chejuensis KCTC 2396; assembly: GCF_000012985.1. Lineage (NCBI taxonomy): Bacteria > Pseudomonadati > Pseudomonadota > Gammaproteobacteria > Oceanospirillales > Hahellaceae > Hahella > Hahella chejuensis. The sequence goes on along the minus strand of NC_007645.1, from coordinate 7,208,867 downwards.
GGCCCCAAACACAGATCTCGCTCATATGGACACAGAAAACCTCCTTAATATTTCACCTCCAGAGCTACTACCGAAGCGCACTTTTGTCCCTGACTTTTAGTGAAGTTATCCACTGTCAATAACTTCGACGCGCTGTGGATAACTTTATGGGCTATATGTCAACCTGTTTGGGATGGATTTTTTTTGTTTTTATAAAACAATGAGTTGCTAGTTGATAATTTTAGTCAGGCAATGGTTTTGCTTGTGGATAAGTTTATTAATAACTTGTCTAAAATAATTTGGCTAACCCTCTGAAAAGGCTAGGCTATTTTTTAATCTGTATGACAGAGGCATGTCAGAAGACGCCTGAGAAGGGATGTTTTGAGTGTTTTTTAAACATTTTTTATAGGGCGCTCTTATTTTTGACCTGCCCGCATAGTAAAATACGCGGTTCGTTTCAAGTCCGTTACCGATGAGGGTGTAAAAGTCTATGGACTTTCCAAAAAGTTTTGACGTCATAGTTATAGGCGGTGGGCATGCCGGAACCGAGGCTGCATTGGCGGCGGCGCGTATGGGGAGCCAGACTCTGCTGCTGACTCATAACATCGAAACCCTTGGACAGATGTCCTGTAACCCCGCAATTGGAGGCATCGGTAAAAGCCACTTGGTGAAAGAAGTGGATGCGCTTGGCGGCGCCATGGCGTTGGCGACGGACAGGGCGGGGATTCAGTTTCGTGTGCTCAACTCCAGAAAAGGACCAGCTGTGCGCGCAACCCGCGCTCAGGCGGATAGGGCGCTTTACAAAGCGGCTATTCGTGAAATTTTAGAAAATCAGCCTAATCTCACCATTTTTCAGCAGGCTGCCGACGATCTCATCATGCAGGGGGATCATGTCGCTGGCGTCGTGACGCAAATGGGTCTGCGTTTTCATAGTAAGACTGTCGTACTCACGACCGGCACTTTCCTTGGCGGCGTGATCCATATTGGCTTGGAAAACCATTCCGGCGGCCGCGCAGGTGATCCTCCCTCCATCGCTTTGGCGAAACGACTACGGGAAATGCCGTTTCGCGTTGGGCGATTGAAAACAGGAACGCCTCCGCGAATTGATGCGCGTTCCGTGGATTTTTCAGTGATGGAGGCGCAGCCTGGGGATACCCCAATTCCGGTAATGTCATTTATGGGCTCAGTGGATCTGCATCCACATCAGGTCAACTGCTTTATCACTCGCACTAATGAACGCACTCACGAGATCATTCGCGGAGGGATGGACCGCTCTCCCATGTATACGGGAGTGATTGAGGGCGTTGGGCCTCGCTACTGCCCCTCCATAGAAGACAAAGTGAATCGTTTTTCCGACAAGGATTCTCATCAGGTTTTCATTGAGCCTGAAGGATTAAGCACTCACGAGCTCTATCCCAACGGCATCTCCACCAGTTTGCCTTTTGACGTGCAATTGCAGTTGGTGCACTCGATCCAGGGCATGGAGAACGCGCATATCACCAGACCCGGTTACGCCATTGAGTATGATTTCTTTAATCCCCAGGATTTGAAGCACTCTCTGGAAACCAAGTTTGTCGGCAGCTTGTTTTTCGCGGGTCAGATAAACGGCACAACCGGCTATGAAGAAGCGGCGGCGCAAGGTCTATTGGCGGGTATGAACGCCGCCCTGCGCGCGCAGGAGAAAGAGGCGTGGAGTCCGCGCCGGGATGAGGCGTATATTGGCGTATTAGTCGATGACCTGATCACGATGGGCACACGGGAGCCGTACCGTATGTTCACCAGCCGCGCTGAATACAGGCTCCTTCTGCGAGAAGACAATGCGGATCTGCGGTTGACTGAAAAAGGCCGCGAGCTTGGCATGATAGACGATGAACGTTGGCGTGTTTTCTGTGAGAAGCGGGAAGCAATAGCCCGCGAGCAGCAGCGTTTGAAGTCCATCTGGATTCAACCTGCGACGGAAAAAGCCCGGAAAGCGGCGGAATTGCTGGAAACGGAGTTGACGCGAGAGTATTCGCTGCACGACTTGCTGAAACGTCCGGAAATGACGTGGGAAAAATTGTCCCTGCTTGATGCGGATGTTGCGGCGACGCCATATGAAGTGGCTGAGCAGCTGGAGATACAAGTCAAATACGCTGGATACATTGATCGCCAGCAGGAAGAAATTGAGCGTTTGCGTCGCAATGAGAATATGGCCTTGCCTGCGGATCTCGACTATAGCGGAATTCAGGGCTTGTCCAATGAGATCAAGCAAAAGCTGACTGAAGTGAGACCGGAAACCCTGGCACAGGCCTCCCGGATTCCCGGCGTTACTCCGGCGGCGGTTTCTCTATTGTTGGTGCATCTGAAGAAGCGCGGCTCACTTCAGCGGAAGAGCGCTTGAATATGACGTTGGTGTTGAATCAAACCGAGCAGCTGACGTCTGGCTTAAAGGCGATGGGAGTGAAGTTGGCTGAGGTGCAGCAAGCTAAAATTCTGCGTTATCTGGAACTGCTGCATAAATGGAACAAGGCGTACAATCTCACAGCAGTGCGCGATCCTGTATTGCATGTAAGCCGTCATATACTTGATTCTCTGGCGGCGCTCCCCTATTTAAAAGGCGTCCAGTTTCTGGATGTGGGCGCAGGCGCAGGGCTACCGGGAATCCCTCTTTCTATTGCGTTGCCGGAATCCCACTGGACATTGTTGGATAGCAACGGCAAAAAAACCCGGTTCATGGATCAATGCCGTATGGATATGGGATTGCCGAATCTTCGGGTTGAACACACTCGCATTGAAGCATTCAGTCCTGACGTCAAATTTGACGGAATAATATCCAGAGCCTTCGCAACGATTGGCGATATGATTGCAGGATGCCGCGATCTAATTCTTTCCGAGACGCGCATTTATGCGTTGAAAGGCCTTTATCCCCATGATGAGATTGAAGCCATGCCGGCGGACTTTGAAGTTGTGGAATGGCATAAGCTGGAGGTTCCCGGTTGTGATGGGGAACGTCATTTGCTTATTATTGCGCGTAGTGGAAATACCGGAGGCTCATAAATGGCGCGAATATTGGCTGTAACCAACCAAAAAGGCGGTGTCGGCAAAACCACGACCTGCGTCAATCTGGCAGCCTCTCTAGCCGCGACCCGGCGCAAAGTGTTACTGGTGGATATTGACCCACAAGGCAATGCGACGATGGGGAGCGGTATCGATAAAAACTCGATAGAACACACCGTTTACGATGTACTTACCAAAAAGGCGAACGCTGCTCAGGTAGTGAAGACGTCTGAAGCGGCGGGGTATGACGTAATGCCGGCCAATGGCGATGTCACCGCGGCTGAAGTCGAGTTGATGAATGAAATTGGTCGAGAGTACCGTTTGCGCAACGCCATTAAAGAAGTGGCGGTCAACTATGATTACGTGTTGCTCGATTGCCCGCCGGCGTTGAATTTGTTAACCGTAAACGCACTGGTGGCGGCCAATGGCGTTTTGATTCCAATGCAATGTGAATACTACGCTTTGGAAGGGTTGGCGGCGCTAATGAATACGATTGAACAAATCCGCGAAACGGTTAACCCTAGTCTGGAAATAGAGGGCTTACTGCGGACGATGTACGATCCTCGCAACAGCCTGACGTTGGATGTTTCACGGCAAATCACGGATTATTTTGGCGAAAAAGTATACCGCTCAATTATTCCGCGTAACGTAAGGCTAGCGGAAGCGCCTTCATATGGCGTGCCAGCATTGAAATACGATAAAAGCTCAAGAGGCGCCATTGCTTATCTGGCATTGGCGGGAGAAATTATTCGCAAAGACAGGAAGGCGGCGAAAGAAGCTGTGCTGGCCTGATTAAGCGATTTTGGGGAACTACCTGAATAATGAAGAAACGAGGTTTAGGCGATCGCGGACTGAACGCACTGCTGGCCGGGTCGCGCACACGCACTAATGAGGAAGAAGAAAACGTCAAACAGGATGGCGTTTTAAAAGAACTTCCAGTCGAGCTGATCCAGCGTGGGCAATATCAACCTCGTCGGGATATGGACCCCGAATCGCTGGAGGAACTGGCGCAATCCATACGCCAACAGGGCGTCATGCAGCCTATCGTAGTTCGTGAGATTAGCCCGAATCGCTATGAAATTATCGCTGGCGAACGGCGCTGGCGCGCAACTCAAATTGCGGGCAAGGACAAGATCCCCGTCATCATTCGCGATGTCCCCGATGAAGCCGCCATTGCAATGGCGTTGATTGAGAACATCCAGAGAGAGAACCTGAACCCAATAGAAGAGGCCATGGCGCTGCAGCGATTGCAGGATGAGTTTCGCCTGAATCAAACTCAGGTGGCGGAAGCGGTTGGAAAGTCTCGCCCGGCTATAGCGAATCTACTACGCCTCCTCGCCCTCCATGCTGACGTGAAAACTATGCTGGAGCGCGGCGATATGGAAATGGGGCACGCCAGAGCGTTGTTGCCTTTGGATGAATCGACACAGTTGGCGGCGGCGAACGCTATCGTTGAGAAAGGCTTGTCAGTCAGACAAACAGAAGCCCTCGTGCGAAAGCTGCTGCAGGAAAAAGAGAATCCTAAGGAAAAAATCAAAAAAGTGCTGGATGCGGATGTACGCAAGTTACAGGAAAGCCTGGCTGAAAGACTGGGTTCTCCCGTCACAATTGACTACAACAGTAAGGGCAAGGGCAAACTTGTCATCAAATACAACTCATTGGATGAATTAGACGGCATTCTTGCTCATATTAATTAAAGCCTCTTTTTGTCTTTACGCCGATGTGCCTGGTTGCTGAACACATCGGCGCTTTCCCTTCTGTAGGTTTGATTCTTTTTTAGGCCAGGATCACTAAAACTGCATAGCGCCCATGCAGCGTATAAAAATAACCCAAGCACAATATTTGGCGCCTGTAATATCAATTCAGCATATTTAGTACCAGATGTTGATTTGGTTAAAAATTTTTAACGCTTCCATGTGTATGGAAATTATACAGTTTTGTTTTCATGGCGGTTGAATGCGTTACATCGACACAATATAATCACCTGCGCCTAAAGCTACGGGTCTCTGTAGTGCGAGGGCGGGGGTAACAAGAACTAGGCAGAAACGTGATTTGAATAGTGCAGCTCGCTCGCTTATTAAGCGGCCGCCAGTCTTTAGGATTGTGGGATTACAATTAATAGCCACAGCCCTCATATCTTTAATCGCGTGGAGATGGAGCAGCGTGCATGCGTACTCGGCTTTGGCCGGGGGACTGATCTGCGCTGTTCCAAACATGTATTTCGCCCACCGCGCCTTTCTCTATCAAGGGGCTCAAGCAGCCAGGCAAATCGTACAATCTATTTATAAAGCAGAGGCGGTTAAGCTAGGATTAACGGCCATTTTTTTTGGCCTGGCTTTTAAGTTTATCCAGCCTTTGGAGCCAGCAAGTTTATTTCTGGCTTTTCTAGGTGTGCAGTCAGTGCATTGGTTCGCGCCGCTGATTGTCGGAAGACGGCAGCGTAAATAACAATTGCAACAATCGATTAAGAGTGAAACATGGCAGGCGAAAATCCTACAGCGTCGGAGTACATTCAGCACCATCTTCAAAACCTGACCTTTGGTAACCACCCAGAGCATGGCTGGAGTTTTGCGCATACTGCGCAGGAAGCCAAAGAAATGGGCTTCTGGGCCGTCCATGTTGACAGTCTGGGTTGGTCAATCGCCTTGGGCGCCTTGTTTGTCTGGTTATTCCGCAAAGCTGCGGTGAAAGCGACCAGTGGCGTGCCAAGCGGACTGCAGAACTTTGTTGAGATTATGGTCGACTTCGTCGACAAGAGCGTAAAGGAAACTTTCCACGGCAAAAATGCGGTCATCGCCCCTTTGGCGCTGACAGTCTTCTGCTGGATTTTCCTGATGAATTTGATGGACTTGGTTCCTGTAGACTTTCTACCGAGACTGTTCCAAGTCATTACCGGCGACGATCACGCATACTTTAAAGTCGTTCCCACCACGGATGTTAACGTGACTCTGGGAATGTCGTTGTCTGTCTTCTTCCTGATCATTTATTACAGTATTAAAGTCAAAGGCGTGGGCGGTTTCCTGGGTGAACTGACCCTGCAGCCATTCGGCAAGTGGATGCTGCCATTCAACCTGCTCCTGGAAGGCGTGGGCTTGATCGCCAAACCTATTTCTCTTGCACTGCGTCTATTCGGTAACCTGTACGCAGGCGAGCTGCTCTTCATCCTGATAGCGTTGATGCCGTTTTGGGCGCAATGGGCGCTATCAGTGCCCTGGGCCATTTTCCATATTCTGGTCATTGTGCTGCAGGCGTTCATATTCATGATGTTGACCATCGTGTATCTGAGCATGGCGCATGAAGATCACTAAGAAGTAAATATTTCCATCAAAACTAAAAACTTTCTATCCACTAACTAATTGATAAATTTAGGAGAGACAATGGAAACTGTAGTTGGTATGACCGCGATTGCTGTAGCTCTTTTGATCGGCATGGGCGCGTTAGGTACTGCAATTGGTTTCGGTTTGCTGGGCGGTAAATTTTTGGAAGGCGCTGCGCGTCAACCAGAAATGGTGCCCATGCTGCAGGTTAAAATGTTCATCGTGGCCGGTCTGCTTGACGCCGTAACCATGATCGGCGTTGGTATCGCTCTGTTCTTCACTTTCGCTAACCCGTTCATTGCTTTGGTTCAGTAATTACACCTTTTAGGCAAACGAGTCATTTTATTCGACTGATAAGCGAGGGGTGTCAACGTGAACATCAACCTGACAATGATAGGGCAGGCGATTGCTTTCTTTATCTTTGTCGTATTCTGCATGAAGTATGTATGGCCGCCGGTCATACAGGCTCTGCGGGAACGCGAGAAAAAGATTGCCGATGGTTTGCAGGCTGCTGAGCACGCGCAAAAGGATCTTGAGCTAGCCCAAGAAAAAGTTGCCAAGCAGTTGCGTGAAGCCAAACAGCAAGCGGCTGAAATTATCGAACAAGCTAACAAGCGCGCCAATCAGATGCTGGAAGAAGCAAAAGATCAGGCGCGTACTGAAGGCGAGCGTTTGATCACTGCAGCCAAAGCTGAAATCGACCAGGAAAAGAACCGTGCTAAAGAATCGCTGCGTGCTGAAGTCGCTGCGCTGGCGTTGGCGGGTGCTGAGAAGATCCTGGAAACCTCTGTGGACGCAGGTGCGCACAGCAACATGCTAGATAAACTAGCTGCGGAACTATAAGAGGTTTGCATTATGGCGGAAAGCACTACACTCGCCCGGCCATATGCGAAAGCGGCCTTTGAATTAGCTCGGGATGCGGGTCAATTGTCGGAGTGGTCAGCGTTATTAGCGCTGACCGCCGCTGTTGCTGGAGACAGCAATATGCACAAGGTGTTAAATCACCCAGCATTGACCAGCGCTCAGAAAGGTCAGACGTTCCTTGACGTTTGCGAAGGCAAACTCAATGAAGCGGGCGCTAACTTTGTTAGAGTTCTCGCTGAAAACAACCGTCTGGTCCTGCTGCCGGAAATCGCGGCACTGTTCGAGCAGTTAAAGGCGCAGCAAGAAGCCACAATCGAAGTCACTATTGAGAGCGCATTCGAAATGAATGACGAGCAGGAAAACAAGCTTGCTCAAGCTCTGCAAAAGAAACTATCTCGCAACGTCAATTTGCGCTCCCAGCTTAATAAAGAGCTGATCGGGGGCATAGTCGTGCGCGCGGGTGACTTAGTGATTGACGCGTCCGTACGCGGTCGTCTGGCTAAGCTGGCCGAGGCAGTGAATTCCTGAACTGGCGCCTGCGGCTGAATTTCCGCAGAAAGGTAACTGAAGGGTTTTTGAGGATAAAGGCATGCAGCAACTGAATCCATCTGAGATCAGTGAAATCATCAAGAAGCGCATTGAGAAGCTGGATATTTCTTCTGAAGCGAAAACAGAAGGCACTATCGTAAGCGTTTCTGATGGTATCGTACTGATCCATGGTCTTGCCGACGTAATGTACGGTGAGATGATTGAATTTGAAGGCGGCGTATACGGTCTGGCTCTTAACTTAGAGCGCGATTCCGTGGGCGCCGTTGTATTGGGCGACTACAAAGATTTAGCGGAAGGTCAAAAGGTAAGAGTAACCGGCCGTATCTTGGAAGTGCCCGTAGGCGAACAATTGCTTGGTCGCGTCGTTGACGGACTGGGTAATCCGATTGACGGTAAAGGCGCTCTGGAAACGACTCTGACTGAGCCGGTTGAGAAAGTCGCGCCGGGCGTTATCGCACGTAAATCCGTTGGTCAGCCAATGCAGACTGGTTATAAGTCGGTAGACACCATGGTGCCCATCGGTCGCGGTCAGCGTGAGCTGGTTATCGGCGACCGTCAGACTGGTAAAACCGCTCTGGCGATCGATGCGATCATCAACCAGAAAGGCACTGGCATCAAGTGTATCTACGTTGCAATCGGTCAGAAGCAGTCTTCTATCGCCAACGTTGTGCGTAAGCTGGAAGAGCACGGCGCAATGGATCACACCATCGTTGTCGCCGCAGGCGCTGCGGACCCTGCGTCCATGCAGTTCCTGGCTCCGTACTCTGGCTGCACCATGGGCGAGTATTTCCGTGACCGTGGTGAAGACGCACTGATCATTTACGACGACTTGACCAAGCAAGCCTGGGCGTATCGTCAGATCTCCCTGTTGCTGCGTCGTCCGCCCGGACGCGAAGCATACCCCGGTGACGTATTTTACCTGCACTCCCGTTTGCTGGAGCGTGCGTCCCGCGTTAACGAGGAATACGTTGAGAAGTACACCAACGGTGAAGTGAAAGGCAAAACCGGTTCTTTGACCGCTCTGCCTATCATCGAAACTCAAGCCGGTGACGTATCTGCGTTCGTTCCTACTAACGTAATTTCTATTACTGACGGCCAGATCTTCCTTGAGACAAGCCTGTTCAATGCGGGTATCCGTCCTGCGATGAACGCCGGTATCTCTGTATCCCGGGTAGGTGGCGCCGCACAGACCAAGATCATGAAAAAGCTGGGTGGCGGTATCCGTCTGGCCCTGGCTCAGTATCGTGAACTGGCTGCGTTCGCTCAGTTCGCTTCTGACCTTGACGAAGCGACTCGTAAGCAGCTGGAGCACGGTCAGCGTGTTACCGAACTGATGAAGCAAAAGCAGTTCGCGCCGATGACCGTTGCTGAAATGGGCTTGGTTCTGTTCGCTGCAAACGAAGGTTTCCTGGACGATGTCGACGCCAAGAAAGTAGTTCCCTTCGAAGCGGCTCTGCTTTCTTACGCCAAGAGCGAATTCGGCGATCTTCTGGCGAAGATCAACGAAGCAGGCGATTACAACGACGAAATCGCCGCCGGCCTGAAATCTTGTATCGAGAAGTTCAAATCCACTCAAACCTGGTAATGAACTTCTAACCGTCGCCGCTTCTGCGGCGACTGGTTGTTCAACAGGTTCAGGATTAACGAAAGGCAGGTAAATATGGCCGTCGGAAAAGAGATTAAAACCCAAATCGCAAGTATTAAGAGCACGCAGAAAATTACCAGCGCGATGCAGCTTGTCGCCGCCAGTAAAATGCGTAAGGCTCAACAGCGAATGGCGGCGGGTCGGCCTTATGCTGATCGCATACGCAGCGTCATAAGCCATATCGCTACTGCGAATCCAGAATATCGACATCTGTATCTGCAAGAACGCGAAGCTAAAAGAGTTGGCTATATTGTGGTCTCAACTGACCGCGGACTCTGTGGCGGTTTGAACGTTAACGCTTTCCGCGAAATGATGCGCTCCATGAAAGAATGGCGCGATAAAGGCGCGGAAGTCGATTTGTGCGCTGTAGGGCAAAAGGCGATCAGCTTTTTCCGTAACTATGGCGGTAACGTTGTCGCTGCATTGAGCCACTTGGGGGATGACCCATCCCTTACCAAGATCGTGGGCTCCGTTAAGGTCATGCTGGACGCATATGCTGAAGGCAAGATCGACCGTTTGTACTTGGTCCATAACCGCTTCGTAAACACTATGACGCAGAAGCCTACTGTGGCGCAGCTGTTGCCTCTTCCCCCTGCGGAAGATGATGAAATGATACGTCGCCATTGGGACTACATTTACGAGCCTGACGCTAAAGGCTTGTTGGACGGGTTGCTGACCCGCTTTATTGAGTCCCAGGTATATCAAGCTGTCGTGGAAAATAACGCCTGTGAGCAGGCCGCGCGGATGATCGCTATGAAGAGCGCGACCGACAACGCTGGCGGAATCATTAACGAGCTGGAGTTGGCGTACAACAAAGCTCGTCAGGCGGCGATCACTCAAGAGATCTCTGAGATCGTGAGCGGCGCAGCGGCGGTATAGGTTTCTTGGTATTTGGACGCGCCGCTTTAAATGCGGCGGAGTCAGGCAGAACAGATTTAAGATTCAGTGAGGAACTGACAATGAGTAGCGGACAAATAGTGCAGATTATCGGGGCGGTTATCGACGTCGAATTTCCGCGCGATACAGTGCCCAAAGTCTATGATGCTTTAAAAGTTGAAGGCGGAGCCACAACACTGGAAGTTCAGCAGCAGCTGGGCGACGGTATCGTGCGCACAATCGCCATGGGAAGCACCGAAGGTCTACGCCGCGGTCTTCAAGTGGAAAACACCAACGCTCCTATCTCAGTACCAGTCGGAACCCAGACTCTGGGCCGTATCATGGACGTACTGGGTAACCCGATTGATGAGAAAGGTCCTATCGGTGAAGAAGAGCGTATGCCCATTCACCGTACCGCTCCTGGTTACGCAGATCAGTCTTCTTCTCGCGACCTGTTGGAAACCGGCATCAAGGTTATCGACTTGGTATGTCCTTTCGCGAAGGGCGGTAAAGTCGGCCTGTTCGGCGGCGCGGGCGTAGGTAAGACCGTTAACATGATGGAGCTGATCAACAACATCGCGAAAGAGCACTCAGGTCTTTCCGTATTCGCGGGTGTTGGTGAGCGGACTCGTGAAGGTAACGACTTCTACTACGAGATGGAAGAGTCCAAAGTACTGGACAAAGTAGCGATGGTATACGGGCAGATGAATGAGCCCCCAGGAAACCGTCTGCGTGTTGCTTTGACCGGTCTGACCATGGCGGAGAAGTTCCGTGACGAAGGCCGTGACGTTCTGTTGTTCGTTGACAACATCTACCGTTACACCTTGGCGGGAACCGAAGTATCGGCTCTGCTGGGTCGTATGCCTTCCGCAGTAGGTTATCAGCCGACTCTGGCGGAGGAAATGGGCGTTCTGCAGGAACGTATCACTTCCACGAAAGTAGGCTCCATCACTTCCGTTCAGGCCGTATACGTACCTGCGGATGACTTGACTGACCCCTCTCCAGCAACCACGTTCTCGCACTTGGATGCGACAGTTGTACTGAGCCGGGATATCGCCGCAAAAGGTATCTACCCTGCGATCGATCCATTGGATTCCACCAGCCGTCAGTTGGACCCGCTGGTTATCGGTCAGGAACATTATGACGTGGCGCGCGGCGTACAGACCGTACTGCAGCGTTACAAAGAGCTGAAAGACATTATTGCGATTCTGGGTATGGACGAGCTGTCTGAAGAAGACAAGCAGATCGTATCCCGTGCGCGTAAAATCGAGCGTTTCTTGTCTCAGCCTTTCCACGTTGCGGAAGTATTTACCGGTTCTCCGGGCAAGTACGTGTCTCTGAAAGACACTATCCGCGGCTTTAAGGGGATTCTCGATGGCGAATTCGACCACCTGCCGGAACAAGCGTTCTACATGGTCGGCGGTATCGATGAGGCGGTTGAGAAAGCCAAGAAGACTAAATAATATCCGAATAGGATAGAGGCCTAACCAAATGGGTATAAGTGTGCATTGCGATATCGTTAGTGCGGAACAGGAGATCTTCTCAGGTCTGGTGGAGATGGTTATCGCCGCCGGCAGCGAAGGCGACCTGGGCATTACGCCGGGTCATACCCCCCTGCTAACTGCGCTAAACCCCGGTCCGGTTAGGATCATCAAGCAAGGCGGTGAAGAGGAAGTATTTTTCGTTACTGGCGGATTCCTCGAAGTACAGCCGAACATGGTGACCATCCTATCGGATAGCGCGCAACGTGCGGGCGATATGGACGAAGCCGCTGCTCTGGAAGCGAAGAAAGAAGCTGAGAAGGCCCTGGCCAATCGCGGCGGAGACTTCGAGTACTCCAGAGCTGCATCGCAGTTGGCCGAGGCGGCTGCAAGACTCCGCACCATTCAGCAAATGCGTAATAAGTTGAAGCGCTAACAGTAAAGATTGCAAGATCGAACAAGGGGAAGCACAGTCTTCCCCTTTTTTGTATTTGAATGGCGCCCTGAAGGACCAAAATTTGGCGCCCGCGCGTGGCTTTACTAGTCTATCTGGACGGCAGGAAATTTTTTTCCTAATCCCTTAAAGTGTCCATTATTACAAATTCTATTAACAGCCAAGCTGTTACCGGCTTAACTACTTTATCCATGCTTCGGAGACCGATATGAGTCTGCACATCATCATTCTCGCAGCCGGCCAAGGCACGCGAATGAAATCCGAGTTGCCGAAAGTGATGCATTGCGTCGCCGGCAAACCCCTGGTTCAGCACGTCATCGACACTGCACGTCGTTTGGAGCCGGAAAACATTACAGTCGTATATGGCCACAAAGGCGATGTGGTTCAGGCCGGAGTATCCGGCCCGGGCTTACTATGGGCGCATCAGGCGGAGCAGCTCGGCACGGGACATGCCGTAGCTCAAGGGCTGCAGAACTTATCAGACGATGGCCAGGCGCTGATTTTATATGGAGATGTGCCGCTCACTTCCGCCGCTACATTAAAGAATTTTCTCGCCGTCAGTCAGGGTAAATTAGGTGTGTTGACCGTGACGTTGGACAACCCCACCGGCTATGGCCGTATCGTACGCAATGATGCTGGATCGGTGATTTCTATCGTTGAACAAAAAGATGCGACTGAAGCGCAGAAAGCAATCAATGAAATTAACACTGGTATTATGGCTGTGCCGGTGAGTCGATTGAAAGAATGGTTACCTAAGCTTTCCAACAGCAACGCTCAAGGTGAATATTATCTGACGGATATTGTCGCACTCGCTGTTGAAAGCGGCGTGGATATTGTCACGGCGCAGCCAAGCTTCCTCCATGAAGTTGAAGGCGTAAATAACAGAATTCAATTGGCCGCACTGGAGAGAGCATACCAACAACAGGTTGCCGAAGAGCTGATGTTGGCCGGCGCGACCCTGCGAGATCCCGCACGCGTCGATGTGCGAGGCGTGCTTAATGTCGGCCGTGACGTGGAAATTGATGTGAATGCTGTCTTCGAAGGCGACGTCACCTTGGGAGACAGGGTTAAAATCGGTCCGAATTGTGTGATACGAAATGCGGTCATCGCTAATGACGTAACGATCGAAGCCAGCAGTATCATAGAAGACGCTCGTATTGACGCTTTCGCCACGGTTGGACCGTTTGCGCGACTGCGTCCAGGCGCTCACTTGTTTGAGAAAGCCAAGGTCGGAAACTTTGTAGAGATTAAGAAAGCTGATATTGGTCCTGGCAGCAAGGTAAATCACCTCAGCTATGTCGGCGATGCTACGGTAGGCTCTAACGTCAATATTGGCGCAGGAACCATCACCTGTAACTATGACGGCGCCAATAAATTTAAGACGCTTATAGAGGACGATGTTTTCGTTGGCTCCAATACGGCGCTGGTTGCGCCAGTGACTCTGGGTAAAGGGGCCACGATCGGAGCCGGCTCTACTGTCACCAAGGATGTTTCCGACAAACAGCTCGCCGTCGCGCGCGCGCAGCAGCGTAATATTGATGGCTGGACGCGGCCGGTGAAGAAGTAGCCCGAGCACAAATAACGTTAAGCGAGGCTTAGTCGCTTCGTTTTCAAAAAAAACATAAAACGTACTAAGATTCGTTTATTGAGTTAATCCAATCCGAAACAAGGAAAACATATGTGTGGCATAGTTGGGGCGATTGCCCAGCGGGACGTATCCGCGATCCTGCTAGAAGGCCTGAAACGTCTTGAGTACCGCGGATATGATTCCGCAGGTATGGCCGTTGTCGAAGCGGCGAATAAAATTCAGCGTCAGCGTGAAGTGGGTAAAGTCGCTGCGCTTGAAGAAGCCATCACCAAATACCCACTGCCTGGGCGCACCGGTATTGCGCATACTCGGTGGGCGACTCATGGCAAGCCTAGCGTCACCAACGCTCACCCACATATGTCTGGCGAAAACCTCGCTATCGTACACAACGGCATTATTGAGAACTACGAAGCCCTGCGCCAGGACCTGCGTGACAAAGGCTATGAGTTCACCTCCGAGACGGATACGGAAGTGGTGGCGCATCTGATCGACAGCATGTATCAGGAAACCGGCGATATGCTGCAAGCGTTCAGGAAGACGATTGCGCAACTGCACGGCGCTTATGCGTTGGCGGTGGTGCACTCTTCTGAGCCTAACCGTATCCTGGCGGCTCGCGAAGGCAGTCCTCTGGTTGTGGGCGTAGGTATCGGCGAAAACTTCCTGGCTTCCGACGCTTTAGCGCTATTGCAGGTTACAGACCGTTTTATCTACCTGGAAGAAGGCGATATCACTGAAGTTACTTTGGAACAGATCACCATTTGGGACGGCTCTGGCGCTAAAGTAGAGCGTCCTGTCGTACGGTTTGAGCATGGCGGACTCGACAGTGTGGAAAAAGGCGAATACCGCCACTACATGATGAAGGAAATCTACGAGCAGCCTAAAGTGATCAAGGCGACTCTGGAAGGTCGTATCAGCGGTGATCATATTCTGGAGCAGGTACTGGGCGCGGACGCGGCCAATGTGTTTGATGGCGTCGGCTCAGTACAGATCGTAGCGTGCGGCACCAGCTATCACTCAGGCCTTGTCGCCAGATACTGGATCGAGGAACTGGTCGGCATTCCCTGTCAAGTAGAAGTCGCCAGCGAGTATCGTTATCGCAAACATGTCGTGCAGCCGGACATGCTGTTTGTCACCATCTCACAATCTGGTGAAACCGCTGACACGCTGGCCGCGTTGCGTCAGGCTAAAAAGGCTGGCTTTAAATCTGCGCTGGCGATTTGTAACGTGCCCGGTAGCTCGCTGGTGCGCGAATCCGATCTGACTGTAATGACCCAGGCGGGCCCGGAAATTGGAGTCGCATCCACCAAGGCGTTTACCACGCAGCTGGTCGCTCTGTTGATCCTGACAATCGCGCTGGGAAGACGTCATGGTCTGACCAAAGAGAAAGAAGCGGAATTGGTGGAAGGTCTCAAAGCTCTGCCAGGTCTGATTCAGAAAGTGCTGGATCTGGATGACGTCATCAATAAAACCTCAGAAGCTTTCGCAGAGAAGCACCATTCTCTGTTTTTGGGACGCGGCTCCATGTATCCCGTGGCGATGGAAGGGGCGCTGAAGCTGAAGGAAATCTCTTACATTCACGCCGAAGCCTATCCCGCTGGCGAGTTGAAACACGGCCCTCTGGCGCTTGTGGATAAGGATATGCCGGTAATCACCGTCGCTCCCAACAACGAGCTGTTAGAGAAACTGAAGTCCAACCTGCAGGAAGTTCGCGCGCGCGGCGGCGAGTTATATGTATTCGCAGATGCGGAAGTGGCGCTGGAAGAAGAACCGGGCGTACACGTCATCCCCATCCCCGCCGTTCACGACATCCTGGCCCCCATCGTTTACACCGTGCCGTTGCAGTTGCTGTCCTACCACGTCGCTGTACTCAAAGGCACTGACGTAGACCAGCCGCGCAACCTGGCCAAGAGCGTTACGGTCGAATAATTTAGTTGCTCTTCTGCGGTAGTCATGTAGATTGACAAAAAAGTATCATACTTACAAAAAAGTATCATACTAGACAAAAAACTATCATACTTTGGAGCTTCTAAGCTATGCTAGGTAAAACTGGCGTAGCTTGGGCACTCCAAATGAGTCGAACCTCTTCATTTCTATGTCCCTATCCACGGGAAGTCATAGGGCTTCTAGAGCCTGCCATCCTTAGGCGCTTACAAAAAGAAAAACGAGGCCAAGGATTTGGTAAAGATTATAAGCCTTTCCTCACTGTTAGAGATGTGCCAAGCAAAGGGCGTATACATCGCAGGCCTGCATTAACTAACAATCGTGTGGTCCATTTACTGTCTGATCTAGAACTCGCTGTATTCCTTCTCTTTGATTGGCAATCAGCTGTCATGGATATTCGCGAACAGTTTCCTCTTAATCCAGAAGCCACGATAAATATCGCGAGGAGACTGGGCGTTAAGCATCCTGCTTATAAAGGTGTCCTTCAAGTGATGACGACTGATTTATTGGTAGATTTTCAAATAAAGAATCAGCATTCCAGCCAAGCAATTTCCGTAAAGTATGCACAAGATTTAGAAGACGAGCGCACGATAGAGAAGCTAGAGATAGAGCGGCGTTATTGGGAGGGGGAAGGAATCGAATGGTATATTTTTACGGAACATGAGGTTCCTGTTATATCAGTAAAAAACATTCGCTGGCTTGCCCCTCACATGCACAGTTATGACCTCGAAGAAAGGGAGAGAAACCAGGCTTTCGAAAGTATTGTTCAGGTACTGGATGCGAACCCTGAAGAAAGACTCCCAGTACCGCTCAAAGAGTTAGATGCCAAGTTAGGCTTAAAGCCCGGATCAAACCTTCAGTATTTCAGGCATCTAGCTGCACAAAACGCATTTCAATGGGATATCCACAATCAACTGCATACAAGCTTGAAAGCGAAGGACATTACAATCTCAGGTTATTGGCTAGCTAAGGATATTGAATATGTTCATGCCTAACGATGTATATTCGTGGGATCAGAGGCGAATAAGAATCCTGTGGAGTAACCGACAAGCCGTTTTCTGGATCGATATTGATGATGAAGGGGCACTACCACAAATTGCCTCAAAATCTGATCTCGAACACCTATTAGCTAGGGCTGATCTTAAGGCGATCACCGATCCATATCTAAATGTCAGTATGACTCCCTCCAAAAGTGGATCAAAAGCAGAAGCTGTACAAGAAAAAGCATGGGCTGCAATTAAAGATGCAGTAAAGGCTGAACCTGAAATCTATCAACGAAAAACTCGCGGTGAGCTATTAAATCGAGTTTTAGGGGAAACGGGGACAACAAAGCAAACGGTTTACAGGTGGCTGCGCCGATACTGGCAGTTCGGTATGTGTAAAAACGCTTTAAATGGTCGTTATGACCTTTGTGGTGGGGTGGGTAAGCCTAAGAGCTTCGAGAGCAAACGAAATGGCCGGATGCGTACTCGGAGCCCTGGTGAAGGTGTTCCCATTACCGACGGGATTAAGTCACTATTCAGGATCGTCATAGAAAAGTGTCTGTTAAACGAAGGTAAATACGAATTCGATTATGCCTACAACCAATTGCTTATCTCTTATGGCGTGAAAATCCCATCTACTCCAGAAGATTTGATTAATGTGCCCACAGAACGTCAGTTTAAGTATTTCTACCAAAAAGAATACACTTCTATTGAAGTTACCAAGAAACGAGAAGGTGAAATCAACTACCTGAAGGACTTCAGTCCAAGTCTCGGTACCTCAACTGCAGAAGTACCAGGCCCTGGTTATTTGTATCAAATCGATGCCACCATTGCTGACGTATATCTTACTTCCGAACATGATCGTGCAGAAATTATTGGCCGCCCAACGATGTATTTCGTGGTAGATGTCTTCAGCCGAGCAATTGTAGGAATGTATGTAGGCCTTGAAAATGCATCCTGGGTGAGTGCGATGGAGGCCCTTGGTAATGCAATGGCGGATAAAGTTGCCTACTGTGCAGAGTACGGTGTCGAAATCACCTCAGACCTTTGGCCGATGGAAGGTTTACCCGAGAATATAATTGGCGACAGAGGCGAAATGCTTGGTCGACATGTAGAGGTATTAAGTAAGTCGTTCCATGTAGATATTCAGAATACACCGGCATTTAGAGCTGACTGGAAAGGAATCGTAGAGAGATATTTCCGAACCATTCAGACCAAAATGAAGCCGTTTGTTGAAGGTTACGTAACCAAGGATCCTATTGGCAAAAAGCGTCATGGGAACGACTATCGCCAGGATGGAATGCTGACCTTAAAAGAATTCACAAAGATGATCATAAAGATCGTTCTGCATTACAACAATGATCATGTGGTGAGTACTTACGACATCGATTCTGACGTCCCCAAAAGCCTACCAGCAAATCCACTTATACTTTGGAATTGGGGTATAGAGTACAGAACTGGCCTTTTGAGAAGACCTGACCCTCAATTAGTAAAGATAAACTTGTTGCCGCACACAAACGCAACAGTAACAGAGTACGGCTTAAAGCTGTTTGGTTGTTACTATAGCTGCAAGCAAGCACTGGATTGGGGCTGGTTCGAAGAAAACTATCGTGGTCCGAAAACAGTTACGGTAGCTTATGATTTGTATAGCACAAACGTGATTTATCTCAGGCCCTCCGATTCCTACCTTGAATTTATTCCCGCAAATTTAACTGCACGCAGCCGAGCCTATGCAGATATCACTGTTTGGGAGCTATGGATCGCCCAAGATATGCGGCGTGACGTGGCTGCTACGTCGAAACTGAAGCAGCGTTCTGGTTCAGTGAACTTAGTCAGTGATTTACAACAAATTAAGGACGAATCAAAACAGCAGCAGCCCACATATTCAAAAGCAGAGAAAGCGAAAAGAGTAAAAGGAATCAATGATAATAAACGAAACGAAAGGCAGTACGAACGGAGCAAGAAAACTGCAGATAGGAAAGCTCCTGTTGATAACCATACAGCGACAGTCACACCTATCCATGGAGGTACATCAGGGCAAAAAGGCTTCAAGTTACCGACGCGCCTAAAGGACCTGCTTAAGGAGGATGACGCGGATGAGTGACTCAAAAGACTCTCGTTTTCCTGAAGCGGAATACAAAAACCAAGGGTTACCAGAATATAACGAAAACCCTCTAATTTCAGCTTTACCGACCATAATGAGTCCAGTAGCTGTTGCAAGGGCGCTGGCTAAAAGGCCACATTTTCAGGCAGAGGAGCTAAATTTACCCTGCCACATTAGAACTCATGCTATTCATCGTTTAACTCGCGATTTTTTTGTTCCGCAAACCAACCATATTGTTATAGAACAGAAACTTTCCAAACTCATTCGCTGTAGTTATCTAAATAGAAATCCCAAAACCGCGACATTTAAACGGAAACTTAATTCGGTTCGGGACCTGGTTCAGAAAGAGGACTTAACGGCCTACATTCATGATGAAGTCGACTCTCCCGCTTCATCGATGACGATCGCTGGAATCTCAGGCGCCGGCAAATCAACAACAACAAATTTAGTTCTCAACACCTATCCACGCGTGATTTACCACCCTGAATTTCACATGCTGCAAGTGCCATGGTTGAAAGTCGACTGTCCGCATGATGGCTCACTTTCGGACTTTTGCTTGAGCTTCTTCATTGCTTTAGGCCGAAGGTTAAATATTGACTACCGCGCCAAGTACGCTTCCGGCAGGCCTACAATTGGTAAAATGATGGCAGATGTTGCAGACCTCTGTCTTATCCATGCAATTGGTTTGATCGTTATCGATGAATTCCAGCATATGAGTCTCGCTAAAAGTGGTGGCGAGAAGAAGATGATCAACTTCTTAGTGACTTTGGTTAACGTTGTGGAGGTCTCTGTTGTTTTAATCGGTACGCCTAAAGCGTTGCGGCTTTTTGCCAGTGAATTCCGGCAAGCGCGTCGTGCCAGTGGCGATGGCAGTGTGGTGTGGGACCGCTTACCCTTCGATGAAAGCTGGGAAGATTTCCTCACAGAGCTTTGGCCGTATCAATGGTTGAAACACAAGGTTGAGCGAGACGAACAGCTTACAAACAAGCTGTACGAGTTGAGCCAGGGTGTACCAGACATAGTAGTGAAGCTTTTCTGCCTCGCTCAGTTTCGTGCCATATTGTTGGCTGGGACACCTGAAGAAGAAAGGCTTTCATCGGAACTTATAGAGCAGGTTTTCGAGGATGAATTTTCGATAGTGAAACCAATGCTTGAAGCCCTTCGTTTTGGAAATCGCCATAAAATCGAAGAATGTAACGACCTAATATTCCCCAAATTTGAAAGCAATATGATCAATGCTGTCAACCAGCTCGTAACCAAGCCATTAGGACATACCAAAAAGGTAGAGCTTGGTGAGCCAATGGAGACAAATATCGCAAATACGGCAATTAAAACAATAGTGTCAATGGGCATTGCAGAAGACATTGCTCAGCCTTTGGTTGCAGATGCTCTTGCGAAAGATCCAAACCTCAAGCTGATCCAGATTATTCAGCTAGCGACAACAGCTCTAACGGACACGGAAGAGAAACCTGAAGCCAGGGACAAACCTGATTCCAAGCCGGTGTACACAAGTAGAAGTAGCTGGGCACAACTCTCTTCAAATGACCTTAGAAAGATGCATGCTGACAAATCAGGGTCAATGTATGAGGTTATTCAGGAAAAAGGTATCGGCTATCCAATTCAGGAGTTACTGGCGGGGTGAAATGCTCGGTTACTTTCCAGTTCCCTACAACGATGAATTGCTCTATAGCTGCATCGCACGATACGCACAGCACACTGGTCAGGAAAACAATCAGAAAGCTGTTATTCGTGATGTATTTACCACCCAAACGGCCGTGGCCATTCCTGATCTGCCTAGCCACCTGAATAACTTAGTTCAAAACCTAAGCTCAATTTGGTCAACTAACGTTAATGAGCTTATCGGAAAGCACACCCTGGCCCCCATTTATCTTCCTTTTCTTTCAAAGTCACAGGCGGACAAGGTATGCCATTCAATGGCATCTGAAGCCGGAGGTAACATTCACACTAGAACTGGAATTTCTGCCAGTTCCGTCAAACAGCCTGACTTCTTTCGCTATTGTCCAAAGTGCGCTAAGGAGCAGCTCTCCGAGTTAGGTGAAATGTACTGGCCGAGAATCCATCAATTGCCCGGCTTGGAGTACTGTGTCCGCCATAGTTGTGCCTTGGAAATTTCGTCGGTGAACTTTCATCCAAGAGAAAAGCATTTTTTTCATAGCGCATCTTTAGAATGTGGAGCCAGATCAGGTAGTAATGCTGTAATAAATTCTCAAGATCGAAAATTGTACAGCATGTATGCCGAGCTTCTGGAAAAACCATACCTCGAAGGGCTTGGCCCAAACCGATGGATGCTTTTTTACCAAAATCTAGCTAATGAACTTGGCTTTATTAAAAAGAGCCGGGTTCAACATCGCGATATTTATTACTATCTACAGCAGAAATGGAATGGATCGTCCTTCGAAAAATACTTGCCAGGATCAGCTGACGATAATTGGCTTGTTAATCTCTTCAGAAAACACAGGAAATCGTTCCATCCACTCCGGCATTTGATGGTGCTATCAGTATTGGTCCCGAAGAATAGTATATCGGAGGTTCTGCATAGTGTAAGGAGGCTTCCCGTTGCGCCCCAGACTTCCGTCGTTTGCTCGATCTCGACAAAAGCTTCAAAACAGGTAATAGAAATACACCGAAGATTGTGGTGTGAACTGCTATTGAAGTTTCCATTATTGGGAGTAAAGGGATTGAGGACTCTATCAGAAGGTGGCCCGTTATACGCTTGGTTGTACCGAAATGACTATAAATGGTTGATGAATAATAGACCAAAAAATGAATCAACGAGTAAGCCACGCTATCACGTGGATTACTCAGCTTGGGATGATCGCAATATTGTAGGCTTAGAAGGCACACTTGAAAGTTTAAAAAGCCAGACAGAACGACCACGCCTGACTCGGACGTTTTTTATCAAAACCCTGACCCGGGCAAACTCAATTGAGAAACATCTAAACGATTTGCCATTGACCAGACAGTGGTTGGCATTGCATTCCGAATTAGTGGAAGATTACCAACTGCTGCGCTTGAAGTCGGCTTATCAAAAAACCATAGAGCAAAATCTGGAAGTAAAGCGGTGGCGGTTACTAAGGCTTGCGAATATTCGCAAGGAATTGATCACGCCAAGGATTGAACAGGAAATTCAATATCTGGAACACCAGGGAAAATAGAACGACCTATGAGTGAAGTGGATGAAATTGGAATTCGAGGGATACCGAAAGAGTCGAAACTTTTGCACCTTGGCGATTGGTATCGCAGGCCGGGACAGGATTGGCGAGTCGTATGCTATTTCCACAAGCAGGAGAAGGGAAACTTTCGTAAAGCGCTTCCCATAGATTTATTGCCGACCCTGGTTGCTGGGACTCACTTTCCAAGATCATCCACAGAGAACAAAGTACAGGGCTGGACGGAAACCATTAGATTGCCAGAGCGGTTAGAGTGGCAAAAATTACATTTTAGGGATTTGCCAGAATCTCTAAAACGTTCTCAGGAACTCTCTGAACAGTTTGAGAACTGTTTTATCTATCGGATATGCAGTGGTGAGAAGACATACTGGTTACCCGTTAGCGAGCTAGCACGTATATTGTTTTTCCATTCTTCCGAAGTGACTCGTGCCGCCATATACCAAGGCAATATTTGGCAATTAGGTAAAGCTCAGGAGGAAGATTGGGTGGGTGAAATTGAGCTCTCCTCGAACATTCCTGTCAGATATATGAATAGCTTGCAGTATAGAAAATTTTTTGCCTGGCTATTTTTTGTTTCAGAGGTGGAAGGTAGCTTCTGCTCGATATTTCAAACCATTAATCGTAATGCAATTGATATTGAAGGTGCAGAACGTTGGACATTTGATTTCATTCCCCCAGACCTTAGCAATTGTGAAATCTCGATTGCCGGGTTTACTGGTAGCGAGCATGAATGGAACCACGTCTACATCCGAGAAATCAGATCCATTTCGGGTTTGAGATCACCTGATTTGGATATAGTTTATTTTTCACACCCTGATGATGACATCCTTCTTGAAAAAGAGTCCGAGGAGAAGCAAGACGGCAAGCCACCAAAAAAGAATCTTCCGCCAGTAAACATCAAAGAGCTTGATCCAGAAAACAAACCAAAAGCCAGCAAGCGTAGGTACCAAGTAAAACTTGGCAGAAGCGGTCTGAATTTTGATGTTGAACCTGATACCAGACGAAATCCGAGGCATGTCAAAGCACTTCCTCCCGGTGTTGAACCAGAGCTAGATGAACTGGAGGAGCAGCCACCAGAAGAGCTGGCGAGCATGCAGGAGGGAAATGATCATGGAAAGGGTCCTCGAGCAGATGTTGATAATCTTGATCCGCCAGATCTCATTGATGCACCTGAAAAGTTAGTGTTCTTTCAGGCGATGCTACAGAAGCTGGAAGATACTTATAATTGGAAAATTGAAAGCCAATTAGGTGATGTCCCCAAAAAGCGTTGCCGAAGCCTGCACTTGGTCGGTGATCGCTTTCGACGTTATTGTCACGCACAAATTACACGTGATAAGTCAACTACGATCCAAATACTTGAAATTGAATTAACGAGCAAAACTAATAAAAATGGAGATGTAGAGCCGGAGAGTCTTTCCACCCTGTTCTTTCGTGCTTCTGACACCACAACTACATATTTGAGAATTCTTGATGAACTCATGACAAGCTATAAAGATGAAGGGCTTAAGGCTATGAGTTGGAAGCGTAAGTTTAACTCCCAAAAAACCGCCGTTTGTGAATATCTTGGTCATCCTGATAACAAAATTAAAAGTGAGCAGGATGCTTTGGAATCTTGGGTGGCGAGAGCTGCTGAGAAAGTGTTAGGTATGTAATCATAAGTTTGACGCGGAATTAATTGTCTACAGATAATGCATCATCTGCACCTGTTTGTAGCCTATGCTGGAGCAGGCGCGGCGCAAAACCAAGCCCCGAACGATAGATTTGTATGAGGTGTTTTGCGAGGTGCTGTATCTGCTGCGCACCGGTTGCCAGTGGAGGGTCCTGCCCAGCGACTTCCCCAGGTAGCGCACGGTGCATTCGTACTTTGCCAAATGGAGTGAACCTGCTTGAGCGGGCGTTAAAAAATCAGGTTGGCGCGGCCCGCGAGAAACGGGAGCGCAACGCCTGCAGCACGCTCTTGATCGTGGACGCACAGAGCGTGAAGAACACGGACACGACAACCGTCAAAGGCTATGACGCAGGCAAGAAGGTTTCGGGGATCAGGCGCCACATTGCGGTTGATACGTAAGGCCTGCCGCATGTCGTCGCGATCAGTACGGCCGATGTGACCGACCGCAAGGGGGCGTTGCAGGCGCTCGAGCGCTGCAAACCGGGTCTGAACCGCGTGCAAAGTCTGTTGTGTGACAGCGGCTACACAGGGGAACCCCTCGCCCAGGGAGTACGAGACATACTGGGTGAGCATGTCACAGTGCAAATCGCCAAACGCAGTGAATTACACACCTTCAAAGTCATGCCCAAGCGCTGGATCGTAGAGCGCAGCTTTGCCTGGCTCGACAAAAATCGGCGGCTGTGGAAAAACTGCGAGCGCTGGCTTAACACCAGTCTGCAGTTCGTCCATTTGGCGTGCTTGGTCTTGTTACTCAGAAGATCGTGAACACGTTCTAAGAGATATCTCACAAAACAATACGCTCCTAGCTATTAACGAGCCTGAAACTTATCAGTACACTTCTATCCTTTGCATCTTTGCCGATAAATCTAGTAGTTATTTTGGTAGCCCTGTTATGGAAAAGCAGCGCAGGAAGTTGTTGGAAGTGATCGAAATCCTTCGCGTCTCTGAGCACATTACACCCTTCGGCGCCGACTGGCTGGTGGATGTTGTATCTGAAGTGGAGGGAGAGCCTCTCCCAATGGTTGCTCAAGAAACGTCTGACATCTATGAGTTTGAAAGTATTGAGCTAGTCCCTGCGTTGTCGAAGAAGCCCGTCTCGGCGTAACTGCACCCTGCTGCAGGCAAAGATCCAATCATCCAAACGGACTATTCTGACAAGGCATATTGCTGATTGCGCCAATCTAATAACTGCTTAAAATGCCAAGCTATCCGAGTTTTGTGGATTGTCCCTGATTTAAGGAATAACGCTTGTGGAATCCCCTTTAAAGAACCCCTTCTTCAGTGGCGATGCTGCGCCTGTGGTGGGCCATTTGGTTCAGCTGACTGATGGCCGCG
The DNA here is from genome assembly GCF_000012985.1 of Hahella chejuensis KCTC 2396. NCBI lineage: Bacteria > Pseudomonadati > Pseudomonadota > Gammaproteobacteria > Oceanospirillales > Hahellaceae > Hahella > Hahella chejuensis. The sequence continues at coordinate 7,183,855 of NC_007645.1, read as the reverse complement.
CGGTCGTTGATTATCCCGGTAATACGTCAGGTCCGGTCGCTGCAAAAACGATAATTACTTTACCTCCGACGATAGCGGTGGCTGGTCAAAAGTTGCTGCTTTTGTTTGAGGAAAATGATTACTCCCGGCCAATCGTCGTTGGCGTTGTGAACGAAAGACTCGTCTCCGATGAAGAGCATTCCTTCTCTTCCGACCGTCCCGGTCATGCCGTGGTGGATGGTAAAAAAGTCCGCTTTGACGCCCAGGAAGAGATTTATCTTGTGTGCGGGCAGAGCAGCATCTTATTGCGTGCGGACGGAAAAGTGGTGATTAAAGGAAAAAATATCCTGAGTCGCGCTTCCGGCGCTAACAAGATCAAAGGCTCAAGCATTCTTTGTAACTAATCCTCATCTAGGGAACTCATCATGGGCGTTACTGTTGGCGTTAATAACCGGTCTGTTGTGCATAAGGGCAGTGGGGGAATGACGCCGTGCTTTCCCGATGTGTGTAAAACGCCGACCGGCGCGGGACCGATTCCTATTCCATATCCAAACGTGGCGAAGTCAACGGATAGCGCCAAGTGCGCCAAGACCGTTAAGTGCGACGGCAATCCGGTGTGCGTGAAAGATTCGAATTTTTCCCAAAGCGTTGGCGACAATCCTGGCACCGCCGGCGGCGGGATTATTTCAGGAACACTGACGTCCAAAGCCGAATTTGTCAGTTACAGCCCCAACGTGAAGGTGGAAGGTAAGAATGTGCCTCGCGCTTTTGACTTGATGCTGCATAACAGCAAGAACACGCCGCCTTTTCCGGTCATTCAAAAGATGATCATCGCACTGCCGATCAAAACGGATATCGATTGCATTATTTGCGGTAAACCACTGTAAGGCTTGGGTTGGCGCATCATCAGGAAGCAGACGTAAATGGCGCAGCCAAACATCGTAAATCACACCCCATTTGTCGTAGAGCCCTTGTTTTTCTACGATGAGCGGAATGTCCCCATTGTCACTGTCGCAGTCAAAGCGAGCTGTGACATTGTCGGAACGCATCACTTACGCTTCAGCGAGCAACAGGCTCCTCTGTGTTTAGCGGGTGAGTACTGGGGCGCCCCCGAAACGGCGAGCTATAAGTATGAGCCCGAAGCCGTCCCTCTAAAGTTGACCACGGATGTCGTGCTGGTCGGTCATGCCGTCCCTGAAAAAGAGGGCGATTCTGCGGTAAAAGTCGGCGTTAAAGTCGGTCCTGTCAGTAAGATTGTGCAGGTGTACGGTAATCGTCTTTGGGACAAGGTGGGGGATACATTTCAACCCACGCCGCCTCAGCCAATAGAACGCATTCCCTTAAACTATGAGCACGCCTTCGGTGGGCGGGATCCACGTGTTCCCGAGGGGGAGCCGCAGTATATGAGCACCTCTAACCCGGTCGGAAAAGGCTATATGGCGCCCGGGCAAGACTGTTTGGTGGGAATGCCGCTACCTAATCTGGAAGACCCCAGACAGTTGATTCAATCTTGGCGGGATCAGCCTTCGCCAGCGGGGTTTGGTTTCATTAGTCCGCATTGGCTTCCGCGTACGCCATTGGCGGGAACCTACGACGAAGAATGGCAGAGAACCAGAGCGCCGCTTTATCCATCGGACTTTGATCGCCGTTTCTTCAACGCGGGCTCACCAGGGTTAGTCGCAGCGGAATACCTGAGTGGCGGCGAAGACGTCGTCGTGATCAACGCATCGGAGAGGGGCGCTTTACGGTTTGCGTTGCCGGGATTGGCGGCGCCCCGTTGTAAGCTGTCCTTCCATGACGCCAACCATGTGGAAATGGAATGCCGGCTCGACACCCTGATTATTAATACGGACGAGCACCAGGTGTTTTTGATCTGGCGCGCTTACGCCGTTGTCCCCGAGGGGCATCAGCATGTCGCTGGAGTGAGCCTATGGTTGCCCAGGGTTGACGTCCTGGCCGGTCAACGGCTCTCAAAAGGGGAAGTCTGATAACTATGAGTCTGACGAAAGCTGATTTTCATCGAGAGTTGTTCCTGGAGCATCTGGAAGAGGCGTCCTTTCTGTACTCGTCTCGTTTGGCGTGGCGAGATGACCGGGAATTATCCTGGGTGGACACCCTTGACCTGGAAAGCCGGTTGGATGCGCATATTGAAGCCTTAATTGATGGCGAAGAGGAAGCGAAGGCGCTCTGTCTGAGTCGCATAAAAGAAGCCGATGTAGGCGAGCTATATGCGTTAACCAGCTACCTGTGCAAACTCCAGGATGGAGCGGCATTGACGGGATTATGGCGCACGTTGATCGATATCCTGGATTATCCTCCGGAAGAGGAGGAAGACGAAGCGGACCAGGATGCTATCGACAAGATTGTATCGGTCGCGGAAGCGCTGCGAGTTTATTACCCGATGGCATGGCGTCAACGCGCCGCCGCCTTGCTGGAGTCTGAGCACCAAAAGTTATTCCCCATCGTGGCGCCCGCCATCGCACAAGCGGGAGGCATTACTCGTCAGGGAGCGGAGAACTTGCTGTCGACGTCCGGTCCGGAGCTCTTGCCTCGCGCAATCCGAATTGTCGCCGATAACGGCGATGCGGGACATGCAGCGCTTTTAAAGTCCTATCTACAGCACGAGAACAATCAGGTTGCAGAGGCGGCGGGAATTGCTTTACTGCGATTAGGGCAGCGGCAGACAGTGACTTCCGTTAACGGCAAAACTGCTGCGTTAGCTATTCCTATTGCATTGGCTGGAGTGAAGAAACAGGCGGCCCAGTTACAGCAACTCGTTCGTGACGGCCAGGTCTCATCCACTACCTTGATCGCATTAGGACTGGCGGGTGATTTAACCTCCGTAAACCTCCTGTTACGTGAGCTGGGCGATAAACCCTTTGCGCCGGATGCGGCGCTGGCATTGGAGTTGATGCTAGGGGCGGCCCTTTATCAGGAAACGTTTGTGCCTGAACAGTTCGCGAAAGAAGACTTATTTGAACACGAGCTTGAGGCTTTTCGAGAAGGTAAGTCGCCACAACACCCAGAGGGACGGGAGTTCGGCGTCACTGTCGATCAGCTATGTCAAGATCCGGCCCAGTGGCGCGAATGGCTGGTACAGAATGAAAGCCGGTTTGATCCGTCTTTGCGATACCGAGGGGGACAACCATATAGTGCGCAAGCCGTTTGGAGCGGACTCTGCCATCGCCGAACGCCCCCTCAGGTGCGACAGTGGTTGATGGATGAGCTTGGCATTCAGTTTGGTTTGCGTCATAAGCTCAATATCAATGACCCCGTGTTACGTCAATCGAAACAGCTACGCGATCTATCCGGGTGGGTGAGAGAGCAATCAGTCGCCCCCACATGGGCGTGAATATTTAACGAACAGGAAGCCTGCCATGTCAGCAAACTACCTTCCCATCGCGATAAAAAATACGGGGATGTCGCTGGAAGATATCGTTCCGCATCTCCCCAAGGAAGAGCCCAAGCTGCAGTACTACACATACACGTGTACGCTATTTCGTCGCCTGGCGGCGGGAGAGCTGCTGATTACCGATAACCCCAAGCCCTTCTACAAGCAACTCTGCCATAGCGCAAACGCTTTTATCTACTTCCTGGAGAGGGCTCCGGAAGAGGAGCAAGCCGTTTCCTTAGCCTTGCCCTTTTTCGATGCGATCGCTTGTGGATATGAAGACGGTGCCCGACGCATTGCGAAATTGAGTACGAACAAGCTCAATCCGCGAAAGGAATATGAGGAAGAGTTTCTTTACACTCGCATTTTGATGGAGCACTTCTACCTGCAGACTGATCCGAAAAAGATTGAGGAAAGGCTGGAGGAGTTTTCTGGTTATAGCGACGATAATTACGACCCACATTATGCACTATGCCAGGCGTTGCTGGATAAAGATCAGGATGCTTTCGACGAGGCATTGAAGGAGTGCATTCAAAAGCGGCTGGACGATATAGAGAAGATTGACGCCGACAGCATGGATCCCTATGTATCCGCCGAGGCCGCGACAACCGCGCATGTCTCTACCGAAGTGCTGGCGTGGCTCATCCTGGCTGAGCGGCAGGGGCTGACGACTTCGGAAGAAGTCAGCTTGGCTCCGTCCACCGCCAGACTCCTTCGCTTGGCGGAGTTGCCTCAAAAAGAGGAGTGGAAAGTGGTCGCCCGTTACCGGTCGCTGACCTGATAAAGCGGTACTGAGAAGGTGTCAATGAGTCAGAATCACGATCAGCTTGCTCCACTCTGGGTCACGGGCCTGGGGATGATGTCCTGCGTGGGGTACGGCGTAAAGAACAGTTGCGCCTCCGTGCGCTGCGGAATCTCCAGGTTTGGTTCCGTACCAGGTTTTTCAACCTACGATTCCGATGAGATGAGCGCGCCTATTCCGGGGGCGCCGGCGCATACCCTAACGCAGGGATATGTCCAAAACGCGGCATGGTTGAGGTTGGCGCGCATCGCGATGAAAGACTTGATCGCCTATGCAAAGCTGCCAACCCGGGACCATGCATTTTGGCGGCAAACGGCGCTCATCTGGATTCTGCCCGAAATAACTTACGAGAGATTTAATTGGCCCGAGGATCAGGTAGACAACCTCTTGCGGGAATACTGCCTGAAGCCGCTCTGCGAAAGCCTGGACTTGCCTCTGTCTACGCCCGCGCAAGGGTTTGTTCGTATTGGCCATGCGGGGGCGGCGCATGCAATGAGGATTATTCAGCGTTCTCTGGAAACCAGCCCTTATGAACGCGCCATTCTGTTGGGCGTTGACTCTTACCTGGACTATCTGTGTGTGACGCAGCTGGATGAAGAGGCGCGTTTGCTGACGGCAGAAAATGCGGCCGGCATGATCCCAGGAGAAGCGGCAGCCTGTGTGTTGGTCGAAACCAGTCGAAGCGTTCAAACGCGCGCAAGTTCGCCTGAATTAAAAATCATTGGCGCGTCATTTAAACCGTTCCCGAATAAGTTTGAGCCTGAAGGCGAGAATGGGGAGGGAACGGAAGGAGAAGTGACGACGCCAGCCGTCTGGCGTATGACCAAAGCCGGCGAAATGGGAATGTTGTTGGCGGAGGCGGTCACGGAAGCCATCGCTTCCGCTGGCGTCTCGTCCTTCCATGGCGATGTCGTTATCGACGTTAACGGGGAAAATTGGCGCTCTATGGCTTGGGGAACGGCAAAGTCGCGGCTGGCGGGTCCTTCCGGGATAAATTGGGAGGCCAGTAATGAGATTGTCCCTATGAGCAGTTGGGGGGATATTGGCGCAGCAGCTGGAGTGGCGGGGCTTTGCATCGCTTCAAGAAGCTATACGCGTCAGTACGCGTCTGGTCCTTACACGTTGATATGTTCGATCTCTGAAAATGGGGATGTGGGCGCCATGGTGGTGAGTAAGGGTCGCTGACTGTAACAATCTGGTCGAGGAGAGAGAATTATGGCGAAAAAGAAAAAAGATGAACCAGAAGGGCATTTTGGAGATGCCTTGCTTGATGATCTTCACGAACGTTTGCAAGGCACTACGGAAAACGGAGCCTGTCTGGTTTTCCATGGCTCGGCCACTTTCATTGAATTCAGGAATAAATTTACCTGCAATTATCGTTATCAGGGATATGAGCAAGCGAAAAGCCATACCGCCATCAAGAACACCTTGCACGGTTACATGACCGGGATTGAACATGAGCGCAGCAAAGCCATAAAAGACCGGGGACATATTGTCACCTCCGCGTATGAGACAGATAGCGGAGGAATGAAACCAGGCGCTTATTGCATAGACTTGAACTTCCCCAATAAAGGGGATTGGGATGTTGGCGGCCCTGACAGAGATATCACCCGCCTGAAGTATAATGGTCGATCGACCACAACGATCAAGAAAGGCCATAACTTCACCAGGGAAACTTGGCCCTACTGGAACAACGCTCACCACCTGATATCCAAAGGCACCTTCAAGAACATGATCCTTAATGAAGGGCCCAAAATAAGTAATATCATCCAGAAGGCGCTACTGACGGCGAAATACAATATTCACCATAAGAAAAATGTGCTGTTGATGCCGCAGGACAAGGAGGTGGCTCAGATACTAGGGTTGCCCCGGCATTTGGTTCTCAAAGAGGAAGACCAGCAAGAGGTCAGTAAACAGTGTACTTCGCACCCCGTATATGATCGTCTGGTGAGGGAAACCAAGAAAGGCTTAAGAGAAATTTTGGATGGGTACCGGGAGTTATGCGATCCAGTAAAAGACTACCCGGATGGGCATCCGATACCTGATGTGAACCTGGATAAATCGAAACTTGAAAAGCTGTCTGAGAAACTGTTAAGACTTATCTTAGGTATGACTCCTGGCTCGCCCTTGGATCAGCAAGCCCATAGAAGGATGTCTGGCTCCTGATCTTTACCATTTATTGAGGAAAGTTATTTTGGATTACTACTTTATTGATGAATATGAACGCTTAGACAAGGACTATTGCTTTATCGATTTTCCGCCGAAGGAAATACACCTCCAATCTTGGAGGCTGAAGAAAGGGGAGCCTATGGAGGAGATCTACCCTGAAGATATCGGCGTCACGATGAGCAATGAGTATCCAGGCCGTGTTCTGACTGACTTTATTGCGAATGTCGAGCTGTGTTTAATTGTTAGTAAGGCCGTGAAAAAAACCATGGAAAAGGTCAACCAGGGCCCGATCGAGTTTTTACCGCTCTGGATCTACAACCATAAGTCTCGCTTGGAGTCCAAGGACTACTTTTACGTCAATCCGCTGGGAGCATACGATGTGCTAGACCTTAACAAGTCGGGTGTGGACTATTACGAAGACTCAGAAAAGGTAATAAGCGTTGATTGGTATGTGCTGAGCCGCAAAAAACTTAACCAACCAAATTTGCCGGATATTTTCCGGATAAAGGAATGGCCCAAAGCCTATGTCATCAGCCAGAGAATGCTCGAGGCGCTACAGGCCATGAATCCTGCCCCCGTGAATCTGGTGGTGGAGAAAATAGAGATACATGAGGATGTTGAGTGACGGCAAGAGCTGGCCAGGAACTGAATACTAGCCCTGTTGGTCAGCAGAAGAATTGAGGACTGTTTTTCAGCCCCTCTTTGAGGGTGGTCTAAATCTCCAACCGGTGGTTGGAGAAATTCGTGTCACTTAGGGCAAAGGGAAGTTGAAGATAAAACCCAAATGAGGGTGGATGTGCCTAAGAACGGACATTTCGGAATTTTTGGTCGCATACAGCGGATGTATTCGCGTATGCGCCGATGCCCTATTCGCGCAATAGGTTTGCAAGCGGGTCATAGACGAGGTGCGAGCTTGGATTCAGTCAGCTTCAGCTTTTCCTGACTCACTGTGGCTGATATGTATCCCTTAGCTGTTCTGAGCTAACTACGAATAACATGTCAGCTGCCGCGCGGGATTGCGGTGACCTGATACGCTCAAAAAGTATTTCAAAAAAGTCCGCCTCCACTGTAGTTTCGCCAGTGTCACTAGGTTTTGGTTCCTGGATTAGAGTCTCTTTCATATTTCAACCTTTAGTCCACAAACTACAAAATCATAACTCAGAAGGCTAATCAGCCTTCTGTTTAAGAGTGTATGCCTCATACCTTGGCAGCTCAAGGGGAGAATTGACCAAGTGGTTCTTTGCTGTTTCGTAGGCTTTATCCCCAAGCTTTTGCGCCCCTATTGGAGATTCCAGCTTCTGAGCAAGGTATTCAGCTTCCTTGTTTTCTCGTCCGAACGCCGAATTAGGTGCATCCTGAGGTTGCTGTTTTTTTACTCACAATAATCCCTCTAATGCATAGAGTCGACTCATGGTATCACCATCGTCTATATGGCCAAGCTTCTGGAAATGGGGGCGAAGCACTACAACCAACAGGGATAGTTGCTCTTGTGATTCATGCGAATGCAACGCATAAGTTGCTGGCGCATAGAAAAAGCATCTAATATGTTTCTTATTACCTCAAATGCAACATATATGTTTACAAAGATGAGCTCACTACTCAAACAGTTAAAAAAGCGGCGACTGACGCTCGGTCTAAAGCAGGGCGATATGATGTTCCGCGTAGGCGTCTCCCGCCAGCAATATCAGCGCTTAGAGTCCAGAGGAAACCCCAGACTGGATACCCTGGAACTCATTGCGAAAGGGCTTAATAGCGAACTTATGCTGATCCCTCAAGAAAAACTCCAAACTGTTTTGGCTGTGCTTGAGAGAGAGCCATCTGCTGTTAACGAAGAGCTTTCTAAACCGCGAAGCCCTATAGACGATAATGATGGCGCAGACCTGTCTGCTGACCCTTGGAAAAACTTATTGGGGGAGGACTAGAGGCTGTTATTAACCCGCTCAATTCATAGACACCCCTGATAATCTCGGCTCAACCGCTGAAAGCGCGCTATTTAGCCAAAGCTGCGTTCCACCATCCAACGCCGCAGTAGCAAAATAAAGCCCTTCTTCGCCTCGGTGTGCTTGACCACCTCTAACCGAATGCCATGCTGATCCGCTAACTCGCCCGTCACTTTCTGCACCTGCTCAGCCAGGGCCGCCACCTGAGCCCAGTCTTGCTCGTTAGCAGGTGTGATCTACAATGCCAGCAACTGCTCCAGCGAATCGGCCACCAGATACAGTTTAGAACCTTTGCGGCGCTTGGCGTCTTGCTAACCGGCACGCGCCCCGCCTCTGGTGTCGACTGCAAAGTCTGGTTGTCGAGGATCATGGCGCTTGGCTGGGCGTTGCGTTTGTCAGCAATCTGGATCAGTCGTTGACTCAACCAATAAGTGCAGCACCTTGAGGGGGGTCTAAATATCCAACTGACTCTTTGCGGATGAGTCCGTAATAAAGGGGTAGAACCCCTGTGACATATAGGGCATCCTCGAGTAAAGTTATGTTAGTGTGCTTAATCATATAGCTTCAGGTAACACAGATATGCGATTAACAAGCCGTTTCAATATAGCTCCATAAGATTTTTTGATTGATAATTATGCAAAAACACCTGGTGCAGCGTTAGCTGTGCTCTAGAAAGAGAACATTTTCAAGACATTATCATGCCAATATGGCGGCATCATGGACGTTATATGAATTTTCATGCTCTCTTAGGAACACTGGCAAAGTCTTCTGCCCAAGCAGTATCCACGCTCAAAAAACATTCTCCCGACATTGAGGCATTACGCTCCTATCTATATGTAAAAACTGAGATAGAAACGCGATTTGTAGATGCACTAAACCAGCGCTTACCCATAGGTACAATATTATTTTTATGCGGCTCTAGCGGTGATGGAAAATCGGAGATATTACGTCGCCACTACGATAAATTCTCCGTGGATAACCGTTTCTACCTTGATGCAACACACAGCTTTAAACCGGATCAAAATGCAGTAGAAGCACTTGATCAACTATTCGATGAACACAATGCCTCCAATAAGCCCCTTATAGTAGGTATTAATATCGGAATGATGTTCAACTTCCAAAATACTGGCGCTGACCGTCATGCCGCAATCAAGGAGGCAATAGGTAGGTTTATTAAAGGTGATCGTGATGTGGGCCGTTATCGTTTTCTGAGTTTTGAGGACTATCCGAAGTTCAGTTTGGAAGAAGGCAAGGTAGGGTCAGATTTCATTTCCAAGCTTCTGGCCAAGGTCACCGCTAGTAGCAGTGAAAATCCTTTATACGCCGCTTACCTTTGTGATGAGAAAAATCATCACAAACTCGAGTATCAGAACTACCGGATACTTCAGGAAGAGAGTGTCCAAAAACTTATAGTAAAAACATTGCTTTATGTTCGTTTAAAGTACGACCAATTTTTTTCCGCGCGCGCCATTATGGATTTTATTCATAATCTAATTGCTGGCGATTCAATACTGTTTGATAATCTATTTTCTTCCAGCTCTGGTGAGCTGTCTGAAAGCTTGTCCCATCTTGATCCGTGTTTGCGGCGTACCCAGAAAATAGATGAATTTGTTGTACAGCGTTCGCTCAATATTAGTGATAGGGAATTTGAATATTTCAAAATCGAGTATCAGGCGCGTTATGGCGCTGTAGAAATGTCGCCTAGAAGTTGGATAAGAGCATTCTATCTTCTTCGGTACATTGATTTAGGAAATAATTATCATCAGAAGTTCTCCTTAGACTTCGAGAATATTATTTTCGAAGACTACATCAATATCTGGCAGTTACATCATTCATTATCGGACAAGAAAAAGCTAAGAGGGTTTTACAATAAAACACTTATCGCAAGCCTTACTAAATTTGCGAACCGGCTAGTTCCAAAACTGGTTGGCGATGGTCTTTATCTCGCTGAACGGAACGGAGTAACGATATCGGCAACAGTGAGTATCGGTATGGATTCCAAAGCGCTCGAAGAGTCAAACTCTGGTCAGATACATTGTTTTAAAGCTGCTCTCAAAGTTGAAGATAAATCTATAGAGCCATTTCCTATAACGGTCTCATTTCTGGAGCTGACTGAACGAATCTTGGCAGGTTACAGGCCTAATAGGCATGATAAAAATACAGTGGTTATTCTTGAAGAGGTCGTCGAAAAAATAACCAAAATCGCTTCAAAAAGTAAAGCTTTATACTTTCACAAAGATGGCGGTGACTGGTCTCTGCAGTTTGAAGATGATGAATTTGTAGCGGAGACCTACTAATGAGTTTGAAGGAAAATTTACAGGCGGCAGCTTCTGTAGAGATTAAAGACCGAAATTTCGTGAATCATTTCCTGACGTTTCGTCAGCAACGTGGAGAGAAGATTAGTGATCCCGACGTTATGGCGGTTGCCGGTGAGTTGCTTTCTATTGCTTGGCGCAAATCGTTAAAGAAAGGGACCTCACTTGGTAAGTTCACTGAAGCGAGCATGACGAGATTATCAAAGAAGATCGCAGATGAAGAGTTTGAAAGCGTGTTGCAGCATATGTACTTCGATGATGATGCCAAAGGCCTCTTCCAGGTTTCGCCCGAGTTCATGTTGTTCAAGGCGGGTAGTGCATCGTCAGGGAATACCCGGCATGTAGGTACTGTATTAGGCAACATGCTCCTTTCCAGGCCAGAGGTAGCACCTGTCTCTTCTGAAAATATGAACTTTCTTGAAGCCGAGCTACTCGACGAGTTCCAATCCTGTGTTAGTGAGCTATCTCCGCCGGATGCAACGGAAGACTATCTACCATTTATGGGCGAAGTTTTCGCTGAAGACTTGTCTCTGCTGTGTAGCTACCCAGGTTACATGATGCAGAATCTGAAGGCTTTTGTAGGTTTATACAATTTTCTGTATAGCGCCCAATTGGCGATGAATCTTCATAGCTGGCGCACTGAGCCCACCAGCAAGCCACTATATTTCATCATGGATACTGAGCGAGCCAGTAGCGAGCGCACCTACGTTCGTGAGGCTTTGAACGCTCTTCTCGGTTACGTAGGAGACCTTTTCCCTGTTTTGTCTGCGCTTGAGTACCTCAATCAACCGGATAACAAGGAAGCAACTCGTTTTCCGTTATGGAAGCATTTTCAATATATTGAAAAGCTGCCAGATGAAGAGAAGTATGAACTCCACCAGGGATTAAAGTGTTTTCTTGAAAGCTATCGCACGACTCGAGGGCGGGAACCCTGGGGTGGTGAACTGAGCACGCCGGAAGATGTATTCAAGGCCATAGTCTCAACAGCGACAGAAATATTTAGCCAAGCACGTTCTAGTCAATTAACGGTAAACAGAAAAGTAGTTGCTTCATTCGAAACTGAAGTGGCTCGCCATTTTATCCAGAACCGTAAGCGTGGCGGACGAGTATTGATTATGAATCAGGACTACCTGTTACTACTGACAAATTTGGCCGTGGGGAACAAGGAAAAGCTTCAGTATCAGCAGTTAATTGAAGAGTTTAAGCGCCGAGGTGTCTGGTTTGATCAGCAGTCTCAACAAGCATTAATAGAATTTTACGAGCGAGTAGGAAATCTCGAGCGGATGAGCGACAGTGGGGATGCAGTATATGTCCGAAAAACAATTTGAAGGTTTTCTCGTAAACCACTTGAAAACTTGGTTGGCGGAAAGACTCAAACCCGGTGATCGTTTTCAGTTTCGATCAACAGACCCAGTTAACACCGTGCGCTTACTGGCTGCATTGCGTGACGCCTCCGATGGTTCCGTCCAAGACGAAGAGACACCACTCAGTTATCTGAACGTAAACGGCATCCAGGTGTTAATCGCTGGGCATGCAGAGGAAAGAAAAGTAGAGTATGGTTGTTATACAGACAATTATTTAGCGAAGCTCAGAGATGGTGTCGTAGATGATGATTGCGCTCTGATCATGGTGCACAACAGTACGCTCGATACTATTACGAACAGTACATTCGACCTGGCACAAACAGGAGCCATTTGGTCAGTTTCTAAGATCAGAGAACTTCTTGAAGGTCTGATTGACGACAGCATGACCAACAGACAAACGTCCAAGTGTCTGCTCGATTTGCAAGCCAAAATTGTCGCGTCTGATGGCTCCAGTATTTTCGGTTATCGCAGTCTTTACGAGTCTATCATTGACGGAGATCTTCGATTTGATGAGTTAGGGTTGTTTAACGACCCACACCTCACGGGTTTATGGGGAGGCGCAACGACCGCTCCGAATCAGCGACAGATTGAACGGCGATTGGAAGAAAACAGGAAACTCAGGTCTGAAATCGAATTTGAACTTGAGCATTATCCAACCGAGTTGGAAGATCGCTTAAGCAAGTTTGGTGGAAAGTTCGTAAAGGATAACTTTATAGACAGTGATGACTGGAAGAATCGAACCTATGATGAGTTTATCACTGAAATCCAAAAGCAGAAAAAACAAGCATTAGAATTTATCGATGTTGATACTGCTAGCGGAAACCTTCAGCGCCGAAGTAAGAAAGAAACTGCAGCCGGACAGCGTGATCAGAACATCCTCTTGGAGGTTCCTACAGATCAAAGTACCTTCCAGATTAATCTTAGGTTTACGGGTGCTAGAACCGAAAAGAGCGAGTTCGAGATACAACCTAGGAAGGCTGCCAAGCTGTTAGAGCTAAGCCACAAACCCCGTGGTAACAATACAACCCTTACGATTACAGGTGAGCTGACCCTGGAACCGTTATTCTTCTCTGTAAGGACAAGGCGAGAGATTTCCAGCGAGCTGTTCAAATTCCAATGCCTTGTGCTGCCGGAGGGGAAGTTCTGCTTCGACGATATTATTAACAAATATCTGATTAAAGCGACTGGTCGTGGCCAATCACTCATTATTCAGTCAGACGTCCAAATATTGGAGACCAACCCCAACTTAGACACATCGATTACATTGAAAGATAACGATGAAATTATCGATGTTAATGAAATTGGAAACCTCGATTATCAGCAGATCTACGATGAATCTGATGAGGTCCGATTCATTCTGAAAAATGGAGAGACTGAACTTCCTATACAAATAGAAGGAGAATCGGCAAAAGAGTCGCTTACGCTACCGCTCCTTATGGATACAAGTCGCACACGTTATATGTTCGATGATGGTTACTATGGTGTCTATAAAGAGTCGAAAGGTATAGTTGTCGTAGAAAATCAGGAGGTCATGCAATTATTCTTGAGAAAACAGCTTCTCGATGCTGAGTGGGAAATCATCGCATCAGAATTAGTTTTCTGGGATGCATCCCAAGAGAAAGGTTTACCAGCTTCTGGATTGACAGAATTCCCTGAACTTAAAAATCTGCACCAGAGCTACATAGCGTTTCTCCAGCACTTTAAAGCAGCTAGCCGCCGTACATTGCCTTCACTCGAAGGCTGGGGCCCCACGCTTGTCGGGCTTGCCAGGAATTACGTGGAGAATTATCTCGCATATCTTGAATCAGTCGAGCGGGGCAAGACCTTATCGCCCTGTACTAAGTTTGTGATGAGGCTGGGGACTGCGAGTATTCGTGATACTGAAGATAATCGAGTTAAGAACTATCTGACTCCGTTCCATCCCCTGATACTGTCTTATTATCTCTACCTCATTGAGAGTATACAGGCCGACGGTGATGAATTCAGCTTCCGCTCCCTTCCTGATGTGACTCTCAAACGGCTTAACCCTCGTGGTTTGATCCCGCATCTGTTTGATAAAGAGCAGAAATACAGCTACACGCAATCAGTTGATGAAAATGCGTTCTGGCTAGAAATAGTACCTCGTGAAGACAGTAGCTTTGATTACATCAGCAAATTAGTACGACATAAAATCGAAGAGTTTACGGAGACCTTCTCGCGACTTTTCGATACCGTGTCTTCAGCGCCGATACTCATTAATTCTGTTAACAATGCTGAGAATCACGAGCTATTTCGGGGCCTTCTGGCCTACTACATGGAGCACCTGGAAGAAGGTCGTTACATTCATGTAAACCTGTATGACGACGAAGAGATCGAAACAGAATTCGATCTCTTCGCCGAGATGGCGACCTATGACGATATCAAAGACAGATACGATCTCGATAAAGGTAAGGCCAAGCGCAATACCGATACTATTGTCGACGTCCTACGTACCCGCCTGACCTTCAGCAAGTTTCCCAATGGTAAGAGTGAGCAGCAAGTCTACGCACATCTCACATTCTTTAAGAACAATCAGGTTGTGGACGCACGTGATAACAATATCGATGAGCACCTTTCTGGCGTTGCATGTGGGGGCTTGTTGAATGGTGAATCATCCAGAAGCGAGAACGATGCTTACTTTACCGCGTTTGGTCTGAAGGGGGTTGATTATTCAAACAAGCCCCATCTCAAGATTGCGCGGATATTTGGGGCGATGTGGCGACCTTCGCACTTGAGTAGCGATTCCTTTCACGAGCACTCAGCCATAAGCCTTGCGGTTAGTGACTCTGTTAAACGACTCCTGGACAAATCGTACGATAGCTCCGTGTGGGTCACTATCGTTGATCCTAAAGTGACCTTGGACTTCTTCTCTAATACAGAAGATGTCATCTTGATTCATTACTCAGATCAATACACCAGTTCAGCTGGGTATGACGCTATTACCGTAACTAAGCAATCACAGCTGTATCGCAGTGTGCTTGGCGCGTCGGGTGAGAGCCTGATTCGTGAATTCAACGCCTTCAACGGTGAGTGGCTCTTGCAAATGGTGAACGATCTAGACAAAGAGAAGCTCGGTAAAGAAGGCGTTATTGCTTCGTACAAAGCTGTTTCTGCGATGCTGTCCCAGTCCGATATCTGCTGGGCACCATTGTCAGTAGCCGAGATGATCCGGGTTGCAGGTAATATTGGCCTGGCAATGAGCGACTCAGACTTCTCCCGGCATAATTTCGGTATTAAACAGGGCGCGATTTCTGACGATGTTCTGTTTGCTGGCTTTAAAGACGGTAAGTTATACCTGCTGCCGGTCGAGTCTAAAGCGGGTGCACGCCCGAACTTTGAAAAAGCCCGAAACCAGACTCGTGAGCTGAAAGAGTATATGGAAGGGTTGCTCGGACAGAAAAACCTAGCAGGCCGGTTGTATCGTGGTTTGTTTATACGGCAGGTACTCCTGCAAGTGGAGAAGTATCAGCTCTATAAAGTATTCAGCGATGGCTACTTTGACTCATTGTTATCCGCAAGGGAAGAGTGGCTAGAAGGCACTTACGAATTAGCTCAGCTGAAAAGCTACCCTGCGGGAATAGTCGTAGCGCATCTGAATACAGATTCTTGTGTCACCGAGCGTTACGAAGAGATCGACGGGATCCTTGAAGTTGATATCCCAATGAGCAAGCTCGCGAGCTTAGTGCATCAGCCATACGAAAGGTTGAAAGAGGAGCTTCTGGCTGGTCGCCTACTAGCCGTGCCGGATAAGTATATTCTGGGTGATGTAGCAGAACCTCCAGCTACACATACTGAATACGTGCCTAATACGTTAATAGAGCCACCTGGGCCGATAGAACCACTGGTCATTCAATTCGGTACTGATATATCCACTACTCAGCCAGTACTATGGGAGCCTACAAATACCGAAAAGCTGTTTAATACCAATACCGGCATTATCGGTACCATGGGAACCGGTAAAACCCAGTTTACCAAGTCAATAATCACTCAATTGGTGCGTAATCAGCATAACAATGTAGGCGGCTTGCCCATTGGTATCCTGATCTTCGATTATAAGGCGGATTACGTAAAACCAGATTTTGTCGAAGCAACGGGTGCTAAGGTTTTCGACCTGTTCCGTTTGCCGTTTAACCCATTGGCTATTTTTGGTGACAGGCCAATGCAGCCGATGCATACAGCCAACTTGTTTAAGACAACGACAGCTAAAGCATTCGGGCTAGGTACCAAGCAGCAGAACAAAGTCCGAACACTGGTTATAGATGCCTACGAAGCGGCAGGTATCAGATCTCACGATAAAAATACCTGGGGGCGGCTGCCGCCGACTTTGGCAGATGTTTGGGCAGAGTTCCAGGCACAAGACAAGATCGAGCAGGATTCGTTATATGCAGCACTCGATGACCTTATCAGCTTTGAAATATTTGAACCTGACAGTAGTAAGACAAAGTCATTATATGATTTGGTAGACGGTGTAACTGTTATCAACCTGTCAGGGTACGACCCAAGTATTCAGAATTTGGTGGTCGCTCTTACGTTAGACCTCTTTTATACACAGATGCATCAGCAGGGCAGCTCGAAGCTGGAAGGCGATTTCCGCCAGATCTCTAAGATGATTTTGGTCGATGAGGCCGACAATTTTATGTCACAAGATTTCGAGAGTTTGAAAAAGATTCTGAAAGAAGGACGTGAGTTCGGGGTGGGTACGATTCTGTCAACGCAAGAGTTGACCCACTTCAAGACTGGGGATAACGACTATTCGACTCTGATTTTGTCGTGGGTAATTCACCAAGTGGCGAACATCAAGTCGCAGGAGATCAAAGCGATCTTCAATACCCAGACCAAGAATGATGAAGAGTATTTTATGGGACAGATTCGCAAACTCGAGAAACATTATAGCTTGTTTGTGGATGGCAAGAAGAAAGTGGCCAAACTTAAGGATTTGGCGTTTTGGGAGCTGCCTTAACACCTTGAGACGTTTTTTCTTTTGTCAGGTCTAGATGACAGTCTTTGTGTTGTGACATTTGAGTTTATATTTATGTGCTTGAATAAAGTGTGATGGTGTAATTTGTAGAAGTTCAGATCTGATCTGACAGTAACCTCCATCAAAACCGGGGCGATTCAACCCTCTCTTTTTAAAGAAGAAGTGTCAGATCAAATTGAAACTATTCCAGATTAATTTTATTTAGATACTTAGCTACATCAAGCTCTCTAATGAGCTTTTGTTCTCTATCACTATTGCACCATCATCCACATGGATGGCCCAAGCCTTGTAGTAGTCTTTGTTGTCAAGGTTTGGGTATTTCTGTTTCAGTAGCATCTCAATAATATCGCCGTGGTCACCCAGCCAACTATACTTATCCAGTTCACGTTGCGTAAGTTGGATGTCATCGCCATTCCATGTGAAGCCACGTTCAATCGAAGCAAAGAACGCCAGGCGAGCACCGATATTCACTGTTAAACCTGTGTTATTCTGCAGCCGGCGTAGTGAGGTAAAGGCCTTTTCTGAGATTTTCATTTTTTGTGGCAGCATGGTATTTCTCGTAATGTTATGTTGCTTTCCCATCTCTCGAATTTTTCTGGCTCAGTGACGCCAGAAGTAGCCTTCGTAGTATACGGAACTTCCAGCTTCTGGGTCGTAAGCGACCTCGAAAGCGTGCGATATCTCTGGCGACAGTTCTTTATAGAAGTCTTCATCGACTTCGGTATCCGTCGATAAGATTAATACTTGATGACTTGCGGTTGGGAAGTAGTTTTTAACCAGATTCTCGCGGTGGTGGGAGTCTAGTCGGCCCAGTGGCGTATCAATAATGATTGGCAGGTTGCGACCAGAGGTCCGTCCAAGGGCTTCCAGCATGGCAATAGCGTAGATCTGCTTCTCACCTGCGGATAGTTTCTTCTTATCGATGATATGACCTGTACCGTCGATTAGCGAGACGCTGAAGGTTTCGGGGTCAATTTTAGCGGTAATCATCAGATCGTCTTTACGGGCTAGTTTGGCAAAAGATTTAATAAACTCTTGCTCAAGGGTATTGATCCTGGTTTCGCGACTTTTGCTGGAGAAGCTTTCCAATAGTCCTCGAGTACGGTCAGCTAAAGTGACCGCTTGATCCAGATTTGTTACGTTACCGAACTCCTTCTCTTTTTCTCGAAGTTTGCGCAAGCTATCCATGGCCTCGCGCAGAGTGGCTTTGGCTGCTTCAGTCCTTTGTTTGATTTCAACTTGGCGCTGTCCAAGGGAGTTTTCGATTTCGCCCAGTTCGGAAACAAAGTTAGAAATCCGACGCTCATCTGGAGCGCGTGAAATATTGAGGCCAACATGAGCTAGTTCTTCTTCGACTTCTTCAAGTTCACTAGAGAGCGCCTTCACTTTGGCTTGTTGTTCTGGCACAACTTTGGTAATTAGGTGATTCAGGCGGTTGAATTCGCTATCAGAGATATCGTGGATAATGTTCGTATCAATGGAGGTCGCAGCGGGTAAGCTTTCTTCAATAGAGGTTTCAATGGCCTTTTTGTGCTCTTTTCCGAGTGACTTGATTAGTGCGCTCTGAATTTTGTTTAGCTGCTTACGTAGCTCAACCTGGAGAACCAGTTGGCGTTTAGACTGTTGTTCGTCAGTCAGCTGCTTTAGCAGAGCGGCTATTTGATTTGTCGCCAATGCTAGAGGAGCCGCATCTGCAATCAAATTCCTGATTTGCACTTGTAATTCATTCCGCTTGGCTCTCAGCATTTTTTCTTTAGTTTCGGCCTCTTGTCTATTGCTGGCCCAGGCACCTCCCAGATCATTGATAATTTGGTTCAAGCGTTCTTTAGTCGTCTCGAGCTCGGTCGATTCAATCCTTAGAGCTTCGATATCGGCTAGTTGAGACTGATATTTGGAGTAAAGAGATTTGTAGCTGTTCTCGAGGGCTTCCATCTCCTTTTGAATGGCAGAGGGTAGCTTATCTCGTTTCCGATCACGCAAGTAAACACCAAGATCTGCCTTTAGCCGATCAATTATGTCCAAGCCTAAAAGACGATTGATGGCATCAGCCAATGCACTGTTGTTGTTATCTTCGGCGAGGTCGGCGATCTTCTCTCCATCGAAGAAAAACAGATCTGCCACACCAATTGGAATCAGCTCATTGAGGAAGGCCTGCTTTTGATGGTCAGTAAGACTTTTGAGGTGTTCGTCGTTCTGGTAGATCTCGACATTTTCAAAAACGCTCTTGCCGCGCACTGTCCAGACGCGCTCGACGGTGTAGTCGATGACCTCACCCTGGCGCCCAAAGTTGAAGTCTAGCTTTATGCCGGCAGTATTAGGTGCGAGAACCTTTCCCTTAGGTTTATGGATGGCATCAACTAAAAATTGGTGGTAGATCTGAACAGACACTGAACGTCCGAGACTCTGCTTGCCATAGAGTGCAAGTCTTATAGCGGTAAGCGTTGTTGTTTTACCAGCACCATTCAGGCCACCGAAAAGAATGATCGGCCGCTTGCGGTTGTACTTTACTCGTGGTTCCAGGTCGACATGGTTGTCGTCAAAACTGCCTTGGAAAACACCAAAATTTTGTAAGTAGAGGCTTTTCAAAATCATTAGCTTAGGGCCTCATACTCTTTTGTCAGAGCTTTGAGTTGTTCGTCATAGACAGACTTCAGGTGTAGATCTGAGCTTTCGGTGTTGAGCTCAGTTTTCAGTTTGTTTTTAAAGTCTGACGTGTGGGTCGCTGCTGCTTTGGCCGCTTGAATATCTTCCTTGCTTCCCCAGTCGTTCTTGAGCAAGTTCTCAATCTTGTTAAATAACCCTTTGCGGCGACTAAGGCCGTCCATGGAGAGCTCAAGCTCTAAAAGCTTCATGACCAATTCTGCGGGTACACCATTCTCGGCCGAAAGCTCGGCAATGAGGTCGGCGTCTGCCTGTGAGAAGGCTCCACTATCGTGCTCGACCCAGTCTAAGTCTTCGCCATAGACACTGTGGTAGATTTTGGGCAGTTCGTCTGACCAGTCTGGCTCATTGGGATCGAACATCCACTCTTTTCGAATGGCATGAAGCTCTTCTGGGTGAATAAGCTGAATTTTTCGCCCTTCCTCTATGAGGTTTTTCTCAATAGTAAGTAGTTCTTTCAGCCATTGCTTTCTGTATTCGAGCAGGTAAGGCCCAGGAATCGTTTTGATTTCGGCGATATTGTCATTGTCAATTGCGCCGCGTGCATACTGAATTCGTCCGGTACGACGCTTAAAGTTACGGTACTCGTTCTTATTTTCTGGAAGCGTAGTTTTAAAGAGCTTGTTGCGAAAGCTTTTAAGCTTCTTCAGCCACACTTCCCCTGAATCAATAAGTCCTTCAATGGCTCTGTCTTTTGTGACGACCGTGCAAGTCCAGCAGCCAAACCGGGAGTTACCACAGGAGGGTGTGTTGGTATCTATCACCAAGGGGCACTCACCCGCACTTGAGTCTTTGTAAAGCTCGAACAGTTCGAAGTGGTCACCACCCCAGGGGGCAGGGGCACCTAAGAGGTACATCCAAACTTCATCGAAGGTCCAGTCCTCAATTGGCATATAGGTAAAGGCGCCAGGTAACGATGAGTGACGGGATAGTGAAGAACCTTCGATCTTATGTTTTGCAATGACCTGAGCGCGGGAAGAGCTTTCTTGACTACGAGCGCCTAAGACAACGATGACTTCACCAAAGCGAGCAATTTTATCTTTGATAAAGGTGCTGACTGGATCGATTTTCATCCGCTCAGTACACCAACGGAAGTTTTGAGTCGGTGCGGGGTAGCCTTTACCCAAGAGGTTTACCCAAAAGGTTTCGTTCCATGCGGGGTAAACAACGTGGGCCGAAATAGGCAGCTTCTTGTCCTGCGCATTTCTGTTAATGGCCTCAATCGAATCGTTGATCATATCGACGACCATAGGCGTTTCGACCAGGGTGTCTGATGAGATCACATAGATATGTTTGTGGCGCTTTGCTTCTGGGAGGCCAGTAAGAGCTACATAGATGAGAGATAAAACTGTTGTACTATCTTTGCCGCCACTAAAGCCGATAACCCATGGTTTGTCATTCTCCAGGTAGAGGCTCTGTATTTCCAGAATCAGATCGAGCGCCGGACGGCCGGCGAATGCAGACGCCTCCAGCATCTTATCCATGCTGGGGTATAGTGTTTTTCTTTGGCTCATGAGGTCAGCTGGTCTTCGATGTGTTGTTGTTCTGCACCCAGGGATACTCCAAGTGCATGACGGATGATATTTGCTGTGAGTACGGTGCTACTGCGTGTCTTACTGATCTTGCCGTGATTGTCCATGGCTCGGCCTCGCCACTGTTTAATATTTGAGCGACTCCAGTCGATCTCCGATAGGTGTGTGAGTTTATCTTTCCAATTATTCGGAAATTGTCTCAGCAAGTCAGATCCGGCTTCTCCCAGTGCTCCCAATCCAATCCCGTGAGCATGGATGTATTGTTCTCGAAGATCGGAGGTGGAGATATTGCGTTCTAGGGCATCATGCCAGTGGGGCATGTTACTACAGACAGCTTCCCAGTACTCACAGGCTAATTGCATTTCGGGTTCTGATATTGGATCTTTCCCGCGTTTACCTAGGAGAGCTTTTGAGGCCTGTTTTAGAGAGCTCAAGGTAAAGAGCTTGCTGCTTCGCTTAGAGAGACTACTACTTTCGAGATCGGTTAGGGACTTAAAGCAGGGCACGCATTCAAATACATATCTGGCTAGTTTGGAGCCGCCATCTCTATGGTCGTAGAGCGTACTGAGTGAATCTGAAGGTCGCACTGCGTGCTTATTAAGGTCGGCAAACATTTGCTGGCTTCGCGTGAGGCCCTCATCAACGAAGAACAATACAGGAATATTATCGTGCCCTAACTCATGGGCTTCCTTTACAGCTTGCTCGATGGCTTTACGACGGTGCTGACCATCATTCACCAGAATCTGGGTATCCATACCAATGGAGAGCATGCCTAAGTTAATTGCAGGCCCAGTGTCCGCCACAGGCTCGAAAATAACGGAGCCGTCGATAGATGCCGTGATCGCAGAGAGCGTATATGAATCAGGATTTTCGACGAGATAATGAGTAATATCGGGTACACGGCTTTCGTTTAGGCGACGTTGGGCGCGAAGCTCCGGGGGTACAACATCTTCGTCGAAGACAAATAATTTGGGTATAAGCCTCATCGGGCACATCGCTATGTAGCATGGCCTGCCTGCTTGCATGCCTCGGACCGCTGGGAATTTGTGGGTATATTCGTTGAGTAGAGATGAAACCATTATTACTCATGTCTGTACGTTATTTTTTACGAACAAGCGGTATTTTGTTTGTTGTTTTTACCAAATGCAAGCTTTCCTGCTAAATAAGGTAAATCCCTCTTATCCTATGTATGCCTTCGATTTACATGGCCTAGCTATTTTTTAAAGACTATACGGGCACATAAAAGGGGTAGGTTTACCGGGCAAAGCTACTGTACGAAGAAAAAATGTTGAAAAAAATTTAACCACTTGATTGCCCCACCAACGCAAAAGGCTACAACGATAAAGTGCGCAGCGCGGCTAAGGCCTCTAAAGTTGATTTACTGACGTACAGTGATCTTGAAAAACTGCTCAAAAAGCACCCTATTGGGTTACGAGTGGTGATGGCTCTGTTGAGTAAGTCTCGCCTAGCCATTTGATAGGTGCTTAGTCCAGAGTTTTAAGAGTCACTCGTCAGCCTCTCAATTCTAGGGCTGGAGACGTGCCGTGAGGGCCCTGTGGTTGTTGGGTAGGGTATCTATCTCTCTCTCTTTTCAAAGCTATCTATTGTTACAAAGTATGATTCTTTTTTGTTCTTCTACAGCTGGGCGTTGCGTTTGTCAGCAATCCGAATCAGTCTTGGATTCAACCAATAAGTGCAGCACCTTGAGGGTGGTCTAAATCTCCAACAGGTGGTTGGAGAAACTCGTGTCACTATAGGACAAAGGGAAGTTGAAGATAAAACCGAAGGGAGCGTGGATGTGGCTAGAACTGACGGTTCGGAGTTCTTTGCCTGCATGCAAACGGAAGGTTTCGTATGTGGCTAAAAGTTACTTTCCCAACTAGCCTTGTCCTGTAGATTAGGTCTGGTTTGTGGGAAAACTCCAACAATTGGCGCTAGAATACTGTGAAGGCCTCTTTGCCTTCCCGTAGGTCAAGCAATAAAGCTTTACTCAGGCTATAACCATGACAAAGTTATTTTTATCTTTTTGGCATGTTCAGCTGGACAATTTCCCTGAAGGAGCCTTCTCACGGCGGTCACTAAAGAGTGCAGAAGCGCGGGAGTTGATATTGCAAGCCCAAAGCGAAGGCCTGTTTCAGGGGGCTTGCGCTGATGACCTATTCGCCCCCTACAAGGAAACGGAGAGGAAGAAGCATGACGAGTTGCGTCGAACGTTGCAGGAAGATTACGACATTCCCCTCTCCGCCAGTGACTTTTCTATGAAGGGAGAGGACTATGTGATCGTGTATCCCCTTGATTTAGTGACAGTATCGAATGATAGTAGCCTGATGGTCGTCACTTGTGGTTATACGTTTAGTAATTTCGACGATACAAACATGTTCAGTATCGCTGCAGATAGTGTAAATTTCTGCTTATTTGAGGCTATCCCAGTTCAGCACTAATTCGCAAGCGGATCACGGATGAGGCGTGAGTATCGGTATTCGACGACCTTGCATGCCTCAGTCACCACAATTGATACCCATTTTCAAATGATCGTGTAGTTTTCAGTGCGTTTGCGCAGGGTATGCTATGCCCTCCTATTTATCTTAGCTTGGTCGGCAGTTAGAACACACAGAAATCTGATTTACCCTATCCCATTGAGAACAATGCGAACCCGCAGGTTTTGGCTGAAGAAGTTTTTAATATGGAGCAAGCTGGTCGAGCACATATTGATGCCCCAACTTTTTCTTTGAACACCGCATATGCTGTATTGGTGGGAGATCATGTTGCTATTCCGGTAGATGGCGGGTGGAACCTATCTGACATCCAGAAACTTGCGCCAAATGCTACGTTATTTGAACTTTAAGTCCTATTGAGCGCCAGCTTAGCAGGGGGAAAGGGGCGACGCATCGATCAAAATTCCGCTTGAAATGCGGTTGGAGATTCTGGGGTCACTATAATAAAAGTAATGTGAGAATGAATTACGAATGATAAACGGAACGTAAGCTTAATAAAAAGGGCGTTACCGGTAAATGCAAGTGTCAAGTATAGATATGAAGAGTTGGTTCCAGAGTTGAAGAGGACTTTATAAAAGAGTTGATCCTCAGACATATTGAATTCTTATTTAGGAAGAAAGCATGGAAGTAGAAATTTGGGATGGAGGCTTACAAGAACAGGAAGTTGCAGCCATCGAGAAAATAAAGGCTGCCTTTTCAGATTCAGTTAATGCACCTAAGGCTCCCGTTCGTGGAGGATCTCTGCGCGATCAGCTGCAAAGCAGTTATGGCAACAACAAAGTTATGCTCCCTTGGAAAGGCTATGCAGGTTTTCGTTTCGTTGAGGCAAAAAAAGAAGGCGAATTCGATTTAGTCATTGTAACGCACTGCAACGTTATCATCGTTGAATTGAAAGACTGGAACCATCAGCCTGTTACCGCACGTGGCGACACCTGGTATAAGGGCGACCAGAACATGGGGCGCTCTCCAGTCAGTGTAACTCGCGGCAAAAAATTCACACTAGACAACAAGCTAAAGCGGCTGGCTCAACGTTTCACGAACAAAGGCTATCCCCCTTTTGTTCACTTCTTCGTTGTCATGACTGGAAATGCAGACTTCAGTCAGTTGCCTGAAGATCAGCTTCACCATACGATCTCGTTAACCGATTTCCTTAAGTTTGCTGATCGCAATACCTTTAACAAGCACTTCAGGCCACACCCCAACGCACAGGTTCTGAACCAAGATTTTCCCATTTTTGATAACTTGTTCATAGGGCCTCAGACTGGACCTAAAGCTCTACGGGTAGATGGTTACGAAGCCAAAGATAAGATTTTCGAACACCCGAAGAAAGTATACAAAGAGTATATTGCCAAGTCAGAGATCTCGACCAACACAGAGGCTTTGCTTCGGGTATGGAAGTTCAAGAATGTCGAAGGTAACAAGGCATACACTCCTGAAGGAAGAGCAGAGATTGTTTCCCGTGAGCGTGAAGTGTTACAGCATATTAATCACCAAAACCGGGATTTATATAACCACTGCTTGCGGTCACTGACGAGTTTCCAAAAAGACGAGGTGACAGCAGAGTACAGCGAGGTATACGAACTTCCTCCTGGCCATGTTCGGTTTAACGAGTTTATCGGAAAGTATGGCAAGGCTTTCTCAGAACTAGACCGCTTGAATGTCACTAAGCTGCTAATTGCTAAGTTTGGCGACCTACACGAGATGAAAATTGCTCACAGGGATATCGCTGATCATAGTCTTTGGATCTCACCATCAAAAGAGGTCGCGCTTTCAAACTTTATCTCGGCTTATCATCAACCTATTGGTACCGTTGGAGATTATCGCAAGAGTCTGTCAGTGGGTGCTGTTGAAGCACAAGACATGCTAGATGGGGGCGAATTGACGCCTTTTCAGCAGGATGTTCATGCCTTGGGTCTTGTTGCCTGGCACTTGCTTAGCGGGAAGCGTATGTCTCCTAAGAGCCTGGAAACAGTTCAGGATGACATGTTAAACAGTGGTCAATGGTTTTCAGAAGCATTGTTGGATGCTGTTGCTGCAAAGTTCGCCACTGCTACAGAGTTCTTTGATGCGTTGAAGCAAGCCGAACCTGCAGGCGAGGCTATTCCAACATTTGACGATGCTGAGCTTGATCCTTACCGGCATGCTATCAACCACTCACGTCAGTATCGGGAAGATGATGACTTTCTGGTAGAGACCGCTGAAAAAGAGGTCTATGTCTCAGGCGGAAGACTCGTAAAAGCCTGGTTGAATGCTGGCGGACAAGGAGATGACTCAGCGGCAAACTTCCAGATTCTTAAGTTTCTGAAACTGCTAGATAAGCTTTCTTCAGTTAAACCGACTTACCTACCGGAAATCCGTGAGTTTGGTATTGCTTCTAAGTCATCGAGTCTGTACATGGTTACAGATCAAGTGCAAGGAGCTACTTGGGACAAGGCGCTGATTGCAGACGATGAGAAAATAGAGCTAATTGGTAAGTTTGTTGCAGCTGTAGAGCACTTACACGGCCTTGGCGTTGCTCACGGCGATATCCATCCTGGCAATGTAATGCTGGAGACTGAAAGTCGCTCTCTTTACTTAATCGATATCCCAGACTTTTCACCGGCAGGGGAGGAGCTCAAGAACCACAGCTACAGTCCTGAATATATCGATGGTTGTACCTCTTTTGAGCGTGACAACTTTGCAGTGATGAAGATGTCCTGCGAGTTGCTAGGTTTGTCTTGGGGGCATGAGTCTGAAACTTACCCAGCCTTGGCAGATGCGATTCGAGCTGAGTTAGAAGATCCTCATTTTGGGTTTAAGGATTTAGGCCGCTTCAAAAAGGCGATAGATAGCGGTAATGCATCATCAGAGCAAAGCCTGATTGAGATTACGGCAGGCAATGCCGATGAAGCTATCACTATCCTGCCCGATAACGGGCATCTGTATGTCAAAATTGAGCCGAACCATAAGGAGCCAACTGAAGTCAAAGTAACCTTCATTGGGATTGGCGGCAGCTTTTCTGCAATGTTCTGCAAACAGCAGCAAGCTCTGCTTGTTGGCTTTAAGCCATGGCCACGGTCATCTATTCGCAAGCAGGATATTGACGATAGCCATTTTGAAATTGGCATTGGCATACGGGTTATTCCTGGTCGCACGCAAGAAATGTCTGCTTTGACTAAGCTGCTCAATGAAGATGAGTCTTTTGCACGTGCGATTGAGCTGGCAACAGCACCTGAAGAAAAGCCAGAAGAAGACACACTAACTCTTCAGTTGAAGGAAGCCTTCTCAAGGCTAGATAAGCAGGCTGTGGAGCCAGCTTCAGCAAAGACGTTGGAAATACCGACTGCGAAACTGTGGCGGGCAATCCTAGATACTGAGACCGAGTCGTATCCCAATATTGAAGTCAGTGGTGAAACTATTCCTGTAGCAGACGCTCATGGAGAGCTTCTGATACCTTACTCTGCTGATGTAGATCCTCTAGGTGGATTCAGCAGTAGTGATGAAGTCGAAGCATTATTGGTTGATAAGGAAGGGGTAGAGAGGTTTATTGGCGAGGTGTCACTTAAGAAGTCAGCGCTTAAGGAGATCCGGCTGGTCAAATCTCGTGCGGCAGCATACAAGTTGACCGACACTGATATTGTCTTCTTCCGCACCAAACAGGATCGTGCTTCGTATCGCAAACGTAAACGAGCTTTGGAGCGACTACTCGATCGAGAAGGTGTGATGCCAGAACTGATGGATCTCTTTGACCCATCTTGCGAAAAAGCTGCCCTCAACTATGGCATTTCGTTAAGTGATGCTGACTTCGCCAGGTATGATCGTGAAGACCACCACGGAAACAAGATCAGCCTAAATGAACAGCAGCGAGAGGCGTTCGCCAAGTTGGTCAACAATGGACCGCTTTCCTTGCTACAGGGCCCTCCGGGGACGGGTAAAACTGAGTTTATTGCGGCCTTTGTGCATTATTTGGTTGAGATGCAGAACACCAAACGCATCTTGTTGGTTAGCCAGTCACATGAGGCTGTAAATACAGCTGCTGAGCGGATCAGGAAGCACTGTGCTCGACTAAATACGGATCTGGAAGTCGTAAGGTTTAGTAACCGCGAAGGGGCTGTTTCTCCAGGGCTAAAAGATGTCTATTCGAACGCAATCACAACGGAGAAGCGTGAACTTTTCAACGCTGAGAGTAAGTATCGCGTTGAAGCGTTGAGTGAGGCCATTGGCTTGGAGCCTGAGTTCATTTCCAGTGTTGTGCTGGCCGAGCTTAAGCTGTTCAAGCAAATTGATCACCTTGAGACATTGCTATATCAAGTCAATGACTTAAGCGATGAGAAAGACATAAAGGAGCTGAAAGAGATATCAGTAAAACTGGATCTTTCAATCCGTTCCAAGCTAAGCACAGAGTACGGCATTAGCCTGGATGCAGGAGCGAGGGTCTCAGAAGCAAAAGATATTCTGATTTCCAAGCTATGTAGGGAGTATGGCGTCAGACCTGATGAGGCACGTCGAGTCAAAGCGCTAGCAAAAATATCGCGGGATATGCAGGAAGCTTTGTCTGGAGAGCGGGTCAACGTTGACGAGTTTTATGCGCGCTCCAGACAGTTGGTGGCTGGAACATGTGTCGGTATTGGGCAGGGCCACATTGGCATTCAGGAGAACATCTACGACTGGGTGATCATCGACGAGGCTGCACGCTCAATTGCGAGTGAACTAGCCATTGCGATGCAGTCTGCTAGTCGTGTCTTGCTAGTGGGAGACCACCTGCAGCTTCCTCCGTTGTACTCCGATGCGCATAAGGCTGCTTTGGCAAGGAAGTTGGGTATCCACAGTTCGCGCACTGAGATCGATGAAGTGTTGCGAAGTGACTTTGCTCGCGCATTCAACTCTACCTATGGTGATCAAGCTAGCGCTGCATTGCTGACGCAGTATCGTATGGCCCCGCCTATTGGTGATCTGGTATCGAAGACCTTCTATGAAGGTAAGCTTCGAAATGGCGAGCGAGCAATTCCGGACGTCTATCAGCATGCCCCGCGAGCTTTGCGCAGCATGGTGACCTGGCTAGATACCTCTAGCTTGGGCCAGCGGGCGCATCACTCGGAAGATCGTGGGAGAAGTATCTACAACCGCAGCGAAGCCGATCAGATTATATCTGTGCTCAAACAGGTGTCTGAAGATGCTGAATTTGTAGCGGAGCTATCGAAGCTCACTAGCGAAGATGAAGCTGCAATAGGTGTGATTTGCATGTATGCCGAGCAAAAGCGGTTGCTTCGCCAGAAATTCAATCAGGAAATCTGGAGTGATGGCTTCAAGGATATTGTCAAAATTGACACTGTAGACAGCTATCAAGGTAAAGAAAATAGGATCATCATTTTGTCCTTGACGCGTTCTGATAAGCAGCATAGCCCCGGATTCCTGCGAGCGCCAAATCGGATCAACGTTGCGATGTCTCGTGCAATGGATCGTTTGTTGATTGTTGGTAATGCGGATATTTGGAAGGGGAACAACAAAGAGCTGCCATTAGGCTCCGTTGTTCGCTATATGACTGAGCGTGGTCAGGAAGCTGGGTACACATTTATCTCAGCTAAGCAGGATGGGAAACAGAAATGATGTCTGATAACAAAGTAACTTATCACGAGGTTGACTTCCTGCTGCCCGCGCAGAGGTTTAACATTCAGTTTTCATATGTCTCTCAGAGAGGGTTGCCATTTATCAGAGAGTTTGTGCTGAGGCTTGTGCATGTCGCGCCAATGAGCAAAGCACAAATTTCGACCTATTTTGGCCTTAGCCGCCGTGAGACAGACGAAGCGATTTCAGACTTGGTTCAGCGTGGTGAACTGACTCTCTCACCCGAAGGTCGCCTGACCTTGACTGAAAAATCAAATGGTTATTTCTCTCAAATTGGGGAAATCCCACAGCTTTCTGCAGTACAAGATAGTGGAGTAAACTTGTCATTTGATCTTGCCACTTTTAGCTGTTTCAGCAACCAGGATGTCCAAGATAAGTGGAAAACCGGTATATCTCTCAAGATTGATGATAACAACGCTTCTCAAAGCGAAAGGTTGGTAGAGAAGCACTTTCAGCGCCAATTCAACCAGATTCTGGATAAGGGCTATCTATCTCAGTTGCTGGCTCAAGATGGAAAAGAGCAACCCACTGTCTACACGGTGAACTCTGTCAATAAACTGCGACAGTTGCCGTTGCGTTTGGCTACAGAGTTTCAGATGGATAACGATGGCAAGGCTGTCGAGCGTGAAGACTATGAAGAGCTAAATAGCTCGGAGTGTGTTCATGAACTAATAGCCATAGAGCTATCTCGGTTAACAACGTCGAACAATACTATGAGTATCTTTAAGTCCATGGTGTCGTTAAGCGAT
This sequence comes from Hahella chejuensis KCTC 2396, assembly GCF_000012985.1. NCBI lineage: Bacteria > Pseudomonadati > Pseudomonadota > Gammaproteobacteria > Oceanospirillales > Hahellaceae > Hahella > Hahella chejuensis. The sequence goes on along the minus strand of NC_007645.1, from coordinate 7,153,858 downwards.
GAAGAGACCCTGAAGCTATTTGATTCCAGGACAAACCTGATCAATCCGAAGTATGTAGAAGATATGCAGGCTTTGGAGGAACATGCTGATTCCGGAAGAACGACTTTCCTTGGCCCGATATACTCAAAAAGCAATTGGGAGAAGCTGCAGAAGGCTCTGGCTCCACTGATCAATAAACGTATTAAAAGCAAAGTTGATACGGGCGTCAGCCGATTTATTTGGATTGCGCCTTCGGATCCATACTGGGCGAAGAACGGTCGCTTTAGTTCTAGCTTAAGCGATTTCATTCGAAGGTCTAGCACAAAGGAGAAGAAGCTATATGACCCCATACTGTATGTACCCGTATCCGATGATAAGGATTTCAGAGTAGCTAGGCAGTGGAAGCATGAACTTGGGCAGTTTCATGATCATGCAAGAGGACTTGCGGAAGGTTTCTTGGACGGCAATGTTGAGATACTTCTCCTTGAGGATGAAGTGGCTGTTGTGATTTACCATTTCACTCAACCAGAAACCTTACCGGTAACAATGCCTTTGGGCTTTATAACAAAGAACAAAAAGTTGGTTACGAAGCTTGGAAAACTGGTCAATGACTATGTCAAAGGTAGCTCTGCTTTTGATAAACCAAATGACTGTGGAGCTATTTCTTCGATAGCTAAAGGCAGTAAATGGCGCGGAGTCACCTAGCAGTTCTCTATTAATGCAGGCTTCCATAAGATAGCTAACAACTTTATTGCTCTCCAACAGAATCTGCGTCTAGTAACAGTTATAAAAAAACTCCAGTACAAGCACTACTCTCCGTCCTTGCTGGCGCAAGCTCACCATATATTAAGGGACTGGTTAAATCTTTAGATGCCCTCAAAGATGAAACTGACTTAGTTAGCTGCGTGGAACAAGAGCAGTTGGATTTGAAGGCCCCTTTTGAGATAACCAAGGATGCGCTGACTCTATAACATTTTAAATTGGACTCTACTCTCCACTTTGGCTCGAATCGAATGGTTGTATTGAGCCTCTTCAGTTTCAGTTGGTCAACGTTCAGGAAGAAGCCTAGCCGTCAAAAGTGGCTAAATCCAACGCTTTTACCGGCAGGACTTCAGGAATAGCCTTTCGTTAGGCTAACGACACTCCTCCAGAGGCACGTTTGATGTGCCTTGCCGTGCTCCTCGCTTATATACGCCACGACAGCTCCATACCAAACATTTGCCTGCAGTGCCTTTTCGCTATCGGCCGCTACTACGGGCATCGCTGCTGTCATGAAAGTGCGTCATATTAGTCTGAGTCACAATGACGCAGATTAGAGTGAAACTAACTCAAAACAGAGTGAATTATATTCAAATTAAGTTTAAAATGACTCAGATTTGAACATAAGATTTACATATGATTTCGTCATCAATTACCGTCGCAGATATTTGTGAGATAACAGGATTTACTAGGCATAGGCTTCGGGGGCTTTTGCGTGAGCTTCCAAAATTGAGAGGTGGTGTCGAGAAAGCGCGAGTTGCGCGTGAGTACTCTGCATTAGAGTTGCTGGTAATAGTGATTTGTTGTGAGCTTGAAGAATCCTTCGGACTACGCCGTAAGGTGATCGGCTCAGTGTCTGATGGCATCCAGAATTGCTTGTCTCGCTTAAAGAATCTCGATGAAGGGGCTTGCCTCCACCTTCAGATTCAGCCACAGTCTGTGACCTATTTCAGTGAATTGGAAAACGTCAAGGTTGCTCTAGGGTTGATAGTGCCTCTAGGCGACATTTTTGAGCGAATCGACTCGTATATCAAACAGCACTCATTTTTTGCGTTTGATCGCCAAAGGCTATATAGCGTCAGGTCGATAGAGTCACATGTGGTTGCTCCAAGTAGCACATCAGGAGATGGCTGATGAATACGGACGATTTAGTTGGCCAACTAATATCAGCGGGAGTCGCTGAGACCAGCATTGTGCGACTTGATCAGCAGGCGACCCCTCGTCATCTTCGCTATCTTGATCTACTGAAGGAATGCCCTAAGGTTGATGCTATGGGGCCGGATGTCGTTGTCGAGTCAGGCGGGCAGCCGCAGGTCTATGTTGTTAGACAAGATCGTCTCGGAGGCTCTCAGGGTAGAAGCAGGCAGGCACTTTTTGAATTGATACGTGTGTTGGGATGTCGCTCGGATGCGCGGTTTCTGGTGGTGGTGCAACACGGTGGCCTTGATGTTTATCCTGTTGGGGTGTTTACCAGCGTCCCTCAGCCGCTAATCACTGATCGTGAGGAGCCTGCTGCTCTGTGGCGGTCTCTGTTAGGTGGAGTTGAATTCTCACGGCAAACGAGTCCCGGGTTAAAAGCGAATTATCACTGGATTGAAAACCTGCTCTTCAAATTACTTGTCGCAGCCGCGACAGATATCAAGGCTGCATGTTCAGATCTCACTGCCCGGCAAGTATTGTCTCTCGTTGGACGTTCGTTGTTTTTCCGATTTCTTGTAGATCGAAACATCGTGAAAGAGACTGATCTTCCATCGATCTCTCAAAAGGCTGAAAGCCTGTCTGAGCTATTCAGCACACCTCAAGCCATGGAAGACACTTGTCTTTGGTTAGACAAGACTTTCAATGGCGATCTGTTATCGCTTGAAGACAATGGTTACCAGCGAATATTTCGCCATATTGACGATAACATTGAGAAAGTCTGCTGGAGCCTCTCGAATATTCAACATCATGCGGCTAACGGTCAACTTCAACTAGATTGGGGGTGGATCAAGTTTCAACACGTACCAGTGGATGTCTTGAGTCAGGTCTATGAAGACTTTGCGCATCAATTTGTCCCGGATCTTGCCCGTAAGACCAGTGTACATTTTACACCTAGACAGATTGCAGAGGTGGTTATTGAGGGCGCTTTTAGTGCTGTTAAATCTGCGCTGCCACATGAAGCTCGGGTATTGGATCCTTCCGCCGGTGCGGGTGTGTTTTTAGTGCTGGCGTTACGTCGGCTTGTGGCAGAGCATTGGCTACACACTGGTGTGAGACCGACCCGACAAGTTATTCGTCAGGTATTGGCAAATCAGTTATCGGGCTTTGACATCAACCTTGACGCACTCAATATTGCTGCGTTAAGTCTGTATTTGGCGGCACTTGAGTTAGACCCCAAGCCAAGCCCATTGACTGACTTGAAATTTAAGAAGCTTATTGGCTCTGTGCTACGGCTCGTGGACAATGAGTCCCTGGGAACAAAAACTGACCTTGGCAGCCTATCGCAGCCAATAATTCAGGGTATTGAGAACCACTACGATATAGTCGTCGGTAATCCACCTTGGACAGGCTTTAAGGGGGGCGCCGCAAAGTCACTTAACGAGACATTGGCGCAGCTTATACGTCATGAGGCCGATACGACAGTTGCCAAGTCTGAGGCCGACGGCGTGGTGGCGCGCTATGGTTCTCCAGATATCGCATTCCTCTTGGCTGCCAGGTTATGGACAAAACCTGAAGGTGCGATTGCACTTGCGCTTCATGGCCGGTTTTTGTTTCAGAAGGATGCCTATGCACTGCGCCGCCACGTTTTCAGTGTCCTTCGGGTGACCGGCATAATGAATTTTGCTGCATTGAGGCAAGACAAGCGGTTATGGCCTACCAACGATGCGCAGTTCATTCTGTTGGTGGCTGAAAATTCACAACCGAAGCAGTCTGACAGATTTTATTTCATTAGTCCTCGGCAGGAGCCTCAGCTTGCGGCAGTGGGACAGTTCCGCGTTGATCCATCTGCAGCTATACCTGTTTCCTGTCAAGTGCCATGCAAGCATCTCGATGCCTTCAAAGCGCTCTATAAAGGTGGTCCATTAGGCTTCGAGCTTATCTCTCGAATACAGCATGAGAATCGCCACAGTGTCAAAACACAGCTTGATCAACTGAACCTTAAATTCAAAAGTGGTTATCAGTTAGGAAAGGTGGAGAATCGGATTCGTAGCGCTCAACATCTTGTTGGCTGCCCTACTGCAGATTTGAACATGTGTTATCGTGTTGATGAGAGATTTGCTGAAACTTTTGATATAGAAACGTTGCAATGGCCTCGAACTCCTGACATCTATGAAGGGCCACTGTTGTTATTTCGAGAATCTCCTAAGCTTGACCGGGCGGTTCGCGGGGCTCTGGTGAGTGAGACTAAGACAGCCTTTAGCGAGAGCTTCTTTGGATTGTCATTTCGCGGTAAGGTTCAGTACCGCAGTCTTATGGATCTGTTGTATATCCTCTCCTACAGTGATCTTCTCATTTACTACCAGTTGCTAACAAGCGCCAAGTTTGGTGTCGAGCGGGACTCGTCTCTTCAGTGTGATCTTGAAAACTTCCCACTGGTGGACTGGGAAAGTCTGGACAGAGAGATGAATCATCGGGTACGAAAAGTAGCGTCGAAACTCAGCGCTGGAGATCCGTGCTGGAAGGAAGTAGACGAAATCGTAGCTGATATTTACGAACTATCTCACGCTGACCAACAATTGATAAAGGACACTTTGAGTGTAGAGCTTCCGTTTGTGGGGGCAAGGCACTTTGCAAACCAAAGTGTGTCTGAAACGGATCTGATTGCCTTCACGGATGCCTTCAATCGTATTGCGGGTCCATTCTCCAACTCGGAGCACGCTGTTGCTATGCCGCTTGGCAAGCATCGAGGGTGGTCATTCATTCAGATTGGTGGTAACCAAAATCGCGAAGACTTATTTACGATGTTCAAAGAGCTGGAGAGACTGTGTGTGACTGGTGATAGCTACTGGGCATCTCAGCTGCGGTACCACGTTGCAGATGGCATTGAGATTCTGGGCCGAATTGATCAGATGCGGTACTGGACAAAAACTGAAGCGCGTATTCAGGCTTTAGAGTGGTTGCGGCAGTGCGCCGAAGTGGCAGAACAGGAGGTTTAAGGGGTGGCATTCTCAAGCTTAGGAAAAGCGCCTGTAGCCCTGCAGTGTAATCCAAGATGGCATAGAACCTTACTGGAAGCGACGGAAGCTGCTATATACTTGGCATGGACACGCTTGAAGGAGCAGTCTGATTCGGTAATTGAAGCCAAGGACGAAGATCGAATTACCAATGAACTTTTAAAAGAGCTTAGACGGGTTCGTAAGAACGGCGACATAGCCCGTTTTATACCTGAAATCTTTAGTGTGCCGACGCGTGACTCGAAAGTTGAATCACTCAACGGCGACTCAATCGACCAGATGCCAGATATCACGATCTATCCCGCAAATCCTCGTGAGGTGGTGACTGATGAAACTCAGGATGCGTTGTTCTATGAGTGCAAGGTGTTAGATGGTAAACGAAACCTCGACAGGTATAGAAAGGATGGCATAGATAGATTTCTTGATGGCCGGTACGCTTGGGCGATGCCGCATGCAGGCATGATTGCGTATGTTTTTGAGAGAAGGAATACTTGTCCTGTTTCGTCTTTGCAGAGCTACTTCAGTCGTCTTTTGGATGGCGTTCCCATTGCGGAGCTAGTCGGGTGTGAGGAACAACCAAGCAAAGTGTTTGATGCACTAGGTGTAAATGTGGCGGATGTTGCGCTGACACGGCATAAGCGAAAAAAATTACCTATGATCGACTTGCGTCATTTATGGCTTTTCTGACTTGAAAGGAGCACTGAGTCTCCATAGATTTCATACAGGCATTAACTATAGATGATGTGGAGCTGGCTTCATAACCACCACTTGTATTATTAAATTTTTGCGAGTTTATTGATAAGAAACTCACCAATAATGATGTAATTGCCCAGTTGTGTTTGGCCGCATCGGTGTAGAGCTAGGTCTCAGTGTTAGACACCGACATGTCCAGGGAAATCGCTCTATCTGATTGAAAGTTAAACGGATAGCCGGTAGCTTACGCAACTCTTTCTTCTCACTCCAAGGACTGTAATGGGAAAGCCTCAAGCATCATTTTACTGACCTGCCCGACCCGCGTCGCCGTCGCCCGTTTTGGCGACGCCAAACGGGAATGGTTTGATTCTTTTCTAGAGCTTCCACATGGCATTCCCTCCCATGACACTTTCAACGATGTCTTCGCCAAAATTGATCCGGAAGCTTTTCAGCAAAGCTTCAGCTCTTGGGCGGCTTCTTTGGCCGCCCGCATCCCTGGCGATATTATCGCAGTCGATGGCAAGACGCTGCGCGGCTCTTATGATCGCGCCTCATCCAAAGCCGCAATCCATATGGTTAGCGCTTGGTCGACCGCCAACGAGTTGGTGCTGGGGCAGCTGAAAACGGAGGAGAAATCCAACGAATTCACCGCCATTCCCAAGTTGTTCACGCTCCTCGCGCTGGAAGATTGTCCGGTAACAATTGACGCCATTGGGCGTCAACGTGATATAGCTAAACAGATTGTCGACAAGAACGCTGACTACTTATTGGTCGTGAAACACAATCAGCACACGCTACACGAAGGCATTCATGACCTTTACATTGAAGCGGAAGCGAAAGGTTTTACCGAGGATTTCACGGACAGCGTCACCGAAGAGGGCGATAAGCATGGCCGCATAGACAAGCTGCATTGTCGGGTAACCCATCGGTTCTCAGGGCTTGGCGCTTTGGCGGACAAAACTCGTCCTAACAGCCTCTGGGTAGCTGAGGTGTACAGGTATAATTCCAATGCAGGGCTGATTATTGATTCGCGAGAGTAGTTATAACTAGCTGAATTTAAATGGCAAATGGAAAAGTATGATACTTTTTTGTATGGGAATTTTGGCTTTGCAAGTAAAGGGCTTCGATTAAGTATGATACTTTTAGATTCTGGTTAAACGGTCACCATAATAGAATCAATGGGTTATAATCTATTAAGTATGATACTTTTTTGTGTTTCTACAAGTCACTGTGGCGGAGTAATAAAGTTGTTAACTGAACGCCATCTGAGCTGACCTGAAACCGGGTCGGCTCAGGCGGCTAATATGATGCCGTCCTTGTTTGGGATGTTGTATCAATGACTACCAAAGCCGTCCTTCTGATGAAATCCAGGCCGCCAATTGGGCGTCTTCTTGGCCACGTAGTTTCGTCGACATACTCCTAATCTTTGCCGTTACCATTGCATCCTTAATCAGCGCTTCCGGGTCATAGGGTTGAGTTTTAATAATCTCTGTATCGCCCAACGCTAATTCTTCAGCCGTCTCCAGAACCAGTGCCTCCGCCCTTTGTGTCGAGGATGAACGGGCTATCCAGTAGGCGCTGTAAAACTCAGAGTTCTCTACCCTCACATAAAAGTCGCTTGGATTGGTTTGTTTCGACTGGACTATCCATAACCTGAGACTATTCAATATGCTCTCCGTAAGAGATAAATGATTTTCCCGCCGGGTAAGTCAATAGAATAAATGCTATCCATTAACAGTAGATGAGGCGACGGACGTTGGTAATCCAGCTGCAATATAAACTTAGATCTGAAGCGCAATGGCATTGTAAAAATTTATCTGTTATTGAATATTTTGATTTAGAAGAAGGAGAAGTTCCTGAGGTGGACTCTGTTCCCCATAATATGCACGCAGAAGAATATTTAGATCATTCCAGAGAGGAAGTAGAGCACACGCTTTTGCAAGTGGCGGACGAAACTGGATCAGAACGGCTGGAAGTAAAGGAGACATTTTGGAGCGCCGGTGAAAACCGAATCATCGAGGTGCTCAGAACATCAGGGAATGATGTCCTACACAATGAACTGATCATTCAAACCATAAGGTCCAATCCTGCTATGGGTGAGGAAATCGAGACAGTCCGCTTCAACAGGGAAAAACTCTGTAATACTTTGAATTTCCACTCAATTGACTACATTTAGCCACAATTTCTCTTCCATTTTACAAAACTTTACACATAAAGCTGACGGCGCTTTGATCAGCTCGGCGCTTACCTGATTCGTCGGGTAGAACGCCCGTTAGTTTTTTACTTTCATCGGAAATGGACGTTCCGGCTTTTTGTTTATCTGATGAGAGAGTCCCAATGTCCTTTACTTCCTGGAAGACCATTTCCGCGCTGAAACAGTTTCGTGTGGCTAAGTTCAAACAGCGTCGCCAGATTATGACGCGTCCGCTTTTGCAGCAGATGAAGAATATTCAGGTTGGCGGCTGTACTGGCCTGTCATTTTCCTGGGTGCAGCGTCATCAGCGTCAGCGCGGTGAAACTCCCGCCAATCGTATTGATTACCTGAACACGGATATCGCCTGGAAAAATACAGATTATTTCGCCGGTTACTTCAATAACACCAAGCATCATTCGTATGCCGACCGTATCGCCTCTGTGGCGCCGACGTCTTTGGGAATGCGTCATGGCGGGGTCGTTATCGAAAAGAACTACGATACCTATGGCTCGGCGCTTCAGCATCTGAGCAACAACCCTGGTCATCACATTGTCATGATGGTTTTGAGCGGCAAGGGTATTTCCACAAACCACGTTTGCGCGTTATACGTGGATGCTGACGGCATGAAGTTCTTCGATCCCAACTCTGGCGAGTATCGTTGTACGACAGGCAAGCGCCTCGACTTCTTCAAGCAGCTGACGGCCCAGTACCACACCTACGTGTCTTCCGGTGGCGTGGCTATCGATATCACATTTAAAGAAGTACAGTTTCACCACGTTGGATGAAGAGGGCGGCGTGTCTACGCCGCTTAATTTACTCGATATTGAATTTCTTCTGTGATGACAGGCTGGGCTCCGTCCGTAAAGGCGATTTCCGCTCTGGTGGAAAAATCGCCTTTGGAGAGCTTCCAGTTGTAGGTGGGTTTATTGGTGGTGGCGACCAGTGCGCCATTGATGAACCACTTCACGCTTTCGATGTTATCCGCCTCTGTCAGTGCGAATTCGAAGTATTCGGATTCATCCGGTATGCGAGGGTCCATCGCCATCAGCAGGCCCTTGCTGGGTTTGCGAATCCTTACTTCATCTATACTTTTACTGGCCCCTCCGGGTACGGTTCCGGGTAAAAACCATTCATCCCGTGATTCACAACCATTAGCGGCCAGTTCTCCCGTAGTGATGCAGACAGGCAGCTTCTGCAGATTATTGCTGAGATAAAGGGGTTTCACTTCCCGGTTTTTATTCAGCTCATTGAATACCGAGCGCAATACATAAGCTGGTCCCATGGAGCCGGTGACTTTGTTCATCTCCGCATAATCCAGGTTGCCCATCCAGACGCCTACAGTGTACTTGTCGTTGAAGCCTACCGACCAGGCATCCCGATAATCGCTGGAGGTGCCGGTTTTGACGGCGGTCTGATGAGGGAAATTCAATACGGAATCCCAGCCAAACTCTTTTTCTCTCGCCGCCGGGTCGGACATGATATCGGCCACCAGACTGGAGATATCCTCGGACAGAACGCGATGGCCCTGATAGCTGCGACCGCCCTCGGTGAAGGATAAAGGTCTGAAGTCGCCCATGCGGGCCATCACCGAGTACGCCTGCACCAACTCGTAAAGCGTCATTTCTCCATTGCCCAGAGCTAAGCCATCGCCGTAAACATTGGGATGTCCGGACAGGCTGTCTACGCCGAGATCGTGCAGGAAGTTTAGAAACTCACCCGGCCCCACGTATTGGACGGCCAGGACGGCGGGAATATTGAGGGAGTTGCCCAGGGCTTCCCGCAATGAAATCAGGCCGTAGTAGCCACGGCTGTAATTGTGATAGGTGTGCATGCCCAGACCGACGCTTTCCTGCAACGGCGAATCGTCCAGCATGGTGGCGGCGGTCCAGCCTTTGCGGATGGCGTTGGCGTACAACAGGGGCTTTAGCGTTGAGCCGGGTTGGCGGGGGGTAGTAATGGCGTCGATGCGGTTGAAGGGCTTATCGTCGCGACCGGCGTAACCCACCACCCAGGACAATATCTCGTTGTTCTCGTGATCAATCACCAGGACAGCGCCGTTTTGCACCCGGTAAGACGCCAGATTATCCAGACGATTGTCCAGGGTTTGCTGGATCTTGGTCTGCAGTTCCGTATCAATGGTGGTGTAGACGGCGCCGTTTTCCAGATTCTGCGCATTCAGGCGGTTTTCTGCGAACCGGATGAAGTGAGACAAATCATAATGGATGTCCGTTTTCTGCAGCTCCAGGGTCTGCGCTGCGATGGCGGCGCGTTCGTCGTCGTCAAGGTCCAGCCGGTCCAGCAGGTTGTCGATAGCGCGATTCAAATTGCGCAGCTGCCGCTGTGGGTCCAGCCAGCGCGGTGACCTGACCAATACCGCCAGCGCCAGCATCTCTTTGTAGTTAAGAGTAGAGAGATCACGGCCGAAATAATACTGCGCCGCCTGTATGACGCCGCGGCGGCGAGCGGAGTAGGGAACCTGGTTCAGGTAAAACTCAAGGATTTCGACCTTGGAAAATTGAGCTTCCAGATTGGCGGCTTCAAACCCTTCGATCCAGCGCGACCAGGGCGTGCGCGGACGCGGATGCAGCATCCGCACGACCTGTTCGCTGATGGTGCTGGCGCCGCGCACCACGCCCCCGGACATGACGTTCTGGCGGGCAGCGTTGAGCCGCGCCAGCCAGTCCACGCCGCCGTGGGAGTAAAAGCGCTTGTCCTCCGACAGGATGAACGCCCGCCGCAGGAACTCGGGAATATTGTGGAAATCGTTGACGTCGTAGATATTCCACTCGTTCTCGTAAGTGATGTTCAAACGCTTGCCGCGCCGGTCCAGATAGGTGTTCTTGCTGGCGCTTGAGATAACGGCGGAAAGATCTTCCGGCAGAGGTTTGATGGCGAAATAGGTGGCCCCGGCCAGAGCGGCGCAGGACAGGGTGACTGTCACTGCGACGCCGGCCGCCAGCTTTTTCCTGGCGCGCATCAGTTTTCTCAGCATAGGCGCGAACTACTCCCCTACATTCAACGTGGCCGGCAGCCCCTTGCCGTAAACATCGGGGTCGTACATCTCTTCTGCATGCACGGGCATGACGCTGAATTCGCCTTCCGCGATAGCCTGGGCCGTGTAGGAGAGAAAGTAGTTGCCCGCCGGCAGGTAATCCGCGTAGAAGCGGGCCGAGTCATGGCGCAGCTCTTTGTGATAGAAGCTCCAGAAATAGCGCCCGTAGTAGGACCAGTCTGAGAAGGTGTAGAACCAGGAGCCTTCCGCAGCTTTGAACTCGCCTTTATCCGCATCCACTTGCGATGCAGTGGCCAGGTCGGCGTTAACAGGCTCCAGACCTCCGGGAATCGGGTCATTCACCACTACAAAGTGACGGGCGGTGGGAAGGGAAACGAACAGGTCCACTTTCACCAGCTCACCCCGGCGGATCTGCATGGGGCTCTTCAGCAGCTCGAACTTGCCGTTGCGTTCAACGGAATATTCTCGGCGAATTTCGATGCCGGAATTGATGCGCGCGGCGTTGTCTTCCTTCAGGTCGTAAGCGATGCGGGCGGAGTAGTACAGCCTGCCTTCCCCTTCTTTTTCAATCGTGAGGGTGGCGGCTTTGCCCGGATCGGCGGCGGTCAGAGGACGACTGACGGTCGTCATCGGGTCCGACTTCTTATTGAAAGACGCTGATCCCAGATTCTTACCGTCAAAGCTGACGGAGATTTTCATGGCCGGGTCTTCCTTCTCATAAATCGACGCGTAATTGACCAGCGCGTTCAGACAGAACACGTTCTCCTGGGTGTTTTCCCAGTGATCTCTGGAGCCGCGGCTCTGAGTGATGCTTCTGACCAGCTTGAACGGAATGTCGCCGATGGTTGATCCCATACCCGCTTCCGTTTGCGCTCCCAGCAGGCTGCTCAGGACCGCGCAATTGGAGCGCAGCGGCGTCGCCAGAATATAGCTGTAGCTGTCGTCCCATGCCTCATTGAACTGGAACTTGCCGCCACTCTGGCTGGCGTGACTGAGAATATCGTCCATGGACTTGCTGATCACCGTTTGCGGAACATGCTCAGTGCGCACCGCCGCCTGGAGGAAGTGGGCTTTGCCGAACAGGTCCATTTCCGGTGTGTGACGCTCGTAGCGGCTGACGTCGCTCTGGTCGATTTTGCCGGCTTCCGCCAACGCCGCCAGGGCCACTGCCCGCACGGAAGAAGACATGCCTTTGCTGTAGAACGTGGGGAAACTGTCCTGACGCAGCAAGGTCAACAGATACTCATGCAGCCGTTGCTCCACGCCGGCGGGCGCCTCGTGACCGCTGGCGCGCATCCAGTTGAACGCCATGGCGGTGTAAGCGGACAAGTAAGGGCTGACGTAAGCATTGGAGGCGACCCAGTAAGCCATACCGCCATTCGGCGCCTGGAAGTTGGCGGCGGCGTTCATGGCGCTGTCGATATCTTTCTGTGCGTCCGGCCACTGCGTGTCCTCGGCCAGATACTCCTTCAGCTCCAGATAGGAGCGCGCCACGGCGGCTTTGGTCAGCCGCTGTTCCCAGCACATATAGGGGTAGTCTCTGATATAGGCGAATGCGCCATCGAGATTGCCGATGACGGAGGGCGACAGGACGGCGCCGATATAACCAACGTCTTCAAAAATACCTTCCGGAACCTGGACGTTTTCGCTGACGCTGGCCGCCGTGGTGGTTCCATAGGTGGCCGCCGTTTCCAGTGAGCGACGTTTGTTGACGATGGTCTTGTGCTCCAGCGCATCCGTATCCAGCTGATCACCGCCTTTGGCGATGAAAACCAGCTCGCCGCCGCCTTTGGTGTCGATGGGCAGCCAGATATTTTCCCGCTTGTACGGACCGATTTTCAGCTCGCGGGTGAACGCGTGTTCCGCGCCTTCCGCCAGAGGGCCTTTGACGCGCACATCCATTTTGATGGTGCGTTCTTTGTCGGTCCGGTTCATCACGTTGAAGCCCGCTTTGAAGCGGTCGCCCTCAATGACCTGATTAGGCATGACCGGTCGGATCTCCGTCGGACGATTCACTTTAAAGGTGACGTCGCCCAGTCCCATGCGATCCTCCTTGGTCACCGCAAAGGCGAAGATGCGCCAGCCAGTGAGGTTATCGGGCACTTTGAACTCGATTTCCGCTTCGCCGTTGTCATCAGGCTCAATGGCCGGATTCCAATAACTCACAAACTTGAATTCGTTACGCAGTTGCGCTGAAGCCGCGCCGCCGCCGCCCGGGTTGGCGCCTTTTTTCTCGAATTTCTGACGGCCCACCAGTCGGCTGATCAGGTTGTAGTTGTACACATCAGGCTGATCAAGGCGGTTAAACCCGGCATAGGGATCGTAATAGTTGTCGCCGCTGCGGTTGAGCGCCAGAACGGATTCGTCGATAACCGCCACCGCAATTTCGTAGCCCTCGGCGGGATCGGTTTTCTTGCGGTTGATGCGAATTTTCGCCTTCACCTGCTCACGAGGCTTATACACCTCTTTATCCGTGGCGACGCTGATATCCAGCTCTTTCAATGGGTCTACTACCTTGGCGGCGACGTAGCCCATGCGATAGCTGGGTTTGCCCAGATCCACATGGCCCGGCCCCAGTGGTTTCTCCACGCGTGGCGACACCACGACGACGGACAGATAAAATCCGGGCAGATAGTCCGCCTTCACTGGCACTTCGATGACTGGCGTGCTGGAGTCCAGGGTTTGCACCCAGCTATCGAGAATGCCGTAACGCTCTATTGATATGAGCGCTTGGGCGCCGGGGAAGGGGTTTTTGATCAGGTAACGGGCGGTATCGCCGATTTTGAATTTGGTCTGCTCGGGAACAATCTGCAGGGTGGCGTCATTGCTCTGATCCCACACCACGGAACCACTGCCGGTCACCCAGCCGTATAAGGTGGTGCTGTGATCCCGGTTCTCCGTGTCTTTGACGGTGGCGACGAACTGATAATACCCCAGCTTCTGCGGTTTGAATTCGCAGGTGGCGGCGGTTTTATCGCTCTTCAGCTCGCATTGGGTTTCTTCCACCCATTCCATGATGTTTTGCGTCAGATAGGCGTTGCCGGGGCCTTTCACCCGTGAAGCCTTGTACTCGCGATGGTTAATGGCGATGCGCACGGGCTCGCCGGCGATCGAAGCGCCGCTTTGGTCCACCACTAAGGTTTCCAGACGCGCAGGCTCGCCCTTTTTATACAACCACTGGGTATTGCGCAGGCCCACGTAGCGGGTTCTGCCTGCGTAATCCGCCGTCGTGGAGGAGGCCACGAACTTGCCGCGCTCATCCTTCACCGCCGCTTCCACCATCAGGCTGCCGTAGAAGACGCCGCTGTCCGGCAGGGTGAAGGCTTCCACATACTGACCGGCGTCATCCAGCTGACGACGAATATCCAGCAAGTTGCTTTCGCCGCCGGCGTTATTGTCGCCGCCAAATGTAAAGCCTTTGGCGACGGGATTGTTGGTGGAGAATTCTTTCGGCGTCAGTTTTGCGGTCAGACGCACTTCCGCTTCCGTATAGGGGCCGCCGGAGTGCAGTGTGGCCAATGACGTGACCTGCACCGAATCGTTGGCGCGGAACAGATTACCATTCAGTTCGGTCTTCACCTTGAAGGGCGAAGGCGTAAAGTCGCTGACCAACACAGTCACAGGCGTCCAGGACGTTTCCTGCACTTCACTGCCGGAAGGCGCGTTCAGGGTCAGCTGGAACTGGTGCCAGCCGACGGCGCCCTGTTCCGGCAAGGTGAACTCGCCGTCAAAGGCGCCAAACTTGTTCAGGCCGATGTTGTTGCGTTCGTAGACGACTTTGTTCTGAGGATCGAACACTTTCAGGGAGTAATTTGACTCGTAAGGCTCAACCCAGTGCTTGTTGCTTTGCTCGCGCACATAGATTTTGAACTGCACTTTGTCGCCCAGTTTGTAAACGCCCTGGGCCGTGGTTCCCCAAGCGTGAGCGTGGCCGCCTTTACGCTGCAGACTGGGATACAGATCCCGATCCCACACGGAAAAATTACTGTTCAGCGGCACAATGGCGATATCGCCGGCCTGCTCCACTTTGACAAAGAAGCCTTCCCGGTCCGCGCTTCTGCCGCCGTAGATGCTTTCCAGTTGCGGGTCAATCTGCTCCAGACCGGGCATTGACGCCATGCCGCTGGCGTCGGTTTTGGCGGTGATGTTCAGGTTGCGCAGTCCTGGCAGGTTTTCATATGAGCCGAACCACAAAGAGACGTTGGCGTCAACCACTGGCTCGCCGCTGCTGAACGAAGTCACCCAGGCCATAGAGTTGAAGTGGCCGAGTTTGAAGTGCACCTGATAAGGGGTGACTTCCGCAAAGATCTTGGGATCGTAGTACCAGTCTGGCGGCGTCGGGCTGGGAGTGAGCGAGCCGAACAACACGCCGCTGGCGTCGCCCAGAAGATCCCTGACGCCCATGGGAGTGGCGTAGGAAATGTCTTCCGCCGGGGCGACGGAAATCACTTTTCTCTGATTGCGTCCGGATTGGTTAGCGCCCAGGGAATTGTAAGCAATGTCGATTTTGTTAAGGTTGGTGACGTACAAAGGCACGTCGCTTTCCACGCCTTTTTCCAATACCGCCACGTCGTGGGCGACTTCCAGTCTGGGTTCCCGGTGACCGGTGAAGAAGTTGAAGCTGACTGTGTTTTTCAGCTTGCGTCCGAACTCGTCGGTCAGGTCGTTGATATCCAGATTGACAGCATACTTTTGATCCGCCTTGAGTAGTTCCGGCAACCAGACCTGATAAAAACGTCCGTTGCGATGGGGAGAGGTCAGGTGAGTCCAGTCCTGAGTATTTTCCCAAGGATCATAGTCCTTGCGTCCGCCGTTCAGAGGCGGCTCGAAAGTCACCTGATCCCGCACCATGGAATTCGTCACTGGAGATGTGAACAGCAGCGCCACTGAGCGCAGTGGGGCGCACTGGATAAACTCCTCATAGCCTTCTCGCATGGAGAGCAAGAGATCCAGTTCTATGTCCATTGCTTCGTTCGCGCCCTTGGGGGTGCAGCGAATGCCGACGAAACGGAAATCCGGATAGGTGTCGAACCGTTCCAGTATTCGGTTTTCCGCACCCGGCTCAGAACCTTCGCTGGAAACCAGGCCAGGCTTGATCTGCAAGGTGATGTTCTGATCCAGCGGCAATTCTTTTTTCGGTTCAATGACCCAGACGGAACGGGCTTCGTCGCCGTCTAACTGAGTGAGTTGGTCGTTGACCTTGGGCTGCTCTTCGTCGTTGGCGATCGCCATCCACCAGGGTTGTTGGCGGGGAAGGTTATCCGGATAGGCGATGACGTTAACGGGCGGCAGGCCGGTGTTTTCTGCGCTCATGGTCAGGGTCTTTTCCACGGACGACTTGGTGACCGGCTGGTTGAACGTGACCTGAATCATCGGTGCGCCCGGCGACAGCCAGTTGACGAACCGCTCGTAGGTGACTTTGGGGCGAGCGGTGGTGAAGCTGTGCTCCACAGGTTGTTTCAGCTGCGCGCCGGTAACGGTTTTGATGCCGGGGCGCATGGTGATTTCGTAGTAGGTCGCCTGCTGCATTTTGTCTTCATTACGCAGTTGGCAGGCCAGCGCGCTGGTATTGAGCCAACGCCATTCGCACTTGAGCGCGGGGGTGATGGTGACGGGAATATCTTTGCTGTCCCGCTCCATGCGGCCGATGGGAACCACTGGGCGGTCGAACTGAAACACCAGTTGCTGCGCGGCGGGCACATCCGCGCCGCTGGGCGTGATGCGCATGATGCGGAGTTCGCCGTCTTCGGGTTGGTTGGACGAGTCAAAAGCCAGCATCGCCGACAATTCTGCGTTGCGCTGGCGATAACGGCCAAGCAGGCAGGATTCGCCAGCGTCGCCATTCAAGTCGCAATCCCGGTTGCGGTTTCTTAGCCACTCCCTTTGTTCGGACTTCAGTTTGTCTTTGGCGCTCTGCTCCAGGCTTTTCATGACATTGCCGTACAGCTTGGCGAGCTTGGCGTCTTGAGCGGCCAGGGGCTCCGAGTCGCAGATAATATGTTCCACCTGCTGCGACGCCTTGGCGCAATCGAAGCTGGGTTGGCCGGCCCAGGACAGGCCGCTGCCGCTAATAGCGAGTAGAAATAGGAAACCGGATCTTGCGCTTGTCATGTCCTTGTAAAACCCCCGGAAGACGCGTGAGCGACAATGTTAGGTGTGCCGAGCCTCCCAGCCCTTCAGTCGTATTGAGGCGTAGACGATTTGAAAACGTACTACGGATGAAGCGCCGGAATATTAGCTGCAGGCGTTAAATGACCCTATGAACTATCAACCAGGCGGACAAACAGCTTCCTTCTATTTGTCTGCAACGACAGGTCCCGCCTATGTCAGGCCCTGTCTTCCGCAGCTAGCCGCCGCGCAGGCGCATCCCTGCGCCTGATTATTAACAGGCCAATATCATTGCCATGTTAATAATGAGTATAACCTGCATTTCAAAATGAAAGGGGGCGCATTATGGCAGAAAAATGGCGAATTATGGCGTGGAAATTTGTTGTTTTTTTGCTTCAAATCCAAATGCTTATCTCTACTCCTGCGCCTCTGGATCATACCAGCCGCAATGCTCGAAACCCGCGTCGCAGCAGGCTTCGCCGCAGGCCAGTATGCGCCCGTCCGCAAAATAGAAAATGCCGCTGTAGTCAAAGCTGAATGGCGTTGCGCTCCCATTGATGCTCAGGGTCCCCGTTACGGAACAACCGGAGATGGAGTATTCATCGTGAATCTGGCGGTGGCTGACGAATTCGCCAGTTTGCAGTATGTGGTTCAAATCCGTCTTATTTACAGGCTGACACCGGAATCCATTCAGGTCGGTGATTTCCGGCTGCAGGCGCAGGTGGGAGAAAACCAGACCACTGTCTGGATGGGGTATGCCCGGGTCGGCGACGCAGGCCGACAATCCGAGAGCCAAAGCCGTTAAGACGGGATACCGGCGCGGGGACATAACGTTTCTCCTAGAAATCCGCTGGGTAAACGAACAGACAGAGGTGAATGACATTCACCAGGAAGTGCAGTAACACCGACAGCCAGAAATTTTGAGTTTTGTAGTAAACCCAGGCGTAGCAATAACCCGCCAGGGTAATCAGCGCCATACGTAGCGCTGCGTCCGGGCCTGTATGGAAGTGGGCCAGCCCAAACAGCGTTCCCGCCACCCACACGCCCCAAAGTCCGACTTTGTTCAGATTGGGAAAGCAGGAGACAAAACTGCGTTGCACTAACAGTCTGAAAAAAGTCTCTTCGGCGATGCAGGTCACCAAAAGATTAAAGAATGCGAAGACCAGGATATAACTTCCGGTCTTGGGGTCCAGATCAACCCCCAGTAGTGCGCCGACCCCGAAAATAACTCCCAGTGAAGCGACCAGTAGAGGCCAATGGCGACGCAGGTCAGCGCCGGTTTGTCGTAATGTGGGGAGATAGGGAAGAAAAAGGGCGACTAATAGCAGTCCGGCCAGCGCTTTGTCCAGTTTGGCGCTCAGAGCGAACGGCAAAGTGGCGGCGCCGAGGTGAAGAGTGGGAATCACGGTCTGATGCGTGAATCCCGGCGCCAAGTGTAGCGCTAATGCGAGTGACAGCGCTGTCGTCGCCAGCCAAGCGAGGGCCTTCTTCCACCCGGACAGCTTCACCATGGCGAGCCCTGCAGCCCATAACGCCGCCAAGGGCAAAAGCGCAATCCAGGCGGCGAGATCGAAATAAAACGCAGCTCCCAGCGACGCGGACGCGGGAAGCGTCCAGGCGTAGGCGGGGATCTGTCTGGAGCGCGCCAGGATCAAAGCGATCAACGCCAGGGCGTAGAGGCTGAATACCCAGATGACTGCCGGCGTCAGGGTGAACGAAACCATGTCGGTGAATATCTCCATCATAAGGCGGGGCGCGAAAAATGGAGGTTAACGGTTGTCCGAGATTGATGCTATTTTTAATTCTGTAGGCAACTTAGATTCACCTTTCAATCGAGTAGTCCCCATGTCGCTACACGCCAGTTTGAACATCACTGATCAGTTGATGTCCCGTTACTCTCCGTTGAGCCAACTATCCAGGAAATACCTGAATCAAGTGATCAAACGCAGCAAGGTCATGACCTTTGGCGGTGGAGAAGTGGTCTTCGATAAGTCCGCCAAGCGCACCGACACCTATTACCTGCTCAAAGGCGCTTTGAAGATAAAGAAAAACATCCTTTCCTCCACAACCATCGACAGCACTGACCCGGATTGCCTGTTTCCTTTGAACGGAAAAATGCCCGAAGGCGTGACGGTGACCGCGCAAGAGCCGGGGCATATGCTGGCGGTGGACGGCGTCTTTTTAGACCGCGCTTTGGCATGGACGGAAGCGGAAGCGAAGCAGGATCAGGAAGACGAGGCGGCGAGAGAACAACTACAGGAAGAAGCGGAAGTTGTTGAAGAGATCAGCGGAGATTTTGACGAAGCCTACTTCGACTGGATGGCCAGCCTGCTGGAATTCCCTTTGTTCTTCAACCTGCCGCCCGCCAATGTGGAGAAAGTATTTGCCCGCTTTGAAAGGATAGAGGTCAAGAAAGGCCAGGTCATTATTGAGGAAGGGGATGAGGGCGATTATTTCTACCTGCTCATCGACGGCAGCGCGCGGGTGGTCATTGGCGGGGATGAAAGCAAGCCCATCCGCGTCAGTAAGGGCTCATATTTCGGGGAGGAAGCCCTGGTCTCCGATACAGTGCGCTCCGCCACGATTATCATGAGCGAGGACGGCGTATTGGCGCGCCTGGATAAGAAATCTTTTCAAAGCCTGCTGCATGACCCGCTGGTGAATTACGTGTCTCTGGCCGAGTTTCGCAAGCGGGCGGCGGAAGACTCCAAATCCACCCTGCTGGACATTCGCTCCACCGCGGAGTTTGAACACTCCCCTCTACCCAAGTGCCTGCATGTGCCCCTGGCGGATTTGCGCGACAAGATTTCCGGGCTGGATAAGTCCGCTATCTACTACCTGTCGCAGGAAGGCGGCCGTCGCAACGACGTCGCCGCGCATATTCTCTATCAAAACGGGATTCAGGCTTTCGTCATCAGGGACGAGTAACACAAACAAGCTGGTTTCCCTCACTGCGCTGGGGTAGATTGCCGGTTCCTTGAACCAACGCAGTCTATCCCATGAAAGTTGTTCTCTCCCTGCTGCTGGGCGTGTTCTTCTACGCCGGCTCCGCCTTTGGCGCGACTCCCGACTTTGCAGATTTTGAAAAGGAAGTAACGCGTCTTTATCAGAAAGAGGTGGCGTCTTTAACCAGTCTTGATACTTCTACGTTTAAGCGCGCAGAGGACTTGATTGCGCTTTGCCAGTTCATAGAAAACGCGACCTACCTTGAAGACCTCTACATTGAGCCCGCGGAGGAAGATTACTCCAAGTGCCTGGATGAACTATCGTCTCGATACTCTTCGGAGCCCGTCACTCAGTTGTATCTATTGGAAAGCGAGTATGGCGAATCTCTATTGGATAAGGCTGTGGAGCTAAACAGAATTGCGCTTGAAGATTGGGATGCTACGGATATCGCCAAGCTGTATGAGCAACTGGCGTACTCCCTTCGTTATGACAAGGAATATAAGGCTCAATCAGTTGTTTATGCTGTGTCCGCCTTTCAAAAAAAGCCCACTGTACGGCTGGCGGAGGTGATCGTTGATTATTATGCAAAGAACAATGAAGTAGAGCATGCAAAGCTTTTTGCGGAAAAAATCATACCGATGAGCTTTTCTGAAGAAGAAAGAACATTGGCGATTAAAATTTTCGTTAAAGCCGGCTTGCTCGAAGAAGCCGCGAAAATATTCTCTATTCTTGATGAAGAAAAGCGAGGAAATCTACACACCTTATCGCACGCCAGATTGTTGGCGCACCTCAAGGAAAGTGGCGCGTTACGTGAGTTGATGCAAGAGAAACTCGATAGCGCCTACCACAGTAAGAGTCCCGAACTTAGCGCTATTTGGCTCGATTATGAGCTTGAATCCGGCGATGAAGAGAATGCTGTCAAAGCCTATCGCGCCTTTGCGGTCGGCCATTACTCGAGAGACCCCTTTTTGCTGTATTGGTTCGACCTGGCGACAAAGTATCCTGGGGCGGCCGCACAACTATTCGTCGAAAATCCTCAAGTACTTTTATATAGCCTTTGTCGTTACATGGCTCTGGCTTTAGCGCCGTTGTGCATATTCTTACCAGTGCACTACATAGGGCTATGGCGGATGCGCAGGAACAAGTTCCTAAACTCACCGAATGAGCCAATATTTAGTGGGTGGGGCATGGGTCAGGCGTGGTTTTTACTGGGACTGGTATTAGTGGTTTCCAGCGTTTTATATGAGCACTTCTATCCCGGAGCGACCAGCCAAAAGAATGTGATGCAGGCGCCTAGCGGCAATGGCCCGAATTATATGGTGATCTTTGTTCTGGTTATGTTTGTCAGTGTCATTTGTGTGACGGGGAGAACTTTACGCAGAGGAATATTCCATAGTTATCGCCACGTTTTACTTGGAACTGTGACGCCCTTAGCGTTAGCGGTAGGGCTGTTGTTTATGACGCCGATACTGTGTCTTCCTGATCTGAAATTAATCGTGATCGCAGATGTCGACGACTATATCAAGTCCACTTATGAGGCCTATGGATTAGCCGTCAGCCTGCTGCTGTTCGGCGTCATGGTTCCAATATATGAAGAAATTCTTTGTCGGGGAGTGATCCTCAACGCTACCCAGCGTTATGTCGGCTTTTGGTTCGCCAACATAATCCAGGCCGCGATTTTTATGTCTATGCATAGTAACCAAAGCCTCTATCCGTATTACTTTGTTTTAGGGTTTATCGCTGCGATCTTGTATCGCTACATTGGAGGTCTCTATGCGCCAATTCTGATGCATATGGCTGTTAATTTTATTGCTGTGACAACATTGGTTGTCGGCGTAGTTGCTGATAACGGCGTCAAATCTCAGGCGCTGCTGGAATGTGAACAAGGCGTGCAGAATGCGCAGCATGAAAAGGCGTTTTTAAGCTGTTTACCTGCCGCGCTGCAAGGTGACGCCGAAGCGCAAGGCTACGTTGCGGACTTATATCTCACGGAAACATTTGTTGTTAGAAACGTTCAAGAGTCCTATTCGTGGTATGAACGCGCTCTGGAAGGAGGGGATGAGCGTATTCGAAATAATCTTGCGTGGCTGCTGGCGACGTCGAGTAATTCATCCATCCGCGATGGAAAGCGGGCGATCGCCATAGCGGAAGGTATTCCAAGTGAAATGCGAAATAGTTCGGTGCTTGATACGTTAGCCGCCGCCTATGCCAGTGATGGACGTTATGAATCGGCGGTATCTTTGCAGAAATCGGCTATAGAAAAGCTTAAGGAAGACAATTCCGATGCGAAAGATGTCCTCGAAAATATGGAAAAGCAGTTACAGCTTTATCGTGAAGGAAAACCAATCGTTCATGAGGTAACGCTCTAACCCCCACGCCGCTCCCGCCAGTCCCCCTTGTGCTTTAACAGGCAGTT
Source organism: Hahella chejuensis KCTC 2396 (assembly GCF_000012985.1). Lineage (NCBI taxonomy): Bacteria > Pseudomonadati > Pseudomonadota > Gammaproteobacteria > Oceanospirillales > Hahellaceae > Hahella > Hahella chejuensis. The sequence continues at coordinate 7,131,596 of NC_007645.1, read as the reverse complement.
TTTTAACTCTTGCGCGCCGGTGGTTTTCCAGCGGCCTTTGCGTTCGATGATGTAGTAGGAGATTTTGGGTAAGTCCTGGATGGTAATGGCGGTCAGGGCGGAGGGGATGTTGCAGCAGCCGTTGACGATGCTGACGCCCACGCCCAGCTTCACGAAATGCAGCATCAGTTCCCACCCGCGTGCTTCTACGGATGGCGTCCAGTTGACGCCGTTGCTCATCAGCGCCTGCTCCACCGCCATGCGTTGCGGCATGCCCGGCGGCGGCAGAATCAGTTTCTCGCCATTCAGGTCCTTGAGGCTGAGATGGCGTCGTTTCGCCAGTCGGTGCGAGGTGGGCACCGCCAGCGATTGTTCCACCTCTGTCAACAAGGTCAGCTCCAATCCTTCAGGAATGGCGCTCAACGCTGCTACGCCAAGATGCGCCGAGCCGTCCTCTACAGCGCTGATGGTGGCCGCTTTGTCCGCAGTAATCAGGCGTAGTGGGTGTTCACTTTCATTTTTGAAGCCCTGAATAGCCATACCCAGCAGATACAGAAACGCGCCTTCCCCGGCGGCGAGCACAACGGGCTGCGCAGAGCCGCCATGGCGTAACTCTTCGAAGAAAGTGCTGGAGCGGTCGCGCATTTCTCTGGCGAAGGTCTGTACTTTTTTGCCTTCCTCCGTCAGCACCAGCTCCTTGCCGGACTTGCGATAGAGCGGCGTCTGCAATTGCTCGGACAACTTCTTTATTTTCACATGCAGCGCAGGCTGGGAGATATGCAGACGTTCGGCGGCGTGAGTGAAGTTCATGCACTCACTAAACACTAAAAAAGACTCAATCCAGTCGCTTTTCATAGTTCCATTTTATGCAGGGCGCCGCTCATTGATGTGGCTGGCGTTAGGGTTTGGAGTAAATGGCTAACTATAACTTATTTTTATAGTCGCTATATAAACAATAGTTCTTGTCTAGAGCCTGCGCCGATATGATTTCCACATGAATACGAGAATAGAACATATACACAAATTAGGGGTCGATATCGGCCGAGTAATTATCTCTCCAGTGAAAGATGGGAAGTCCGACACGGCGTTTCTATCGGGAGGCATTGAGCAAGCGTTGCGGACGCCGCCGGCGGAAGGGGCGATTGAAAACCTGGCCCGTTTGGTCGACCTGTTTGAGGGGCGGGTCTGGCTGGTGTCCAAAGCGGGTAAGAACACACAACACAAAACCCGCTTGTGGTTGGCGCATCACCAGTTTTTTGAACGAACCGGCATACCTGGCCACCACTTGCGGTTTTGCTTTAAACGGCATGAAAAAGCAGGGCATTGCGCGGATCTGGGACTGACCCATTTTGTGGATGACCGACTGGATGTCCTGCGACATCTGCATGGGCTGGCGCCGCATCTGTACCTGTTCGGCGAGCAGCTTAAATCACAGCCTGCGCCTGATTGGGTTGAATCTACGTTGAATTGGCGAGAAGCGCTTTCTGCGATTTCTAAGTCACTGGATTAACTGGTTTAAAAGAACAAGAGGAGACATCAAATGTTTGCGGCGTTGAATACCCACGCGTTCCAGCGAGACTACGCACAACTGGCCAATGTGACGCTTAATCCTGAAAGGCATACGGCGGATAACGCATTGGTCCACTGTGAAATGGTGGCGTCCCGGGCCTTGCAGCTGGCGGATCTGAATGGCTGCACGGAGACGGAGAAACATATCCTGGAGGCCCTGGCCAGAGTGCACGATATTGGCAAGATCAACGGCTCCGCCAATCCGGAGGAGTCGCTGAAAAACCTGGCCTTTTACGGTGAGTTTGAAGACAGCTTCGTGAATCTGGTGAAGTACCATGACATTAATTTGCCCTGGTATATTTCCAAAACCAAAGGACAGCCGCCCAGCGACAAAGCCTGGCGGAAGATGGCGTCGAAGGTGAACATGCAATTGCTGTGTCTGTTCATGATCGCCGATCGTGTGGATTGTCCCGGCGGCTGGACCGCCAATAAAGCGCTGACGTGGTTTCTGCAGGAAGCGGCGGAGCGAGGGTATTACTCGCCGGCTCTGATGCATGATTAACATGGCAATGATATTGGCATGTTAATCATCAGGCGCATGGATGCGCCTGCGCGGCGTTAAGCCGCGGGAGACAGGGCCTGACATGTGCAGGCCCTGTCGTTGCAGACAAATAGAAGGAAGCTATTTGTCTGCCTGATTAATAGTAGGAGGGGAAGTCAGCTTACCGGTAATTCTCGCCCTGTTTCCTGCGTCTCGCGCCAGTCACAATAGTCGGCGCACACATATCTAAACCAAACGCGCCAGGGAGCCAGGTCCGTTATGAAAAACGCTCGCATCATCGTCATGGCGGAGCTGGCGTACGCCTCCGTTTGCTATCTTGCCGCCGTGGGGGCGATGCTCTATTTCATCGGCTTCGTCAATGGGCTGCCGGTTCCGAAAGCGATCAATGACGGTCCCTTGCTGGATACCCCGACTGCGCTGTTTATTGATATAGGTCTGATGGCGCTGTTTGGAGTTCAACACAGTCTGATGGCGCGGCGGTCATTCAAAAGCTGGCTGACGCGTCGTATTTCTCCCGCCATTGAGCGCGCGACTTATTGTTTGGCCACCACGCTGGTTTTTGCGGCGGTTTTCTATTTCTGGGCGCCATTGCCCACTGTCGTGTGGTCGATAGACGGGGAGCCGGCCAACGTATTTTTCCTGACTCTGGCCTTCGCCGGTTGGGGCGTGATGTTTCTCGCCACCTTTATGCTCGACCATTTTGAATTGTTTGGACTGCGCCAGCCCTGGCGCAAATTTCGCGGACAATCGACGCCGCCCACTGAATTTCGCGTCAGCCAGTTTTATCGCGTGGTGCGCCACCCTATTCAAAGCGGCATCCTGGTGGGCATGTGGTCCACCTCGGTCGCTACGCTGGGGCACTGTGTTTTCGCCGGCGGCATGACGCTCTATATCTTGATTGGACTGTACTTTGAAGAGCGGGATCTGGTTCGCGAATTCGGGCGGACCTATCTGGATTACAGGCGGCGCGTCGGTATGTTATTCCCCTTGCCGAAGCGGGAGAAAACCGACGCGCGTTGAGCGCTGACGAATGCGTCAGCGGATGGGGCGTTAAGCCAGAAGTGCGGAGAACGCCTCGCGAGTCAGGTTGCGGCTGCGTCCCTCCTGCACCACCACATTGTCTTCGATGCGAATGCCGCCATAGGGCTTCAGTGTCTCTATCAGATCTAGGTCGCAGCCGTGGCCGGCGATATTTTTCACCATGTTGTCGAGCAGCATGGGAATGAAATACAGGCCCGGCTCGATGGTGATCACCATGTCTTTTTCCAATGTGCGGGTCAGACGCAGGAAAGGCGCGGACTCGTCCGGCTTGCGCAGAGTCCCTGTTTTATCCTGCTGATGGCCGCCCACGTCATGCACCTGCAATCCCAGCAGATGTCCCAGACCATGAGGGAAAAACACCTGTGGGATGCGCTTGTCCAACTGCGCTTCAACGCTTAAAGAACAAATGCGAGTCTCATGCAGGATATTGGCGACGCCCGCCAGCGTGGCCTGATGCAATTCGCTGAAGGCTTTGCCATGCACGGCCTGAGCGGCGATGGACAGTTGCAGCGTGTTGACGCGCTCGATCAGCTCGGCGAACAAGCCGCTACCCGCCGTGTAAGTGCGGGTGATGTCGCTGGCGTAGCCGCCATATGCGGCGCCGGCGTCGATCAATAGCGTGCGCATGGCGTCAGGTTTTAGAGGGTTTTTCTTCTCGTAATGCAGCACTGCCGCGTTTTCATTCAGCGCCACGATGCCGGGATAGGGCTCCTGGTTGGACAACTGGCCGCTGGCGGCGAGAAAGTCGCGATAGACGTCGCACTCGCTTTTCCCCGTCAGGAACGCGGCCTGCGCCGCTTTGTGTCCCGCTGCGCCGGCCTGGTTGGCGCGCCACAAACAGTCTATTTCAAACTCGGTTTTATAGGCGCGCTGATAATTCAGTCTGTGCAGCAGCGCTTCCGGGTTGACGCTCAGATTCGGATTGAGCCCTGGCGCTTCGTTATATTCCGGGCCGATCCAGGCGGTTTTGCCGCTGATCTGCGGCAGCCATTCCTGTAAGGAGCTTACCGGCTCTACGCGCCACTGATCGCACCAGCCACCCTCTGGAATGGGGTAGACCACATGCCAGAAGTCCTGCTTCGCCGGCCACAATAACCGCGGCGTTTCGCCACGCTGAATATGGATAAACACATCCGGCATCAAGTCGAACGGGGCCCACTGCTGCGCCATGGCGTAGGGATGAAAAGGGTGGGAGTGGTCGTCGCCGAAATAATAGGTCAATCGGCCTGACGCCAGGATGACGCCGTCGAAGTCCGTCTCAAGCAGAGCCTGATCAAAGCGTTTACGCAGGATGGATAAATGGTTTTGATATGCCGAATCACTCATTGAAAAAGCCTCTGCCTGATCCCCAAAAGGAACAAGTCTACTCCTGTTGGCGGCGTGCATGAAAGTGGGGCGTCCGACTTGCCCAGGTTGTATTTTCCTGTCGGAATCGAACAGCCTGTCACAGTATTAGTTAGAAGATTTCTGGCGTAACGCATACAATGCTGAGCGCAATTACACATTGCGCTGCAAAAGCACACCCCCTTTTCGATTTTTAGTATCCCGCCGTTTGTGCTGTTCGCCGGGAATGAAGCAGGCACGCTTATTTTTTATGTCTAAATTTTCTGTACCTATAAAACGTATACGTCAAATTGAGCCGCATCCGAATGCAGACGCGATTGAGTTCGCCGTGATTGACGGCTATCGCTCTATCGTCAAAAAAGGCGAGTTCCAATCCGGGGACTTGATCGCTTACATCCCAGAGGCCTCGCTGCTGCCTCAGTGGCTATTGAAAAAACTGAATTTCTGGAACGCCGAGAAAGGCGTTGGACGCCTGAACGGCAAAGACGGCAATCGCATTACCGCCATCAAACTGCGCGGTGAACTGAGCCAGGGCGTCTGCTATCCCGTGCGTATGGACGGCGACACCGCCGTGATTGAACACAGCGACGGGGATTCCGAACTGATGCGCTCAAGCCCGGTGGAAGAAGGGCAATGTGTCGCTGAACTGTTGGGTGTAGAAAAATATGAGCCGCCCATTCCGACTTCCATGGCGGGCGACATTTTTAACGCCGGACAGCGCTTGACGGTCCATTTTGATGTGGAAAACTGGAAGTCCTATCCGGATATTCTGCAGGACGGCGAAGAAGTCGTGTTCACCGAAAAGCTGCACGGCACATTTACCGGCGTCGCTATCTTGCCAGAAAAAGACGCTCACCAAGAGGCGTTCGGCGTTAAACGCAATGTGTTGATCTTTTCCAAAGGTCTCGGCGCCAAAGGCCTGGTGCTTGCGAATACCGACGGCAACAGCGCGAATGTCTACGTACGCGCCACCACCGGCATGGTGGCGGTGATCGACGCTTTGTTGGCGAGCGGGGAATTGCGAGTGGAGGATGAGCCCTTGTTCATTCTGGGCGAGACATTCGGCCCTGGCGTTCAGGATCTGGCGTATGGCAAAGATCTAGGCTTCCGCCTGTTCGCCCTCGCCAGCGGCTACCGCGGCGCCCAACGCTACCACGACTTCGACGCGCTGCAGGCGATGGCGGAACAACTCGGCGTCCAAACCGTCCCCATTCTCTACCGCGGCCCCTTCTCACAGGAAGTCATGAGAGAACATACCGACGGCGCCACCAAACTCGACGCCGACCACATCCGCGAAGGCATCGTCATCACCCCGACCAAAGAAAGACGCGACCCGGAACTCGGCCGCGTGTGTTTGAAGTCCGTGAGCGCAGCGTACCTGTGCCGGAAGGGTGGGACGGAGTTTAGTTGATTTTTTTGAGACGGTGCGAATTGAGCCCTGTAAAGGCGATGAGGCGGATCGGGAGACTGCCGCCTCCGCTCTGTTAAGCTTGAAAGTAAACCGAGTCAGGGGATGTTTGATGGCATTAAAGGATGTTTCCCTACCGCCCAACCTAAAAACTGTATTGCCTCTGAATCTGTCTTTTGCAGGCGCTGACCGTTCACAGCTAACTGAAGACCTGTCATTACGGGAGCGAACCGCCTCCTGAACTCAGGCGCTTGCTCCGACAAATGCGATTGCATCCAGGATACGTGATCATGATGCTCTTCCGGTGGCAGCTGTGTTAGGAAAAAAATCATTTGTCGCCACGCATAGGCGCTTTTTTTCATTATGTTAAGCCCAGTATGGCTACTATCCATTTTTAACTGCTGGCGTCTACATACCCACTTGAAACAGTCTTTCACCATGAGTGATAGATTTTCTCCCAACTTAGTCTTTAACCCCAAAACCTGAAACAGTACCGCCAGGTTCTGTGTGGTTAATATCTGTTGTTGCTCAATAACGATGGCGTTGCTGGCTACACTCCAACCCTTCCCAGGAGCGCCAGCGCGTTTTGAACATAAGCTGGAAAAGTTTTTGGCAGTCATGCTTCTGCCGCCAAACAACGTTTTCTTAATAGAAGATGGGCCGTCTACGTTGTAGTACCTTGCATATAGTGTGTCCTGAAGCAGTTCGGCGGCGTACTCACAGGCATTCGCATACTTCTGAGTGAACTCGCCCATGAAAATATCGGCGGCTATTTCATCGACAATAGGAACTTTGAGCTTTGCCTGGTCAGCCAAGCTTCTAATTTCCTGAAGCAGCTTATTTGGAAGAATAGAATAAGGAAAATTTACAAGCGCCAAGATAACTATATCCGACAGAATAGTTATCGCTAACTCTTGGTTTCTTGGTTTGGTATTACGGTACTTTTCTACCTTTGAAATCCACGGAAGTTCAGTCAGCTGAACTTGGTTTTGTAAGTTAATAAGCAGCAAAGAGCGGCGTTGCCGAAAAGCCTGATAAATACTTGAGTAAATATTCTTCAGCCCAGAATCGTCAAAGCAGGAAGCTCTTATATTTGCAGTCAATTGCGGTAATACGTTAGCAATAGCATCCGCAGAGGTGATATAGCCTTGCTGTATAAGCTGGTCGATAGTGGCGATTTGGGTGCGTTCCACTTTCTTGGCTAAATGTCGGGGGATCAATGATCCAGCAGGAGCGTTGTGCGTCGATTCATCCGAAGTGATGGGGGCAATGGCGCGCCCGACATATTCAAGTCCTTTATTCTGAGGAAGAGGTATTAATCGCTGTACCAGGATTTTTGCAATTTCATGGTACTTTTCTGGTCTACACTGCTGAGACTGCCTGAGTCGTGACACAAGTTGCTTATCCTCTCCTGGCGCGCCTCGTTTGGCGATATAGCGCGCCAAGTGTAAACGAACATATCCGCGATCCCGTTTATGCAGTGTTGTTGGGCTATCAATACATTGTTTAAGAAAAGCCAGCATTCGCGCATGGACTGAACCGGCTTTCAATCTTCGACTGCCTAAAGTATGTTGCGAAGCCATTTGTTCATGGCGCCCGGATAAGGATGTAGCGCGTTCAGTCCAACCCGCGGGAAATCTCTTACCAGGAAACCCACCTTTTAGGTCATAGTGGCCGAGGTGGTCTCGTACTGGCTTTCCTGAATCATTCACCCTAACTGAAGGCAATTCACCTTCCACGGTTTCAATGAGCAGTCCGACGAGTTGGTCATATAAAGGAATCCAAATTCGGATTGCTTCTTCTTGTGCGGTGATGCGCTTATTTGCTTCGACGTTGTTAAGCTTTTCTATGGCTGATCTGACAGGTTGTAGAAATACAAATCCATTACTTGCAGTAAACTGACCGGAAAGATTGGGATAGAACTTTAGTTCGGAGAAAAAAGGAAGTATTTCTGCAAGAATCGATTTAGCGCCTGACACATCTCCGTGTTCAAGCAGCCAAGCAACAATTGCCAGGGCTCCTTCCTCTGGAACGCTGATGGAAAACCGGCCCTCAGAGATATGTTGATTTAGGAGCTTTACGCCTTCTTCGCTTAAAAAGTAACTGTTCAGGGCGGCCCTTGTTGCTGTATTTATTGGAAGCGTTAGCCTTTTCGCAAAGGCAATCTCGTCCTCCGTTAACGGCCCTCCGGCTAAGAAAGTCCCAGTCGCAAATCCGCCAGTCGCAACTTCCAATGTCACCCATGCAGGCGTATTGGAGACGGGAGTTCGAGAGCCTATACTCAACTCGCCAGAATACATGCTCGCGAGAATGTTCTCCCATCGCGCCACTTTCTGCCCTGAGCTGTGGGACGGATTGCTAAGATTATTTTGCAGAGCCTTTGATAGCTGAAATTCAGGGTAAGCAGCATCAATGGTGATTTTGTCTTTTTCAGGCTTTTTATTACTTGGCATATCCAGTCTTATGGATGGGTCCGGGGGCTGGATTTGCACCAGCGCCCTCTCGGAATTCAGCCGAGCGCTCTCCATACTGAGCTACCCCGGAACAGTTCTTCATTGCGTCCGTGTCATTGAGGCTAGAGTATAACGATTACTTCTATTCTTTTTATAGCGTGTAATCAACTCATTACCAATCTGGTGAAGGTAGACCCAGCATTGAGAGAAGTGGCCAGCGGCCGTAAGGCCTGAATTTAGAATTTCATTAAGCAATAACCCGCCTTACATTTCCCTCAATCCTTGGTTACTCTGATTTGTCTCTGGCTTTACGTCACGCTTTCCGGGCGCCATGCTTGCGCCGATCGCTCTTTGTTCTTCGCTGCTTTGCACACTGCTAACCCTGTTGTTTGATCCGATGGATGTGGATTGTTTCTATGCTGAGTTTATTTGAAAAGTTTATTAAGCCCTTTCCGCCTGAGGAACCGGAGCAGCCGCCTACTGGGTTGTTCGCGTTTTGCCGTTATTACACGCGGGGGATGGAAGTTCCGTTATTCCTGATGTCGCTGACGTCTGCGTTTCTGGCGTTATTGGAAGTTTCATTGTTTGGATTTATGGGGCAGTTGGTGGACTGGCTGGTGGACAAGAATCCTGAGACGTTGTTTCAGGAGGAGGGCGGCCGTTTACTGATCATGACATTGGTGGTCCTGGTGGGCCTGCCTATTGGCGTCTTATTCCGGGCGCTGTTGATTCATCAGACATTGCTGGCGAATTATCCTATGCAGATTCGCTGGAAGGCGCATCGTTATTTGCTTAAACAGAGCGTGTCTTTCTATCAGAATGATTTCGCCGGCCGCATCGCCACCAAGGTGCTGCAAACCTCTCTAGCGGTGCGGGAAACCGTGATGAAGTTGTTGGACATTATGGTGTATGTGCTGGTGTATTTTAGCACCATGCTGGTGATGATCGGCAATGCGGATTCGCGCTTGTTGATTCCCATGATGGTTTGGCTGGGCGCTTATGTCTGTCTGCAGCTTTACTTTGTTCCCAAGCTCAAGCGTAACTCGATGAAAAACGCGGATGCTCGCGCAGCAATGACGGGTCGTATCGTTGATAGTTACACCAACATCACTACTGTGAAACTGTTTTCCCATACCCAGCGGGAAGCGGATTATGCGCAAGAGAGTATGGAGGGGTTTCTAAAGACAGTCAGACGGCAAATGCGACTGGTGACGGGCGTCAACGTCAGTGTGCATACCTTGAATTATCTACTGACTTTCGTCATAACGGGGCTGGCGATCTGGTTGTGGACGCAGAGCGCTATCACGGTAGGCGCGATAGCTATCGCCGTGAGTCTGACTTTGCGCCTGAACGGCATGGCGCAGTGGATCATGTGGGAAGTCAGCGCGTTGTTTGAAAATATCGGCACCGTGGCGGATGGCATCAATACCTTGTCCAAACCGCAGGAAGTGACGGACCGACCCGATGCGCGTCGACTGCAGGCGACTAAGGGGCATATCAGGTTCGATAAAATCGGCTTTCACTATGGCAAAGGCGAGGGCGTCATCGAACAACTAACCCTGGATATCAAGCCCGGCGAGAAAGTCGGCCTGGTGGGGCGTTCCGGCGCCGGTAAATCCACCCTGGTGAATCTGCTGCTGCGCTTTTACGACCTGGAGCAGGGACGTATTCTCATTGATGGCCAGGATATCAGCGAAGTCAGCCAGGAGAGTCTGCGTGAGCATATCGGTATGGTGACCCAGGATACCTCGCTGCTGCACCGGTCTGTACGGGATAACATTCTTTACGGTCGCCCTGACGCCACGGAAGAAGAGATGATCGCCGCCGCGAAAAAGGCGGAGGCGCATGATTTTATTCAGACTTTGTCTGATCCACAGGGAAGGAGAGGCTACGACGCCCAGGTCGGCGAGCGCGGAGTGAAACTCTCAGGCGGACAGCGTCAACGTATCGCCATCGCTCGCGTTCTGTTGAAAGATGCGCCGATTCTGATTCTGGATGAGGCCACTTCCGCGCTGGATTCCGAAGCGGAAGCGGCGATTCAGCGCAGCCTGTATGAACTGATGGAAGGTAAAACCGTTATCGCCATTGCGCATCGTCTTTCCACAATAGCTGCTATGGATCGCCTGATCGTGCTTGATGACGGCGCTATCATCGAACAGGGCTCACACCAGGATTTGATCAATAACGGCGGAATTTACGCCCAGTTATGGGCGCATCAGACCGGCGGGTTTTTGGGGATTGAAGAGGGTGAACTCGTTACCTAGCCTGGCGGGAATTGAACAGCCCTGTCCAACAATGGAAGTCCTTGGATTAGCAGCTCGCTGGTCATATAACCTGTACTGACGCGCTCAACAGTCACCAGACCAAAAAAGTGCGCGAAGCGGAACAACGCTCGATTACTGTATGCGCTTCTCAAAGTGTGGTCTCTATGGTTCGGTCCCAGCATCGGGTTATTTGGTAATTCTTTCAGGGCGTCGGGGTAGGCTTTTATGAAGCAGTCTTCATAAAATGTACTCCCCCTTTTTTCATTAGAGTACTTCTTAAGTAAGTACAGGGTAAAAACAAATGACCGCTGGATGATATAAAGCTCTGGATAGCCGTCTACGTACGCCCAGTTAGACTTCTCGGTATAGGCTCTGAGCAACTCGTGATAAATCTTCCCCTTGTTGTTCCGGCCCAACCAATCCCGGCACTTCCGGCTCAGTATCAACTTGCCTTTATATTTGCGAATCAGGCCCGCCAGCTCGGCGATCAATTTCGTAAGATGCAGCTCAAAAAATTGCTCTTCCTGGTTGATGGCCCCGTACTTCCTGTCCTCCAGATAAAGCTCCTCGCCCCAATAAGCCAGCGCTGTTTCCTGGCATAGTTTGCGAGGTAAATTGCCTTTAGCGGTAGGCTTTATTCCTTGTTCCCCGATCTGCTCGGCCAGCAACAGGAATAGCGTGATGATCGGCGCGTCGACGTCTGCGTCAGGGATTTCCGGAAAGCGGACGATTTCAGGCGAATCATAGGGGTGGTACAGCAGGTCGTACATCTGCGCTGCGGACAGGCCTGCTAAGTCCTCTAAAGGTTGTGAATTCCTTGCATAAATGGCTCGTTCCACATGCCTTTGCAATTCCTCTGGGGATTGAAAGGGCGGCAGATCTTTTAACCCGAGTAACTTCTCGAAGGGATTCTGACTTTTTTCTTTCATTCCTGGCTCATTAGATGTGTTGAGAAAACAGTTTTTGTACCTTTTACCGCTTCCGCAGCGGCAGGCATCATTTCTACCAAGTGATACAGACACATGACTGAACTGTAAAGTTGGTAGATTTTCTGGCGACAGCCTATCAAGAGTCAAGGGACCGTCTCGGACCCTTGGTTCGTAAACGTTGTTATACGGTATTTCAAATTTTTGCAAACCCCGAGGATGTTCCGTGGCCTAACAATTCCGGTGGTCGTACCATGAAAATGTACTGATCTATAACATTGGGTTAAAAAAAATGATCCCTGAACTGTTTCATGATGACGTTCAGTTCGACAGGGAGGGGTTCAAACTGAGGCTGCGCCAGGCGCAGGAATACTATGGATACACACAACAACAAGTCCCCGACGCCATTGGTGTGCAGCGATCAAAATATGCAAAGTGGGTGCTGACGGAGCGGTCAGAGCTGCCGGGCTTAGGGGAGCTGACCAAGTTGTGCGTGCTTTATCAGCAGTGGCCGATCTGGTTTCTTGCGGGAGTCCAGGGGCCGAGCAGGCACAAGGGGCAGCAGTTGCTGCAGGATGTGACCTGTTTGCGCGCTGGAACAGCGACGGAGATTTTCAATACCTGGTCCGCATGCTGATGACAATGGACGTGGGCTTCGTTAAGCGTCTGGCGAGGCTAGTGGATGATTTTCGCCCGAGCGCTGGCGGCAGAGAATAAGAAAATGGGCGATAACGCCCGTTATTCATTGGCGGTGATGGTGTCTAGTTTTCTATGACTCATCATCCCAGGGCGAGGGCAGAGCGTCTATTGCGTCATCAAGCCTCATATATGCGACGATAGTCTCATTGGGGTCCTGATGCGACCACCCCTCAACAAGAGAGTAGTAGTAACAAGCTATGATCCCCATGCCCATAGGATACTCAATGGCAACAAGGTATTGTCCAGCCTTGTCAGGCTTTGAAGACTTTATCCATTCTGGTGGGTGTGTATGCTTAGGCATTAGTTTGCATTCCTGAAGTCTTCCGCTTCTTTCCCATATGCGCGCAATTGGTCATGTCTGTTATCTAGGAACCAATGGGCTCTGCGTCTGACTTAAAAAGCAGATCGGGGGAACCGAATGGCATATCGGGCTGGTTTTCCATGGGAGGGTGGCTGAAAATTTCGTCAACTCTCCCTTTCATGTACTGTATGACATCTTCGATGCTTATGGAGTCAGGATCGGGTCTTTTACTATTTGTCATTGTCAGGTCCTTGTACTTTCCCTGTTGTCATTAGAAGCAACCTATTCGTCTATCTCAAAGTGCTGCTTGAAGCAGTTGACGGTATGCGGGTGGATGCTTTGACAAACTTCGTCCCACTCTTCTGCTAATTCGTCATCATAGTCGGGATGCTCATCGGTATAAGGACATTTAAGGCTGACTCTGGTTGCTTCATAACCTACAACGTCAACCAAGTGTTGAGCTTCCTCTTGATTAACTGCTATCGATTGGGTGTCGTTATCGTAACGATCTAAAATAGCCAGTGCTAAAGGAAAGCTTTCTCTGGCGGCTATCCTGCGAACTTCTTTAAAAAGATCTCGCGGAAACTCAATTAATTTTGAATCCATATTTTGACCCTAAATTTTTACCTTGGTGCAAATATATCGTTTCTGCTGCACAAGAGAATTTATCTTCGCAATAAACTCGGATTCACTATCGAGTCGGCGAATGATAGCCCTTTGTTGGGGGAAGGAATCAGAAGTGCGTTGTCTACGAGTGGGTCAAAGGCCATTTTGAAGTCGGCAGTCCTTAACCTATCTCTTGTCAGAAATTTTGGTTGGCTGCCGCTTTTGCTTGCCCTATAGATGTGAGATGGCATCATCTCAAGCCAGAAATCATCGGGACTTGCGGTTGTGTAAAAAAGGTATTTTACGAATAAATCCTTATAACTCATTTTCCGATCCTGCTTCGGTAATGCTGTGGTCAGATGTCTTCCAATAAAGGCAAAGGTTCTAATCAAAGTGGTAAGGAAGCAATACCGTGAAAATCGTCTAATCCAATGGGCCTAGAGATACGGGGGGTGAACCCTCTGAAAGAGGCCGTCCGAAACCGGGAACGAAAGAGCTTGAGGAATGGGTGCGCAAAGAAACCCAGTCCGTTGTTGACGATATGTTCAAGCACGGTCCTGCTGATTTCGATGAACGCGGTGTTATATTCGGCGGAGAAAAGTCTTTAAATTCCAGTGATGCTGAAGCGTTTCCTGACGAAATCGAGGAGTATCGTCCCGAGGAGAGGAAGCCTCGCTTGGTTCACAGTAGTGATGATAACAGTAAGAAGAGGGCATAACCTACTCCACCACGTACTCCACCCAATGCGCCTCGCTCGGCAATGGAATTTCCCAGCGATATAGCAGGCGGTCGATCACTTTGTCGGTGACCGTGCTATCCCGTTTGCGATTGCGGGCGCGCAAGGTTTTCTCTGCAGCTTCCAGATAGACGATGCGGATTTTCGCATGGTAGGCGTACAACAGGTCCAGGGCGTTGCTGCGCATTTCCTGCGACAGGTGCGTGGCGTTCCACACAAAGGGCTGCTTGCGTCGCAAATGCTCTTTGGCCATATCGATGGCGTGGTGGGCGACCTTACCTTCATTCTGACCATATTTGAGGCCCATCTCCCCACGCGCGTCGTCATAGGAAACGGTAGGCCAGTCAGGTCGATGTCGGCTCGCCCAGGTATTCTTGCCTGAGGCGGGTAGCCCGCATAACAAAACTACCTCGGAGCCTTCCGGTTGCTGGTATCCATAATCCGCCGCTGTGGCGCCCTCGGAGCGAAAGTATTGCTGACGCACTACTTCATCGGGAAAGCCGCGGGGTTGCTCCCAGCAGGACTCTTGCAGCGCAAGCTCACGGAACAGCGCGATGTCTGCAATGCTATCCGCTTTTTTCTCATAGGTTCTGCCGCTCATATCCGCCAGCGCCACCGCATAAAGCTCCTGCAGGCTCACTTCCCAGGACATGCGATGCGCCAGAAACTCGGGACGTCGTTGCGCCCGGTCGTCGAAGATGAAAAACGGAACCTGATGCTGGGCGATAATGCGACAAATGCGCTCCCGCAAAGCAAAAGGAACGCCGGCCCGCCATAGCAGAATCCGGGCGTCCACCGCGCCGCGCCGGGAGTGTCTGGGGCTGCCGACGCCGCCATCTGGTTTCACGATGGTGGTGGCCGGTTTGGCGATATCGTGCAACAAGGCGGCGTAGAACAGCACAAAGCGCTGCTCCGCATCCGCCTGTTGATAAGTTTCCCCCGCCAACAGCTCGTTCACCACCATTTTGGTGTGCGTCCACACGTCTCCTTCCGCATGGTAGTAGGGGTCCTGGGGCGTAGTCGCCAAGGGCTGCAGATCTGGCAACCCCTCCCACAACGCTCGCCAATCCGGCTCGTCGTTATTGGCGGGCATCCAGTTTTGGAGTTGCTGATAGTCGATCATGAGCTTTTCTCCTCTGCTGCGCTCGGTTCCTGTGACTCCGGCTCATCGTGGCCGAGATCCTCCCATTTCAAGGTAAGCTGAGAGGCGTACATATCCACGCCCTGCGCCAGCTGGTTGGGGAAAATCGGCCGGTTAAGATGGTGGCTGCCGCTGTCCAGAATGGCCTGAATAAAATCATGGCGCACCCACTTCAAGCGGCCGACCGTACGACCCTCTTCTTCTATTTTGATATACAGGCCTTCGGACAAATCCGAGTTGTCGGTCTGTCGTTTGACCAGATCGAAATCCAGCGCTTCCTGATGGGCGACCCGCTCCAGGCTGTTGCGCCATTGTGCGGTTTTCGCCAGCGACGGGCGCACCAGTTTTTGCAGTTCCGCCAAGCGCCTGGGCGCCAGGCCGGCATATAAAACCGGAACGGAAAGCACCGGTGAATCCTTTAACATGCGTCGACGCGCGGAGGTGGAGAGAAACTCACCGGTCTCGGTGTCGAGAATATCGAATTCAGCGAATAGATGCGGCAAGCGGTCATAAAATACCGTGTGCTTCGACGCCATCCATTCCCCGTACAGGGTGTAACGGGTTCCCAGAATTTCGAACAAACGCTCCTGATGCACCGTGGCCCAGGACTTAAACTGCGCGAATTGCGACTCGCGCCCGCCGCCGGTCAGCACATGCCCCCGACTTTGCAGGCGCAGTGCGCCGGATGCGTCGAAACTGACGCCGGCGTTGGCTCCGTCGAGTTTTTCTTCGATGACCAGATAGCGCCCGGTCAGTTGCGCAAAGGGAATCTGATCCGATGCGCTGTCCCCCGGCTGTAGCCGCGACCCTTGCAGGTGGGGCGTGCGGGGATATTTGCGGATAAACATACCGCCTCCTCAAAAACAAAATCCGTATTGATTCCTCTACAGGAAAACGTCCTGCGGAGATTCAAAAGAGTCAGCTTGCTATGCGCTGAAGACGAGGCGAAACAATAGCGTCGTCAGTTAAGACGCCTTAGCAGAAGCTGAAATTGAGGGTGCGATCGCCATTACATGACCGTATCCGATGTGAACTGGGTAGACCTGAAGTGGAAAACGCAAAAGTTTAGCGGCGATGAGTCAAAGTTTCCAGTAGGGACTGACGCATGCGCCCAGCCTTAAGCCGGAAGCAATGCGTTTTCCAAAAGCGTCTGGCTGATAAAGGCGGTGACTTCCTGTTCGCTGCTGCGGATGAAAAAGTGGTCCCCGGGGAACGTGCGCAATTGAAATCCGCCGCTGGTGTAATCTTCCCACTCCTGCATGCGCGCGGACGCGTCGATAGGGTCGTCCTGCCCGCTTAGAGCGGTGATGGGAACCCGTAATGTCTGTGACTTGTCGCCGCTCCAGCATTCTGAAAGTTTGAAATCCGCACGCAGCATGGGCTCCATCAACGCCATCAGTTGCTGGTCCTGTAGCGCCGCCTCCGGGGCGCCGTTCATTTGGCGGATTCTTTCTATCAGCCCTTCCATTGGCAGCTGGTGGATGAACGGCTGGTGACTGCTCAGATGAGGACAGCGACAGCCGGAAATAAACACATGTTCCGGTAATGGTCCGCCATAGGATTGCAGGCGTCGGGTCAACTCGAAGATAACGCGGCCGCCGAAGCTGTGCCCGAAGAAGGCGAAAGGTTGATTCAGGTAGGGGACGATTGCTTGTAACACCGACTCCACTAATGGCGGCCATTCGCTGAAAGGCGCTTCGCTGATGCGGTTTTCGCGGCCGGGCAGGCGCACCACGACCACATCCATGTCGTCTGGAAAGCGCTTTACCCAGCTTCGGAATGCATTGGGGCTGCCGCCGGCGTAGGGAAAGCAGAATAGTCTGATCGATTTGCCTGCCTGGGGCGCGGGCATGAACCAGCGTTCCTGCATACGATGTGGCATTCTAAACTCCTTGTATAGGCGTCGGACGTTATGCCTGCGGTTCTTTCACCGGCTGCGCTGCGTGTAACTGTTCCGCCATGGCGGCGATGTCGTCGCGTATATGCAGTTTATCCAGCCAGTCCTGGCGAATGCCGTTGACGCCATAGTAGGCCCCGGCGATCTGGCCGACGATGGCGGCGGTGGTGTCGGCGTCGTCGCCAAGGTTCGCCGCTTTCAGCACTGCGTCCTGAAAGTTGTCCGTATGGGCGAAACACCACAGGGCGGCTTCGAGAGCGTCAATCACGTAGCCGGTACCGCGCACTTCGCTTTCGCTTTTATTCAGGTAATCCCCCATGGAGATCTGTGCGACCTTGTCGGTGTAGGGCACATACATGGGATCTTCCAGCACATCCTCTTTGGCGTCGCCAGTCAGCAACTGATGCAGGATAACGCCCATCAAACGGCAGGCGTCCACGCATTCATTGGCGCCGTGAGTGGTGCGTGAGCTTTCGCCGCAGTATTGCACGACCTGCTCGATACGAGGGCTGTAATACATGGCGACCGGCGCCAGACGCATAATGGAGCCATTGCCGGCGCTATGCGCGTCCAGTGAGCCGGAGTAAGGCTCGCCGCTGTCCAGAAAGCGCTGGAGAGCGCCGCGCACTGTGTTGCCGATATCAAAGCAGTTTCCGGTGCTGCTGAAATAGCCCCACTGCCACCAGTTGCAATAGCGGGTCATCTGGTCCGCCGCGTCAAAGCCCTGTCTGGTCAGCAGGGACTCCGCCAGACATAACGCCATGGAGGTGTCGTCAGTCCACTGTCCCGCCAGCAGCCCGAATGGGCCGCCGCCGACCATATCGTCGATAGGCTCGAATGAGCCGCGCGGGCGAAACTCCAACGTCGTGCCCACGGCGTCGCCCACCGCAAGACCAAGCAGGCAGCCCTGGTATTTGTCGAGGTTGTTTCTATCTGGTTGTCCAGTCATGTACTTATACCCTATTCAACCGGGGCGAATAACTTACGCAGCTCTTCTTCATCGAAGGTGAACTTTTCAGCTTTGTCTGCAAGTAGATTATCCGCCAGCGCTTGTTTCTGCTTTTGTAATTCGACGATTTTTTCTTCCACGGTTCCTTCTGTGATCAACTTGTAAACGAACACCGGCTTATCCTGGCCGATGCGATAGGCGCGGTCGGTCGCCTGGTTTTCAACGGCGGGATTCCACCAGGGGTCGTAATGGATGACGGTGTCCGCCGCGGTTAGATTTAAGCCCACGCCGCCTGCTTTAAGGCTAATCAGAAACAAAGAGACCTCTCCGTTTTGAAACCGATTGACAGGCGTATCTCTGTCTTTCGTCGCGCCTGTCAGTTTTACGTACTCGATACCGGCTTTGTCTAATTGCGCTTCAATCAATCCAAGCATAGAAGTGAACTGGGAAAACAACAGTATTTTGCGGCCTTCCTCAAGCAGACTGGGCAACATGGACATCAGCGTATCCAGTTTGGCGCTGCTTTTCACTTTACGCGCACTGTCCAGTTTCAGCAGCGATGGATCGCAACATACTTGGCGCAGCTTCAGCAATGCGTCCAGAATTTCTATATGAGAACGTTTAACGCCTTTCTTGGCGATAGCGTCGCGAATCTTTTTATCCATGGCGACGCGAATACTTTCATAAAGATCCCGCTGCTTTCCTTCCAGCAAGACAGTACGTTGTATTTCTGTTTTCTCCGGCAGCTCCGTTGCGACCTCTTGTTTAGTGCGGCGCAACATAAACGGCTTGATGCGTCTAGATAACAAGCGTTGCCGTTCAAGGTCGCCCTGTTTTTCGATAGGGGTGCGGAACAGGGTTTTGAACTTTCTATCGTCCCCGAGCAGGCCCGGCGTAAGGAAATTAAACAACGACCACAGCTCGCCCAGATGATTTTCCATCGGCGTTCCAGTCAGACACAGCCGATGGCGGGCTTCAAGCCTGTGTACCAGTTGGGTGGCCTGCGCCTTTGGATTCTTGATGGTTTGCGCTTCATCCAAAATAAGATAATGGTAATCCTGCTTTAGCAGATATTCGCTGTCGCGCGGCAGTAGCGGATAGGTCGTCAAAACCAGGTCGTTGTCGGCTATGCGTTCAAAGCGCTCGGCGCGTTGGGAGCCGTGCAGAACGAGCACTTTCAGTCCAGGCGCGAACTTTTCCGCTTCCTTACGCCAGTTGCTCATTAAGCTGGTGGGCGCGACGATCAGGCAGGGCCGATCCATCCGCCCCTGGGCTTTTTCCACCGAGAGCAGGGCGAGGGTCTGAATGGTTTTCCCCAACCCCATGTCGTCAGCCAGGATGCCGCCCATTTCGATTTCTCTAAGGAAGCCAAGCCAGTTCAGTCCCTCTTGTTGGTAGTCTCTGAGGGTGGCGTTGAACCAGTCGGGGGGGAAGACATGGCTCATTTGCTCCTGCTGCTTCAGTCGAACAATCAAGCGTGTCAGTTTATCAGCGCCCAGCCAGCGCAGGCTGACTGAAGCCATGGCCTCGTTGAGCGCCAGAAGCTGGCCAACCTGTCCCCGTTTCAGGCGGAATTTATCGTTCACCAGAGGATCATGGTCGTACAGCTCAATGAGACTGCCTAACAGGTTTCTGACTCTCTCGACATCCAGCTTGATCCACCGGCCAGGGGCGACCTGGAGCAGAACATCGCTATCTCCAGGATAATCGGCCAGTGTCTGAAGCTCCCACTCCTCCGGCGCGTCTTTAATCAGGTTGCACAGAACGGGTAGCAGGTTAATGCGCTCGCCGTCGACTTCCACGCCGAGGTCGAAATCGAACCAGTCGCTGTCGCTTTCATCCAGACTGGAATACCAGGAGAGTTCTTCCACATCTGTATTGATGTACTGGAAGGGAAAATCTTCCTCAATGGTAATATGCCATCCTTGTTTCTCTAACAGGGGGATGCCGTACTGGGCGAACCCGTGCCACTCTCCGAAGCTTGGAAAGCTCAGGTCCATTTGATGCGCCTCATCGACGAGCGGATAGGTTTCGATAGTATTGAGCGGGCGCATATCCAGAGTTCTTAGTTTGCGCAGGGCTGTCTCTTCAACAAGAAAATCCCGGGGAATGATGAGATGGGTATTGTCTTTGACCGTTGTCACTTGCTGAATATCGGAGTCATAAGATACGCGGATATCGCGATAGGAAAACTCTAGCCTGGCGTAGGGAATATCGGCTTGACTCGTTCTATAGGGAAAATAGCCAGCTTGAGAAGGGCTTGCCGCTCCAAGGGTGAGATGAACCTGCGGCTTGACTTTGGTGTCCTTCTCGACGGCTATCTCTTTGGGTTTGGGAAGTCGTGCGCCGGGGAGTCGTTGCTCCAGAAGCGAGCGTACTTGTCCCGCCTGCACTGGGGATAACCTGGGCGCGCGATTAAGCGTCATCAGCATGGACGGCGGCAGCTCACTATGCAGCTGGCCACATTCTCCAGTGTGGGTA
This sequence comes from Hahella chejuensis KCTC 2396, assembly GCF_000012985.1. Taxonomy (NCBI): domain Bacteria; kingdom Pseudomonadati; phylum Pseudomonadota; class Gammaproteobacteria; order Oceanospirillales; family Hahellaceae; genus Hahella; species Hahella chejuensis. The sequence goes on along the minus strand of NC_007645.1, from coordinate 7,111,300 downwards.
TTGATATAGTAGATCGGATCAGTGGCGACCATTATCAGATGTGATGGGACCATTTCCAGTGTTTGTCCGCCCTCCCTATCCACTCGCCACTCAAACTCCGCCTGCGCTGGCGCGCCTTTGAATAACTTTGGCCCTTGTGGAGTTTCCCAGTACGCGCGTTCAGTCGCCAGTATGCGCTGAAGGGCTTCTGCTCCGCTTTCTTCCGTTAACGGTAGGTCAGAGCCCCATTGCGACCATAGCAGGCGCTTAAAGATCGCCAGGTCAGCTTTGGTCAGGAAGGCGGCTGGCTTACTCTGGTTAAAGGCGGCGCTGATATTGTAACGCTGGGTTCTTGTGGAGTATGCGCCGGACTTTAGAATGCGCGCCTGGATAACGTTGACGCAGACATTACCGTTCATTTGGTTGCGCGTCAGCAAAAAGAGCACGCTAACTTGAGTGGCGCTATCGGGAGTCGCCTTCTCTGTTGTGGTGTCGACCAATTGGTCAAGCCAACGCCGGACGTGATGGTCCAGCGTTTCATCTGGGTGGTGAGACGGGATATGGTCAGACCTGGTATCCTTTTGCGCTGCAACCGGGCTTCTTTCATTCACGGCGAGCAGGGTGGCTGCAACGTGTTTACAGTTATAGCCAATAGGGCATGAGCATTCCCCTTCTATTCTCAGGCCATAGGCGCCATTTTCAAGTGTTACCAAGACCTGGTAAGCACTGTCGCCAGAACCCCGCACTGTCGCTGAGGCGTGATCCTCACCATATTCCACCACAGTAACGCGCTTCTGTTTGAAATATTTTACGCCCCGTTCAAAATAGGTGTGGCCAAGCTCTTTAGCTATCAGGCTTTCCTTTACCAACATGCGAACTCACTACCTTTATCAAGCATTAATACGAAGTGACGAGCCTACCAGAACACCCGTAGTGGATTCGCATGATAAGTTTTTTGTCTATTTCTCTCTATAAGTAGCGATGACTTCAATACCGCCAATAATATGATCGTTGAACTCTTCCAATTGCTCCGCCGGAATCCAGTATTCGGCATGTTCCCTACCGCCGACGACCTTGACATCGAACCGGCTCAGGTAATCCGCATCCACGGCGAAGCGCGTCACATAGCCTACGCCTGAATCTTTGACGTTCCAGTCCCTGGCGATCTGTCGGGCGTAGTCTTCGTTGCAGACCGGGTAGAAAATGGGTTGCTCCGATAGACGCGGCGGCCAGCGCTTAAAACCGCTTTCTTCCACCAGCGCCAGCTCGTTCGGTCCTGTGGGTCTAAATAAAGTGACCGTTTTCATATTTGCTTTTACCTTGTTGAATCGCTTCGCGCACTTCCATCAGAATTTTACCCAGCATATTCAGGCCGCTCCCATCGCCGCCGTCCGCCCAATAACGGTCGTTGGCGGTATGCTCGACCAATTCAGCGTCGCCGGTTCCCAACAGTATGGAAGTAAGTTTTTCATGCTGGACGAATTTGGCCATAACCGCTTCGCGCATGATGTCGTCTTTGACGGCTTCCCAATCCGGCCGCAGAGGGCGCGTGCGCTCACGTCCCATATTAGCGGCCTCCATGGGTTTTGACGCCATGCGTACGGCTTCTTCATGCTCTGTGCCGGCGAATTTTTGCGCCTGAAAATAATGCTCGGACGTGGGCCAGCGTTTGTCTTTCAGGTATACCGGATCGCGGGAGAAATTGGAAAAGCATCCGTACTCGCCGTTAGCCAGATAAAAATTAATCGTTTTTTTCTCAGTCATTACCACTCTCCGATATTAACTGCGCGGTCCTTCGATCGTTCTGGGGAAGAAATGATTCTCCACGCCGCGCTTGAGTCGATACAGTTTCGCAGGCCGGTTGCTGCCGGTGCGCATGGCGCCGCTTTCCTCCAGAATATCCGCATCCAGGATACGGCGACGGAAGGACTTCTTTTCCACCTCATTGCCGAGAATCACTTCAAACACCTTCTGTAGCTCGGTCAGCGTGAATTCTTCCGGCAACAAGTGAATCGGCAGCGCGGTATATTGCACCTTGCTGGTCAGTCGTTCGCGACACAGGCGCAGAATTTCGTTGTGATCAAACGCCAGTTTATAGTCACGTAATGCTTCGGTAACCGGAACCCAGCGCGTTTCTTCTTTGGCGCCTTTGGGATCAACATCAACTTCCTCATGGGCGACTAAGGCGAAGTACACCACCGTCACTGACCAGCCACGGGGGTCTCTTTGCTTACCGCCAAAGGTGGCGACCTGCTCCAGATAGGGGCTTTTTACCCCGGTTTTTTCCACCAGCTTCCGATGAGCGGTGTCTTCGAGGACTCTGTCTTTCTTCAGGTCAATAAACCCACCCGGCAGCGCCCACTTGTCCCTGGAGGGATGTTGCGAGCGCTTCACCAGCAACACTTCGAGCTGCTGTTCCCTGAGCTTGAATATGGCCATATCCACGGAAGTGAGAGGCACTTCGTAATCGTGAACGTTGTAGGCGGCGAGAAAGTCTTTTTCTGAGGCGTAATCTTGCATAACCTGAAAAACGTACTATATTAGTGGCATTAGGCCACTAATATTAGCGACCTTGAATAAAGGTGTCAAAACAGACACCGTCAATCTACCCATAAAAGCATATCCAAACTCCAGAGTAATACCATGGACATACAATCCTTTTTGGTCGGCTTTTTCGGCGGCTCCGCTATAGAAATCATCGCCTCCCTGGCGGGCTTCATCTGTGTTTTCCTGATCATCCGCCGCAATATCTGGTGCTGGCCCATCGGGTTGGTGCAAGTGGCGCTGTACATGATCGTGTTTTACGACGCCAAGCTGTATTCCGATTTCATACTTCATGGCGTTTATGTGGCGATGCAGTTTTATGGCTGGTGGTATTGGCTGCAGGGTAAGGGGCGCGACGATGATTTGGTGGTGCTGCCCACCCCGCCTACGATGACGTTGTTATGGGTGGCGGTCGCCATTATCGGCAGCTTTGGTCTGGGTTATGTCATGTCCACCTATACCGACGCCTCATTGCCTTATCCGGATGCTTTCACCACGGTCGCCAGTCTGGTGGCGCAATGGCTGCTGTCCAGGCGGCAGTTGATCAATTGGGGCTTCTGGATTGCCGTAGACATCGTCGCCATTGGCGTGTATTGGCAGAAAGGCCTGTATCCCACCACCGTTTTGTATGCGACATTCCTGGTCATGGCGAGTGCGGGTCTGCTTGTCTGGCTGCGTCGTTATCAAACCCAATCGCTGGAGATGAAGGCGGACTATGCAAAAGCCTGAGTATGATGCGCAGCGCAAGATTGGTCTGACGTTAGGGAAGTTCGCGCCGCTGCATAAAGGTCATCAATATCTGATCGAACAGGCGCTGGAGCAGGTGGATCACTTGCTGGTGATGATCTACGGTTGCCCGGATGTAATAGAGGTTCCACTGGAGCGGCGGGCGTCCTGGATTAAAGCGCTGTACCCGGACGCTGAGGTGATTCTGGCGCCAGATGGGCCGCAGGAAGTGGGGGATACGCCGGAGATATGTCGGAAGCAGGAGGAATACATCGGGCAGTGTCTGGCGGGCAGACAGGTGACTCATTTTTTTTGCAGTGAATTCTACGGCGATCATGTCAGCCGTTATCTCAATGCGCAGGACTGTCGAGTGGATGAAGCCAGAAAGATCGTACCCATCTCCGCTACTCAGGTGCGCAAAAATCCCTTCGCCGCCAGAGATTGGGTGCATCCGCTGGTGTACAGGGACTTGGTAAAGAAAGTGGTGTTCCTGGGAGCGCCGTCTACTGGTAAAACCACGTTGGCGGAGGCGATGGCGGCGCGCTTTAATACGCAATGGATGCCGGAGTACGGACGGGAGTACTGGGAGGAAAACCAGATTGAGCGACGTCTGGTTCCCGAGCAGCTGGTGGAAATCGCACAAGGCCATCTGCAGCGCGAAGAAAAACTTCTGCTGGATAGCGATCGATACTTGTTCGTGGACACCAATGCGCTGACGACGCGGCATTTCGCTCATTATTATCATGGCTTCGCGTTGCCGGAACTGGAGCGTCTGGCGGATGCGGCGACCCAGCGCTATGACCATGTGTTTCTGTGCGCTGACGACATCCCCTATGAGGATACCTGGGATCGTTCAGGGGAAGTGAACCGCGCGGACTTCCAACAGGAGATCATCGCGGAGCTTGAGCGCAGAAACATAGAGTATGTGCTGCTGAGGGGTGACGTTGAGGCGCGTATCAGGCAGGTTAGAAATGTTTTAGAGGGAGCCTGAAAATAGCGCTTGACCACTTAGTGTCATTATGCCACTATATGCCCATCGACAGGGTTCATGGGACTCATGAATCCCCGGAGAAAAAGTTTAAGCGGACCTGGAAAGACCGGGTTCCCGTCAACCACAGCAAGGAGATTGCTGGTATGCAAAATTTCGAATACGACTTTTTAGTATTTATTGGACGTTTCCAGCCTTTTCATCGCGGTCACCTTGCGGTGATTGAACAGGGGCTGCGCAAAGCGCGTCAAATGATTGTCTTGTGTGGTTCTGCGCATCAGCCCCGCTCCACACGCAACCCCTGGAGTGTCAGCGAACGCGAAGATATGGTGCGCAGCGCCCTCAGCAAAGCAGATAATCAACGCGTGCATATCGCGCCGCTGATGGACATTGTCTACAACGATGAGATCTGGGTCAGAAACGTACAGTCCACTGTTCAGGGACTGGTAACCGCTCATCACGGCATGCCGCACAAATCCGCCAAGGTGGGTTTGATTGGTCACAGTAAGGACCACAGCTCTTTCTACCTGAAGTTGTTTCCACAGTGGGGAAGCGTTGAAGTAGAGAACGTGGACGGCATTAGCGCCACACCGGTAAGAGAAGCGATTTTCGGCGTTAATCAGACGGATCGTCGCGGCGGTATGCATTATCTGGAAAGCAGTGACGCGGATCTGGCGTTGCCAGCGGCGGTACGGGAGAAGCTGGCGAAGTTCTGTCTCAGCGAAGACTACGAGGAAATCAAATACGAACATGATTTCATCGCCAAGTACAAACGCGCCTGGAGCGCTGCGCCTTATGCGCCGACCTTCGTGACCGTCGACGCCGTGGTAGTGCAAAGCGGACATGTACTGCTGGTGGAGCGTAAGGCGCGTCCCGGTAAAGGCCTGTTAGCGTTGCCGGGCGGCTTCGTCGATCAGAATGAGAAACTTTTGGATGCGTGCCTGCGGGAATTGCGGGAAGAAACCAGATTGAAAGTGCCAGCGCCAGTATTGAGAGGCTCAATCAAGGCGCAGCAGGTGTTCGATGATCCGCATCGTTCAGCCCGAGGACGCACTATCACTCATGCGTTTCACATTGAACTGGAGCCAAGCAGCGAGCTGCCGAAAGTGAAAGGCGGCGATGACGCCAGACAGGCCATGTGGGTGCCGCTGGCGGAACTGGACCCAGGAAAATTATATGAAGATCACTACTTCATCATTCAGGAAATGACCGGTATTTAGCCGGAAAAAGATTAAGAAAAACGAGGGCCGCGGATAGACCGCAACACCCTTAACCCAAACATTGACCGGAGGATTTCCGTCATGAAAAACAGCATTATCTTAAACGTAGATTCTTACAAAACCTCTCACTACCTGCAGTATCCGGCTGGCGCCACGCAGGTTTCCAGCTACATCGAATCACGGGGCGGCGCTTTTGAGAAAGCGGTGTTCTTCGGTCTGCAGATGTTCATCAAAGAGTACCTGACCAAACCGATTACCGCGGACGATATCGAAGAAGCCAAGCTGGTTTATCAAGCCCACGGCGTGCCCTTCAATGAAGAAGGCTGGCGCTATATTCTGGAGAAGCACGAGGGTTATCTGCCGATAGAAATCCAGGCTGCGCCGGAAGGAACCGTCATGGATGTGAAAAACGTGATGGTGCAGGTCATCAACACCGACCGTAATTGCGCCTGGTTGACCAGCTATGTGGAAACGGCGTTGTTGAGAGCGGTCTGGTATCCGACTACGGTCGCCACCGTATCCTGGAGCTGCCGCAACATCATCAAGCGTTACCTGGAAGAAACGGCGGACACTATCGAAGGATTGCCATTCAAACTGCACGACTTCGGCGCTCGCGGCGCCAGTTCTGAAGAAACCGCAGCGATTGGCGGGGCCGCTCACTTGGTGAACTTTATGGGCACTGACACTGTTAGCGGCATCATGGCGGCGAGACGCTACTACGGCGCTGATATGGCGGGCTTTTCAATCCCAGCAGCGGAGCACAGCACCATTACCAGCTGGGGCAAGGAAGCGGAAGTGGACGCCTACGCCAACATGCTGGACCAGTTCGCCGAGCCCGGCAAACTGGTGGCGGTGGTCAGCGACTCTTATGACTTGTGGAACGCTATCGACAACCTCTGGGGCGAAGCGCTGAAAACCAAAATCGAGCGCAGCGGCGGCACCTTGGTGGTGCGTCCTGACAGTGGCGATCCTGTAGCGATCGTGACCGAAACCATCGAACGACTGATGCGGAAATTCGGCTTCACCGTCAACAGCAAAGGATATCGGGTATTGCCGGCGTGCATCCGGGTGATTCAAGGCGACGGCATCTCTTTGCACACGATCGAAGCCATTCTGGCGGCGATGAAAGCGCGCAAGCAAAGCGCTGAAAACATTGCTTTCGGCATGGGGGGAGAACTGCTGCAGAAGGTGAACCGGGATACGTTGAAATTCGCCATGAAGGCTTCTGCGATATGCGTAAAAGGCATCTGGAGAGATGTCTATAAAGACCCCATCACCGATCAGGGCAAACGTTCCAAGAAAGGACTTCTGGCGCTGGTTAAAGACTTGGATGGCGGCTTTCAGACAGTGCGCCGGCAGGACCTGGGTAATCGGGAGGACCAATTGGTTACCGTCTTCCGTAATGGCGATCTGATGAAGGAATGGACTTTCGATGAAGTCAGAGCCAACGCGGCGCAATAAGCTTATCGTTACGGCGGAGTCGGTCTCCCGACTCCGCTTTTTGTGTTTCTGGGCGCTGCAATATTCTCGTTAAAAGCCGATTGAATACTGACCAAAGGCTTGTTAATATCCGCGCCCACTGAACGAATTTATCTGAAGAGCAAGGTTATGACACTCACCACTACCAACCTCAGCGGCCGCGTCGGAGCGATCACCATCGTTCGCGACAGCGCGTGCATTTTGGTATTGAAGTCATAGCCTTCGCTATAGCTGGCGGAGGCGTATAGGCCTCCGGTTGCAGTATGAAAAAACCCCGGTAGGCCACCGCCTCCCGGGGTTTTTTCGTTTTCGGTTCCGAAAAAGTTCGGACGCTTATTCAACATCGCCAAGAAACGGTTTCGTTATGAGAACTTACGACAAGTACATCGCAGCAATAGTCCCAGCCCAAGGGCCGGAGTTCTCGCGCCTAACCCTTGGTGCTTCCACTTTTTCCACGCTTGTTTATCCTGCTTCTCTTCAGGGTAAGCGTGGAACGCCAAAAGACCGGGAAACAACTTAACGCTCCCATGACGCCTCTTGCGCCCTGGGAGTAAACACTTCCGGGCGTACTCAGAAAAGCCTGTCCGGAAGAAGGATTTCAGGTTTTCAGAGGTTTGTTATGAAACTTCAAAAGTTAAGAAATATCGGCATCATCGCTCACGTTGACGCAGGCAAAACCACCCTGACCGAAAGGTTGCTGCACTTCACTGGCGCCCTGCACAGCATGGGCGAAGTACATCATGGCGGAACCGTCACCGATCACATGGTTCAGGAACGCCAACGAGGCATCACTATCGCCAGCGCGGCGGTTACAGTGGGCTGGCGGGATCATCGCATCAATATTATTGATACGCCTGGTCACATCGATTTCAACATCGAAGTGAATCGCTCGTTGCGCGTACTGGACGGCGCGGTGGTGGTTTTCGACTCCGTCGCCGGCGTTGAGCCGCAATCGGAAACCAACTGGCGATTGGCGGATCAATACGGCGTGCCGCGGATATGTCTGGTCAACAAGATGGACCGCATCGGCGCCGATTATCTACGCGTTGTAGCAATGATTCGCGAGCGTCTTGGCGCGCAGCCTCTGGTGGTTCATCTGCCTGTCTTCGTCGAGGAAACCTATGTCGGGTTAATCGACTTGACAACTATGTCTCTGCATCGCTGGAACGCTGATGACGGCTGGAAATATTCGTCCGAAGAGATTACGCCTGAGTACCAGGAACAGGCTGCGCAATATCGGGCGCAACTGGAAGAAACACTGGTTGAGCTGGATGATGAACTCCTGGAAGGCTGGTTCAATGGCGCCACTTTGCAGGCTGATGATCTGAAGCGACTGATTCGTCAGGGCGTTGTCAGCGGCGCATTCGTTCCTGTGTTGTGTGCATCTGCATTCAAGAACAAAGGCGTACAGATGGTGTTAGACGCGGTGGTCGACTATCTGCCTTCGCCGCAGGAGGTGAAAGGCATGGAAACCGTCGACGGCGCTCAAATTGTGGATGCGGATGTTGATGGAGCTTTCGCCGCGCTGGCCTTCAAAGTGGTGAACGACAAGCATGGGGCGCTGACCTATGTGCGTGTTTATCGAGGAACGTTGCAATCCGGTTCGCGCGTACTCAATACGAATGTTGGCCAGTATGAACGTATAGGCCGGATATATGAAATGCACGCCGACCGTAAAGTGGCGCGAGACCGCATCGGCGCTGGCGACATTGTCGCGCTGGTGGGCATGAAGCACACGCAGACCGGAGATACGTTGTGCGCCCCGGAAGCGCCTCTGGTGCTTGAGCGCATCAATGCGCCGGAACCGGTCATGGACATCGTGATCGAGCCGAAGTCGCGGCAGGACCAGGATCGTCTGGGTGAAGCTTTGCGCGCCATTGTCGGCGAAGATCCCAGCCTGCGATTGAGTACAGGCGCAGCAGGAGAAACGCTGGTGTCAGGCATGGGCGAACTGCACCTGGAAATAGTTGTGGATCGGTTACAAACGGACTTTGACATCGCTGTGACTGTGGGACGTCCGCAAGTGGCGTACCGGGAGACCATCACTCAATCGGCTGCGGTGGACTATGTCTACAAGAAGCAAAAAGGCGGACCCGGTCAGTTCGCGGAAGTGCGCATGCGCTTTGAACCCATCGCTGGCGACGGCATTGAGTTTGAAAGCCAAATCGTCGGCGCAGCCATTCCACGGGAGTATATTCCCGCTGTGGAAGATGGCGTCAGACAGGCTGCGCGCTCCGGCGTATTGGGCGGTTATCCCTGCGGCGGCTTCAAAGCGGTGTTGCTGGATGGCGCCTATCATGCGCAGGACTCGTCGCAATTGGCGTTCAGCGTGGCAGGACGGGAAGCCTTCAAGGAAGCCATGGCGCAAGCGACGCCCAGACTGTTGGAGCCAGTGATGGCGGTTGAAATTGTGACGCCTCGCGATCATGTCGGCGACTGCATTGGCGACCTGATGCGACGTCGCGGTTCGATCCTCAACCAGTTGGACCGGGGCGACGCCTGCGTCATCAACGCGGAAGCGCCGCTGGCGGAAATGTTCGGCTATATCGGCGACCTGCGTACGATGACGGCAGGGCGAGCCAGCTTCTCCATGACGTTCTCGCACTATGCGGAAACGCCACAGGGAGTCGCCGACGCGGTACTTAACGCCGATTGATCTTAACAACCCAGTGCGAACTGTGTTCAACACTCAAAAGGGGCCCGGTGTCATTCCGGGCTCCTTGTTTTTACTTTCCCTTCTGTTTGTTTGTCAGCGAGTTTCAAGTTACAGGTGCTGCGATTAACTGTCCGAGAAGAAGCCCAAAAACCCGCAATGTAAAGAGAGCTGAAGGGGTTAACCGACTCGATTTGCAGTCAAGACTGGCAATGACTCATCCCGGGACCTAGCATAAGTTAAACGCCCGGCACTGCGTACATCCGCGCATTGTCCGGGCTGGCGGCGGCGCCTATATTTTTCGGCCCGGCACATTAACCAGACATTGCTGAGTCCATGAAGTTACAGAAGTCCGAACTCCCTGCATTGCTTGAGCGTATTTATTCTGAGGTGACGCCTTTGTATGGCGTAGGTAAGACGGCGGATTATATTCCACCGCTGTCGAGGGTGAATCCGCGCCAGTTCGGCATGGCGATCCGCTTTGTCGATGGCGATGAATTTACCGTGGGCCAAGCCTCGACGCCTTTTTCCATTCAGAGTATCTCCAAACTGTTCGCCCTTATGCTGGCCCTGGATATTGTCGGCGATGATTTGTGGAAGCGGGTGGGGCGCGAACCTTCCGGCATGCGCTTCAACTCGCTGTTGCAGTTGGAGAATGAAAACGGCATTCCGCGCAATCCTTTCATCAACGCCGGCGCCATTGTGGTGACCGACACCATCGTTAATCACAGCGCGTCGCCGGTGAAACGTCTGGAGCAATTCATGGCGTCGCTCTCCGGTAATGTGTTCAACCGCTATGACCCGGAAGTCTATGTGGCGGAAGCGCGCACCGGCTATCGCAACGCCGCCATCGCCAACTTGCTCAAGGCGTTGGGCAACTTGGAAGGCGAAGTGGATGTGGTGCTCGACAGCTACTACAAACAATGCTCCATGACCATGAGCTGCCTGGATCTGGCGCGCGCCACTGAGAGTCTGGCCAATAAAGGCAAATCCAGCTTCCGCACCCAGTTCCATGGCGAACGCATGGACAAGCGCGTCAACGCACTGATGCTGACCTGTGGGCTGTACGACGCCGCCGGTAACTTTGCATATCAGGTGGGATTGCCTGCCAAGAGCGGTGTGGGAGGAGGCATTGTGGCGGTGTTGCCTGGCTATTTCTCCGTGGCGGTCTGGTCGCCGGAATTGGACAGTTACGGCAACTCGGTGCTGGGTCAGAAGGCGCTGGAATTACTCACTCATTACACCAGCAGTTCTATCTTCTGACGTCCTTCGGCGAGGGTGAGTCAGGGTGTGCGCATAATTGGTATGGGGCGTCCGCGGAGCGCTCCAACCCATTTAGTTTCTTACCCCTTCGATCCAGGTTCCCTCGACTTCCAATTGGTCATTCAACAATACCAGATCGGCGCGATATCCCGGCGCGATACGGCCGTACTTGTCATCAATACCCAGGAATTGCGCAGGATACAGTGACGCCATACGTAGCGCTTCCTCCACATCCAGGCCAATGGCGCTGACGGAATTGCGCACCGCAGTGGCCATATCCAGGTCGGAGCCCGCCAATACGCCTTGCTCCGTCGCTAATCGACCGTTAAAGCGCACCAGTTTTTCGCCTAACAGTTCGAATTCCTCGCCCGGCATGCCGACGGAATGCATGGCGTCAGTGACCAGCATGATTTTACCGCGGGATTTGGCGCGAATCGCAATCCGCATGGTGGCGGGATGCACATGATGATTGTCCGCGATCAGTCCGCACCAGCTGTCGGCGTCGTCTAACGCAGCGCCGACGACGCCCGGATCGCGATTACGCAGGGGCGTCATGGCGTTGAACAGATGGGTAAAACCGGTGGCGCCTTCCGCCAGCGCCTGATGCACCTGTTCATAACTGGCGGCGGTATGTCCCAGACAGACATGGACGCCACGCTCCCGCAGCTTGCGCACAAAGCCTTCCGGCACCTTCTCCGGCGCCAGGGTGACAATGGTTTTACCTATATCCCCCAGGCTGCTGAGCAGTTGCAGGGCGTCAGCTTCCGGTTCTCGAATGATGGACTCTCTATGGACGCCTTTGCGGGCGACGTTCAGGTACGGCCCTTCCAGGTGAATGCCCAGTACTCCTGGCGCGCCTTCCCGCAAGGCCGCCTCCACCGCGCTGACCGCCGCTTCCATTTTGTCGCGGGTGTCGGTGATTAAGGTGGGCATGAAAGCAGTGGTGCCGTAGCGACGGTGCGCTGCGCCCATTTCGCGCAGAACCGCCGGGCTGGGGTTGTCGTTGAACAGTGCGCCGCCGCCGCCGTTGACCTGGACGTCGATATAGCCAGGCGCCAGCAGCATCCCATTGAGTGAAATGCGCGCGGCGCCGGCGGGAATTTGATGTTCGGGCGTGATGCTGTGAATGCGTCCGCCTTCGATGATTAACGCTTGTTGCGAGAGTAGGGACTCGCCGGTAAAAATCCGGCCATCAGTTAAGGCTGTTAACATTCGCTTATCTCAGACTTCTGTTTAATCAGTAGAATGGCTCCGTCCATTGCGTCCCCTTGTGGCGATGTCAGAAAGGGCTTGATGTCCTGTGGCAACCAGGGATCAATGACTTCGCTCAGGCCGCCCATGATGCAGACGGCTGGCGCGCCGAGGTTGATCAGGCCGCGAATCATCAACGCCGCTTCATCGGCGGTTTTCGCTAATAACTGCGTGGCGACGGGGTCATCCTGGCGGGCATGCTCGAATACCAATGGAACGAAAGCGGCGTAATCTCTGGGTTTAGCCTGATCCATCCAGGCCACGACATTTTCCTGGTTGTTGTCGAAGCGTTGCATGACCGCATCAGTGAGAGCCGAAGCTGGTTGCAGCCTTTCGAACGCCAGCAGAGAGTAACGAAGCGCATTCAAACCGAGCCAGGCTCCGCTGCCGCAGTCCGAGACCGGGAAACCCCAGCCGCCCAACAAATGAAACTCATGATCTATGGTGGCCACTGCGCAGGAGCCGGTGCCCATGATCAATATGCCGCCGTTACCGCCCTTGAAGGCGCCCAGACAGGCGGTATGGGCGTCGGTCAGCAAGGCCAGATCCGCGAACGGGTGAGGGTGGTTCAATACCAGTTCCCGCTCTTTTTTCTGTGCGACGCCAGCCAGGCCAAAACCAGCGTGAATACAGGGCAACGCGCTGTCGTCCAGATTCGCCGCGGCTAATGCCTGACGGGTGGCCAGCATAATGTTGGCGTAGGCGAAGTCAAGGCCCAGACGCGGATTGGCGCCACCCGCAAAACCTTCGCCAAGCACGCGGCCGTCAGCGTCGCAAAGACGCGCCCGACAGGAGGTGCCGCCGCCGTCGACGCCGAGGTACATAGGTTGCTGCGTCACAAATAGGCCCCCTGTACGCGTAACGTTTCGCTTTGCACCCAACGATAATAGTCGATCAACTCCAGTTTGGACGCGGCGTCCGTATCCACGATCACCAATGCGGAAGGGTGCATCTGCAAGGCGGAAGCGGGATGCATAGCGCTGATCGGTCCTTCCACCATTGCTTTGACGGCGTCCGCCTTGGCTGCGCCAGCGGCCAGTAGCATGATCTTGCGGGCGTCGAGAATCGTGCCAATGCCCATGGTGATGGCCAGATGCGGCTGTTCTTCGTCGGCGGAAAAGAAGCGACTGTTGTCCCGAATGGTTTCCTGGGTCAGGGTTTTGGCGCGGGTGCGGGAGCTCAGACTGGAAGTGGGCTCATTAAAACCGATATGACCATTACGGCCAAGCCCCAGTATCTGCAGATCAATGCCGCCGGCGCTATGGATTTTATCTTCATAGGCGCGGGACTCCGCAATGGGATCGCCCATGCCGTTGGGAATATGTGTGTTCTCAGGAAGAACGTCAATGTGATCGAATAACTGCTTCTGCATGAAGCTACGGTAGCTCTGCGGATGCTGCGGGGCAATACCAATGTACTCGTCCAGATTAAAGGTGCGTACCTGATGGAAGCTCACCTCTCCCTGCTGGCGCCGCTGAATCAAGTGTGCATACAATGCAATGGGCGTGCTGCCAGTGGCGAGACCCAGGACCGCAGCCGGTTTGTCCTGTAATAAACGAATGCACTGTTCTGCGCCCATACGGGCCACTGCTTCCGGGGAATCTGCGATGATGACGCGCATAAGATCTCCTGCTGACTCAACGCCCTCTGAGGCAAGCATCCAGGACGTTTGATCGAAACAATACCTTTTTAATACCATTAATATAATAAGCGCACATGCGGACGAATAACAGCCCCAAATTCAGATAAAGGCGCTGTTTTTGGACAAAGGTATTAAATTTCAGCGCCAGGAAGGCTTGATTACCGCTTTGCAATGGGTTTATATTGGTATTGTCAAATAAAAATACCAATTATTCTCCGGTATTGAGTACGAGCTGTTGAATCACTAACAACCTCTATGGGAGAAACAAGCGATGAGCTTTTTAACAATAAAGGGTGCGTTTCGCCATATGGCGAAAATCGGGGTCGGCGTATTCGCCCTGGCGACATTAACCGCGGAGGCCGGCGACAAGCTGGTCATCGAAAGCTGGCGCAACGACGACGCCAAAGTCTGGAACGATGTTATCATTCCCGCCTTCAACAAAAGTCACCCCGATATCAAAGTCACCTTTTCCCCGACACCTCCCGCAGATTACAACTCGGCTCTACAGGCTAAGCTTCAGGCGGGTACGGCTGGCGATCTGATCACCTGTCGTCCGTTTGACGTCTCTCTGGCGCTTTACCAGAAGGGCAATCTGGAGAAGTTGAACGATCTCGAAGGCATGAATAATTTCCCCGATGTGGCCAAAACCGCATGGTCCACCGATGACGGTAAAGATGTATTCTGCTTGCCGATGGCCTCGGTCATTCATGGCTATATCTATAACAAGGAAATCTTCAAAGAACTTGGCTTGTCCGTACCGAAAACGGAATCCGACTTCTTCAAAGTATTGGAAAAGATCAAGGATGAATCCCGTTACACACCGCTGGTCATGGGTACTGCGGACCAGTGGGAAGCCGCCACCATGGGCTTCCAGAATGTCGGCCCTAATTACTGGAAAGGAGAAGAAGGACCCAAGGCTCTGATCGACGGCAAAGAAAAGCTGACCGATCCTGAGTACGTGAAGGTGTGGGAACATCTGGCCAAGTGGAAACCTTTCCTTGGGCGCGGCTACCAGGCTCAGAAATATGCGGATTCGCAGAATCTGTTCACCCTGGGCCGCGGCGCGATTTACCCAGCCGGTTCCTGGGATATCACCACCTTCAATGAGCAGGCCGATTTCCAATTCGGCGCCTTTCCTCCGCCAACGCCCGATGGTCAGAAAACCTGCTACATCAGCGATCATACTGACATCGGCATTGGCCTGAATGCTGCGTCCGCCAACAAAAAGGAAGCCCGTATTTTCCTATCCTGGATGGCGGGTTCGGAGTTCGCAGAGCTGTATGCTAACCAGCTGCCAGGCTTCTTCCCGCTGGGTAATCACAAGATTTCTATCAAAGATCCAGTGGCGAGCGAATTCCTGAGCTGGCGCGGCCAGTGCGAACAGACTATTCGCAACTCCTACCAGATCCTGTCTCGTGGCACGCCCAACATGGAAAACCAGCTTTGGAACGTGACCGTGCAAGTGCTGAACGGCTCCATGGAGCCTAAAGCGGCGGCGGAAGAAGTCGAAAAAGGCCTGAAGACCTGGTATCAGCCGCACATGTAATCTTCCACCAGTGAAGATCCCGTCCCGGCGCTCCGACACAACGAGCGCCGGGCGCATAATAAACACAGCCGCAGACGCTTTATCGCCTGTGCAAAGGCAAACCGGGGCGGACTTCCGTCTCTAACCGGCTTGGTGTAGCTATGATGACTCACTCTGATATACGCAAACCTTTTCCCTGGCATATCCTGGTCTTTTTAGCGCCGGGACTGCTGATTTATCTGACCGTCAGCGTATACCCGTTGCTGGATACGCTAAGGCTGGGCTTTTTCAGTGAAGACAAAAGCGGCGCCACCTTTTTTGTCGGTATGCAGAACTACGCCAATCTCCTGTTCAGCGAGGTATGGTCGGAACCGTTCTGGAACGCTCTGAAGAACAATTTAATGTTCTTCGTTATCCACATGCTGCTGCAGAACCCAATCGGTCTGCTGCTGGCGCTGTTACTGAGCTCTCCGCGGCTGCGCCTGAGTGGAACCTACCGCACCTTGCTGTTCATGCCGACCATGCTGTCGGTGGTGATTGTCGGCTTCGTGTGGCAGTTATTGTTGAGCCCGCTGTGGGGCATTTCCGAAGACTTCATGTACAACATCGGGCTGGGCGACTATTTCGACGCTTGGCTGGGGAAAGAAGGCACGGCGTTAGTCACGCTGTCGCTGATTTCCGTTTGGCAGTTTGTCGGCATCCCCATGATGCTGATCTACGCCGCATTGCTGAATATTCCCGAAGACCTCAATGACGCCGGCGTGGTGGACGGCGCCAACAGTTGGCAGATCTTCTGGAATATCAAACTGCCGTTGCTGCTGCCTACCATCAGCATGGTGTCGATACTGACTTTCGTCGCTAACTTCAACGCCTTTGAATTGATCTACGCCGTGAAAGGCGCGCTGGCAGGCCCCAATTTTTCCTCGGACATCATGGGCACTCTGTTCTACCGCACCTTCTTCGGCTTCCAGCTGCAGCAGGGTAGCCCCACCATGGGCGCAGCGGTGGCGACGTTGATGTTTCTGATCATTCTTATCGGCGTGGCGATTTATCTGTTCTTCGTACAACGGCGCATCCAGCGCTTCCAACTGTAACGCGGAGGCGAACTATGTTAAACAAGATGGCGCTGGCGATGCCCCGGAGCGGTATGAATAAACTGACGTTAAAGCCGGATCTCGGTAAAAAGTTGATGGTGCACGCCGTATTGCTGACCTATACGGTGGTCGCGCTGTTTCCTATTCTGGTGATCCTGATCAACTCCTTTAAAACCCGTAAGGCGATTTTCAATGATCCTCTGGGGCTGCCGGATGCGAGCAGCTTCACATTGGTCGGTTTCGAGGAAGTGCTGGCGCGCTCCTCGTTCGACGTGTTCTTCTTCAACAGCCTGATTGTGACGGTGTTGTCGCTGTTCTTCGTATTGCTGTTCGGCGCCATGGCGGCCTGGGCGTTGACTGAATACCGTTTTCGCGGGGCGCTGTTCATTGCGGCGTTATTCGCCATGGGGATCATGATTCCCATTCGCCTGGGCACGGTGAGCATTCTGCAATTGATGGTGGACCTGGATCTGGTCAATACGCGCACGTCCCTGGTGCTGGTGTATATCGCCCAGGGGTTGCCGCTGGCGGTGTATATCTTGTCGGAGTTCATCCGCACCATTCCGAAAGAGCTGAAAGAAGCGGCTCGTTGCGACAACGTCAGCGAGTACAAGATCTTTTTCCAGATCGTGTTGCCGCTGATCCGTCCGGCGATGGCCACGGTGGCGGTGTTCACCATGATTCCTATCTGGAACGACCTGTGGTTCCCACTGATTCTGGCGCCGGGCGAAAGCACGCAGACCATTACCCTGGGCGTGCAGCAGTTCATTGGCCAGTTCGTGACGGACTGGAATGCGGTATTGTCCTCTCTCACGCTGGCGATTGCGCCGGTGCTGGTGCTGTATCTGGTTTTTTCCCGCCAATTGATTCGCGGCCTGACGGCGGGAGCGGTGAAATGAGCGGCGTAATCTATATTCGTGGCCTGCGTTCCGGCGCACCGGCGGGGCTATGTCGGACAAGAGGTGAATAATGGCTGACGTACAACTTAAACAGATCAAGAAGAGTTACGGCCAGGTCAATGTCCTGCACGGCATAGATCTGGACATCAAGCACGGCGAGTTTGTGGTGCTGGTGGGCGCGTCTGGATGCGGCAAGTCCACCTTGCTGCGTCTGATCGCCGGTTTAGAGGACATTAGCGGCGGCGAACTGCTGATCGACAACAAAGTGGTGAATCACCAGCCGCCCGCCAAGCGCGGCATCGCCATGGTGTTCCAGTCCTACGCTCTGTACCCGCACATGTCGGTGTTCAAGAACATGGCTTTTGGCCTGAAAATCTCCGGCAAGGACAAGAACTACGTGCGGGAAAAAGTGGAGCACGCCGCCAAGATCCTGCAGATCGATCATTTGCTGGAGCGTTTGCCGCGGGAGCTGTCCGGCGGACAGCGCCAACGGGTGGCGATAGGGCGCGCGATCGTGCGCGACCCCAATGTGTTTCTGTTCGACGAACCGCTCTCCAATCTGGACGCCGCGCTACGGGTGCAGACCCGGGTAGAGATCGGCAAGCTGCATAAAGACTTGGACGCAACCATCATCTACGTTACCCACGATCAGGTCGAGGCCATGACCCTTGGCGATAAGATCGTGGTGATGAACAAGGGCAGAGTTGAGCAATGCGGCTCGCCTCTGGAGCTGTATCGTCATCCTCGCACGCAGTTTGTCGCAGGTTTCATCGGCTCGCCAAAAATGAACTTCATGAAGGGCAAAGTCTCCGTAAAAGCGGAGGGCTCCATTCATGTGAAGCTGGCGGACGGCGTTGAAGTGGAAGCCCGGGTGGAAAGCGGCGACATTGCCGTTGGCGAGGAAGTGACGGTGGGCGTGAGGCCCGAACATTTGCAGGAAAGCCTTCACGGCGAAGGCCGGTTAAAAGGAAAAATTAACCTGGTCGAGCATTTGGGTGAAGTCAGTTATATATACATGACATTGACGGACGGATCTGAAGTTGTCGTGCGTGGCGACGGTGAAACGGAAGTGAAGGTGGGCGAGGAGATATACGCCGAGTATCAGCCGCAGAATGTTCATGTATTCAATGCGCAGGGACTGGCTTTCAAACGATTAACGGCAGCGGAAGCCGATGCGCCGGCGGCCGCCATGATTAGGCAGGCAGCCGGTGGAAATACCTGACTTTATTCAAGTTTCTGCTATGCTAGCGTCTTCTCGCAGCTCTAAAAGCAAATCTACTGCTAAGAACCTACGTCAAGACGCTATGAGCAAACCAGACAGTCTGATTACCAAAATCTTCGGAATCCCGGAGCAAATCTCGCGGCACTCCGCTCCTTTGTATCTGCAATTGCAGACCAAGATCCGTGAGGCGGTGGACGCCGGCGTATTGCGCGCCGGCGATGTGGTGCCCGCGGAGCGTGAAATCGCCGCCGCTATGAAAGTTTCCCGCGTCACAGTGAGACGCGCTATCGACGATCTGGTGGAAGAAGGCCTGCTGACCCAGCGTCAGGGCGCGGGCACGTTCGTGACCGAGCGTGTGGAGCAGCCGCTGAACTATCTCAAGAGCTTCTCTGAGATCATGCAGGAGCGCGGCAAAAAGCCGGGCTCCCGCTGGCTGGACCGCTCTGTCGGCGTGCCTCATGAGGACGAACGCGTGGCGCTGAAACTGGCGGTGGATAGTGAAGTGGTGCGTTTCCATCGTCTGCGTTTGGCGGATGATAAACCCATGGGGTTGGAAGTGGCGACGATTCCCCGGCAGTTTCTGGACAATCCGTTTGAAGTCACGGGTTCTTTATACGAAGCGCTGGCGGAAAAGGGGTTGCGTCCTGTTAAGGCGTTACAGCGTCTGCGCGCCATCTCCATTGACGAAACCCGCGCCAAACTGCTGGATATTCCGGTGGACAGCGCTGTGCTTTATATCGAACGCTTAGGCTTGTTGGAAGACGGCGTTCCCATTGAGTTCACGCGTTCTTACTTCCCTGGCGACGCTTATGATTTCGTCGCGGAGATTCGCAATGTGTCTCACTTTGCGCCAGTGGGATTTCATAAGTCGGATGGGGCTGAGGAAGAAGACGAAGGCTGAGCGCGGCGGCGGTCTTAAGTAAACCATTTATGAACAAAGGGGAGCTCGGCATAGTCGGCTCCCCTTGTTTTTTATGGAGTGAAATCAGTTCAACTGAAATCGGATCGGCACTGACATTTTCCAGTGGTTGCGGTCGAGCTCATCCGGAATGGGATGAAACTGCGCCAGGGTGACCAGCGCCTTGACGGCGGCCTCGTCCAGACGGGAAATGCCAGAGCTGTCGAGCAGGCGCACTTCCGCGATGTCGCCGCTTTTCATAATGGTGAACTCCACCGTGCTGGTGCCTTCCTGGCGACGGCGCTTGGCGCTCAGGGGATACCGTTTGTTCTTTTCCAAAGCCAATTGCAGCGCATTGATATAAGCCTGCTCAATACTGACGATCTGCGCTGAGCTTAACTGCGGCTGCTCCGCAATGGCTGGAGCCGTGGAGATATCCGTGTGTGGGTCAGGGGACGGTATGGGGTTTTCCGCCAGCTTTTTATTGGGTTCAGGGTCGACTTTGGCGACTTCCTCTTTCTTCGTCGGCTGCGGCTTTCTCACCTTTTCGACGATTTTTTTGGGTTCGGGCTGTTTCTTGACCGGCTTCTTGGGCTCTTTCGGCTTTTCTACTTTGGCGACTTCCGGTTTGGGCTCTGGAGGCGTCTCCACCGGCTTGGGCGTTTCCTGCACAACCTCCGGCTCAGGTTCTTCTATGACCGGCTGCTCGGCTTCCACCACCTCTTCCACTTCCGGTGCGGGTTCAGCTTCCGCTTGTTTCGCTTCAACCTGTTGCTCGACGATGCGCATTTGCGACAGAACCAGAGATACCGGCGCGGCGGCGATTGGGGCTGGCGCTGGCGTTGAGACGCCGGAAGTCAGCCAAGCCGCGAGCGATATATGCAGGCACAGGGCGACGGTGATTCCGATGATATGGCGTTTCATTGGTTACGACTGGCGAGTACGGAAAAATTAGTCAGTGAATATTTTTGCAGCAGATCAGCGACCGCTACGAAGCTTTTGAAGTCCGCCTGGCTGTCCACTTTGAGGGTAAT
Source organism: Hahella chejuensis KCTC 2396 (assembly GCF_000012985.1). Taxonomy (NCBI): domain Bacteria; kingdom Pseudomonadati; phylum Pseudomonadota; class Gammaproteobacteria; order Oceanospirillales; family Hahellaceae; genus Hahella; species Hahella chejuensis. The sequence continues at coordinate 7,090,883 of NC_007645.1, read as the reverse complement.
CGGACTGGATTTCTCCAGGCTTTTCAGGCGGCTTTCCAACTGTTCCAGTGATGCGGCTTCATCCTGGTAATAGAACAGGTTTTCCTTGTCTATGACGATATTGACCGCATGCTCCGGCGCAGACTTGTTGGAGACGTTTTCCGCGCTTGGCAATTCAATGGGGATTTTTCCCTGCACCACAAAGGTGGCTGTGGTCAATACGATGGCCAGCAGCACCAGCATGATGTCAATAAACGGAATGACATTGATCTGATCGAACTTTTTCATCGCAGGCCTAGCTCCCCTGGCGGGTCTCTCTATCGGCGCGCCACAACGCCTGTGTGACTTCCACTTTGCGGGACAGCGCGTTGTAAATCATCAGGGTGGGAATCGCCACCAACAGGCCGAGGGCGGTCGCTTTCAGCGCCAGCGCCAGGCCGCTCATGATGGCGCCCACTTCCACATTGCCGCTTTGGCCGATCTGATAAAAGGTCAGCAGAATGCCGGCGACGGTGCCCAACAGGCCAACGTAAGGGGCGTTGGCGCCGATGCTGGAGATGGTGGTGAGGTGCTTGGTCAGATCGACGGTGAGCCGGTCAAAGTTCTGGTAGTCCGGTAGCGACAGCGCGCGCATGAACAGCCAGCGTTCGATGGACAGCCATACGACAACGAAGCTCATCAGGCCCAGGATGCTGAAAATGGTGAGATCAAGATATTCAGAAAGAAGTTCCACTACGCCTCCCTTTGCGTCCGGCGCTGAAACGCTGTTGCGATGGAGTGGATCGCCGGGCTGCAAGACTAATTTGGGGATCAATGACGAAAGACAATAATCATACACAAATGAAAATGATTATCAATAAGTAGCTGAGTCGACGGCATTGTAATAATGACCTTCTGGCGGGTCCAACCAGGGCCGACGCGGGAATGGAATTTATCGACTACTATTTAAGTAAATCATCAAGGCTTTATCTGGGGAATTATGGGCGCACCACCTCGTTTTCACCGCGATAGCCGTACGCCTCGTCGCCTTGCCGGGCTGGCGTTAGCGCTGCTGTTGTCCGCCACTTCCGCGTCCGCCGCCTCGATTGGAGTGTGCGATACGCTGAATGTAACCGGCAACCCCGAGTATCCGCCGTTCTTATGGCGGGATCGCGACAATCCTGAGCTGCTCATCGGAGTAGCGGTGCGGTTGCTGGAAATCGCGCTGGAACCAGAAAATATTAAAGTTGAATCGCGCTATGTCGGTCCCTGGTCACGGGCCCAGGTGGAGGCGCAATTGGGGCGGATAGATATGCTCACCGGCGCTTTCATTACTGAAGAGCGGCAGACTTATATGGACTACATCAAGCCGCCCATGATGGTCATGCCGAACGTTATCTTTGTAAAAAAAGGCAAAGCTTTTCCGATGAGCAGCTGGCTGGACTTGAAGAATCGCCATGGCGACACCCTGATCAACAACAGTTTTGGTCAGGAGTTCGACGAATTCGCTGAACGCCAATTGAATATTGAAGAAGTCCGTTCAATTGAGTTTGCGTTTGAGCGCTTGCTACTGGGGCGTACCGATTACGTAATTTATGAGTTGTATCAGGGGTACGCCATCGGTGAGGTCAGAGGCTTCAAAGGCGAGATTGAACACTTGCCCACGCCTATCAGCTCAGAGGGGCTTTATTACACCGTGTCGAAAAAATCCCCTTGCCATAATCAGGAGTTGATCGACTTCCTCAATAAACGGTTGCGTGAGCTGGTGGATAAAAAAGCGCCGGAAAGTCTGGTGGAACGTTATATGACGTTATGGCGTAAACAGGCCACAGCCCTCGACATATCAGAAGTTTCCTCCCTTAGAATGAAAAAAAGCCGCTTCTCAAAGTGAGAAGCGGCAAACTCCCAGGATATTGAAACGCTGAGGGCAGGTTTCAATTACTTGCGTGCGTCCTCCCAGGACTTGATCAGAGCGTCGTAGCTGACGGTCTCGCCTTGGGGTTTCTCATTAGCCAGTTTGGCTTTCGGAGAACCAGGCTGACTCAGCCAGTAGCTCGGGTCCTTCTTCTCGTTCAGCTTGGGACCGCACTCGCCCTGTACATTGGCGCGCTCGAGGCGCTGCAGTACACGGTCTTGTGCTTCCGCCAAACCGTCCAAGGCTTGCTGCGGAGTCTTCTCGCCATTGGCGGCCTCCGCGATAAACTGCCACCACAACTGCGCCAGCTTCGGATAGTCAGGCACGTTGGTGCCGGTAGGCGTCCACTGAGTACGGGCCGGGCTGCGGTAGAACTCAATCAGACCACCCAGTTTTGGCGCTACAGTCGTCATGTCTTCAGACAGAATGTCGGACTCGCGGATAGGAGTCAGACCCACCAGCGTTTTCTTCAGAGAAACGGTTTTGGCTACAGTGAACTGCGCATACAACCATGCCGCCAGACGACGGTCATCCGGAGTGGACTTCAGGAAAGTCCAGGAGCCGGTGTCCTGATAGCCCAGCTTCATGCCGTCTTCCCAGTAAGGTCCTCTGGGAGAGGGCGCCATCCGCCACTTCGGCGTGCCGTCCGCGTTGACTACCGGCAGACCAGGCTTGGTCATGTCCGCAGTAAATGCGGTGTACCAGAAGATCTGTTGTGCGACGTTGCCTTGCGCAGGAACCGGGCCGGCTTCAGAGAAAGTCATGCCCTGTGCTTCAGGCGGCGCGTACTTACGCAGCCAGTCCACGTATTTGGTGGTGGCGTATACCGCCGCCGGGCCGTTGGTGGCGCCGCCGCGCTCTACGCTGGAGCCCACTGGGCGACAACCGTCGACGCGAATACCCCATTCGTCAACGGGTACGCCGTTTGGCAGACCTTTATCGCCTGCGCCCGCCATGGAGAACCAGGCGTCAGTGAAACGCCAGCCCAGGGAGGGGTCTTTCTTGCCGTAATCCATGTGGCCGTAAACGCGCTGACCGTCGATGTTTTTGACCTTGTCGGTGAAGAACTCAGCGATGTCCTCGTAGGCCGACCAGTTCTTGGGAACCCCCAGCTCATAGCCATAGATTTCCTTGAACTTTTTCTTCAGGTCGTCGCGCTGGAACCAGTCATAGCGGAACCAGTAAAGGTTCGCGAACTGCTGGTCCGGCAGCTGATAGATCTTGCCGTCCGGCCCGGTGGTGAAGGACAGGCCGATGAAGTCCTGCAAGTCCAGTGTCGGCAGGGTCAGGTCTTTGCCGTCGCCTTCCATCATGTCGGAGATGGGAACAACTTTTCCGTAACGGAAGTGGGTGCCGATCAAGTCGGAATCGTTGATGTAACCATCATAGATGTTGCGGCCGGACTGCATCTGAGTCTGCAGCTTCTCGACCACGTCGCCTTCCTGAATCAGGTCGTGGTTAATCTTGATGCCGGTGATTTCATAAAAGGCTTTGGCGAGTACTTTGGATTCGTACTCATGGGTGGTGATGGTTTCGGAAGCCACGTTGATTTCCATACCACGGAAACGCTTCGCCGCCTCGGTGAACCACGCCATTTCTTTCATTTGTTCTTCTTTCGACAGCGTTGAAGCGGTGAATTCGCTCTCCACCCATTTCTTCGCTGCGTCACTATACTGGTCCGCCCAGCTCGCACTACTTGAGACCATCGCCACTGCCGCAGCTAAGCTGGCCAGCCGTAGCTTCATTGGTCCGGTGGGCAGTTTAACCTTATTATTTTTTTTCATGTCTACCTCTCTAATTGTTAGTTGGTTGGCTTCCATGCAAAATCCATCTGAATCCCTATGACGCAGGGGGCGGTTTACCCCCACCTCATTACAATTCCCATCCAAAGAAGGGAAATGATCGTTGCTATCCACACCGCCATGCTGGTGAAGCCCACAAAGGCCAGGTGGATATAGGCGCTGCCGAGCAAACCGATAAAGAGACGGTCGCCACGGGTGGTCAGAAGCGGCAGAAAACCTCTACGTTCAATACTTGGTGACTTCAGCTCCCAAACCGTCATCGCAATCAGAATGAGCACGATAGTGGTAAAGAAACTTGCCGTTGGTACAGTCCACGCCATCCAGTTCATACAAAACCCCCCTTACACACGACCCAGAGCAAAGCCTTTGGCGACATGGTTACGAACGAACCAGATCACCAATACGCCAGGAACAATAGTGAGAACGCCTGCGGCTGCGAGCACGCCCCAGTCGATGCCGGATGCGGAGACGGTCCGCGTCATGACGGCTGCGATGGGTTTGGCGTCCACGGATGTCAATGTCCGCGCCAGAAGCAGCTCCACCCATGAGAACATGAAGCAGAAGAATGCTGTGACGCCAATGCCGGAACGGATCATGGGGATGAAGATTTTGATGAAGAATTTCGGAAAACTGTACCCATCAATATAGGCGGTTTCGTCGATTTCGCGAGGCACGCCGCTCATGAAACCTTCCAGAATCCACACCGCCAGCGGCACGTTGAACAAACAGTGCGCCAATGCGACGGCGAGGTGGGTGTCGAAAAGGCCGACAGAAGAATACAGCTGGAAGAAAGGCAGCAGGAATACGGCGGGCGGCGCCATCCGGTTGGAAAGCAGCCAAAAGAACATGTGCTTGTCGCCGATGAACTTGTAGCGGCTGAAGGCGTACGCCGCCGGCAGCGCGATCAACAGGCTCATGATCATGTTCAGGGACACATAGGTAATGGAGTTTACGTATCCCATGTACCAGCTTGGATCAGTGAAGATTTTGACGTAGTTGTCAAAAGTGATGTCCTGTGGAAACAGGCTCAGACCACCCAGAATTTCCGCATTGGTCTTGAGAGACATATTGAGAAGCCAGTAGATCGGCAGCAGCACGAAGGCGATGTAGGCCACCAATCCGAATTTGCTGCGACTGAACATAGACATTACCCCTTTGCTTGCTTTGGCGGAGTCCTTTGCGCCCGTGTCGGCGGCCACATTGGCCGCCAGGTTTACGTTTTGTTGACTCATTTCCAACTCCTCATTAGCGGTCGTCGCGGCTGATGTGCATGATGGTGGTGTAGAACAACCAGCAAACCAGCAGGATGATGAGGAAGTAGATCAGGGAGAAGGCTGCTGCAGGTCCCAGGTCAAACTGCCCTACCGCCATCTTGGTCAATGACTGACTCAGGAAGGTGGTGGCGTTGCCGGGGCCGCCGCCGGTCAATACGAACGGCTCGGTGTAAATCATGAAGGAATCCATGAACCGCAACAGCACGCCGATAATCAGTACGTTGGTGAGCTTCGGCAACTGAATGAAGCGGAACACCGCCCAGCGCGAGGCGCGGTCGATGCGCGCCGCCTGATAATACACTTCGGGAATGGCGCGCAGACCGGAGTAGCACAGCAGCGCCACCAGCGGGGTCCAGTGCCAGACATCCATCAGCAATACCGTCAACCATGCGTCCACAGGGTCGCCGGCGTAGTTATAGTCGATACCCATGGCGTTAATGCCCCAGCCGAACAGACCGATATCGGCGCGACCGAAGATCTGCCAGATGGTGCCTACCACGTTCCAGGGAATCAACAGGGGCAGGGCGATCAGGATTAAGCTCAGAGAAGCGGCTTTGCCTTTAGTCGGCATCAGCAGCGCTACGCCCACGCCCAGTGGGATTTCAATCAACAGTACAGCGAAGGAAAACAGGAACTGACGCACCAGCGCGTCATGCAGACGAGCGTCGTTCATCATTTGTTTGAACCATTCGACGCCGACGAAATAAGCCGTGTTCTGGTCAAAAATATCCTGCACGGAATAGTTGACCACCGTCATCAAAGGAATGATGGCGGAGAAAGCTACAATCAGGAATACCGGTAATACCAGGAACCAGGCCTTATTGTTTTCTACCTTGTTCATTGATCGCCCTCCAGCAGGAATTCATCCACATAGACCTTGAGCCATTGATCCGGGAAGCTGATGAAAGCGACGCCTTGCGGCACTTTCTGGTCTTCCTGCAGGCGCGCTTTCATTTCCACGCCGCCGAGGTAGAAGGTCATGATTTTGTAGGTGCCCAGATCTTCCACAAACCTGACGTTGACCTGCATGGCCTCGTCGTTGGCTTCATCCCAGACGTGAACGAATTCGGGGCGGATGCCGAGCTTGATATTGCTGCTGCGGACCTGTTTCAGACGCTCCAGCAGCTTGGGCCGCAGGGGCAGCTCCACGCCGCCGAACGTGGCGCCGTGTTCCGTCAGCTCAACGCTGACCAGATTCATGCCCGGGCTCCCTATAAAAAAGCCGACAAAGGTGTGGTTTGGCGCTTCGAACAGGTCGCGGGGCGTGCCGAACTGCACGATCTGGCCTTCATACATCACCGCGATTTTGTCGGCGAATGTGGACGCCTCCAGCTGGTCGTGGGTGACGTAAACCATGGTGATATTGAACTGCTCATGGATCTGTTTCAGCTTGCGGCGCAGTTTCCACTTCAGATGCGGGTCAATAACCGTCAGCGGCTCGTCGAACAGGATGGCGGAAACATCGTCCCGCACCAGGCCGCGGCCCATGGAGACTTTCTGCTTTTCGTCCGCGGTCAACCCCTTGGCTTTTTTGTCCAGCAGCGGGGTCAGATCCAGAATGGAAGCAATTTCATGAACTTTGCTTTTGACTTTGTGTTCCGGCGTTTTCACGTTGCGCAGAGGAAACGCCAGGTTATCGAACACAGTCATGGTGTCGTAGATTACCGGAAACTGGAAAACCTGGGCGATGTTGCGGGCTTCCGGCGGCAGCGTATTCACGCGTTTGCCGTCGAACAGCACGTCTCCATCAGAAGGCGCCAGCAGTCCGGAAATGATGTTCAACAAGGTGCTCTTGCCGCAGCCGGATGGGCCTAGCAGGGCGAAAGCGCCTCCCTGTTCCCAGATGTGGTCCATCCTGCGGATGGCGTAGTCTTCATCGCTTTGGGGCGCTGGCGCATAGGAGTGCGCCAGCTGAGATAGTCTGATTTCTGCCATGGCTTAAACTCCAACGCGTCTTACCGGCGCTTGCACCAGATGTCCACTCATATCGAACGCATACAGTTTATGAGTAGGGAAATAGATATTGATGCTTTCATCCACGTCGTAGGCGTGTACGCCGGACAGGTGCATCACCAGACTCATATGATCGTTGCGAACGTGCAGGAAGGTCTCGGAACCGCTGATTTCCGCCAGATCGACGTTGACGGACAGCTCCAGATCGTCGTCATTCTGCGGCACCAGGCCGATGTGAGACGCCCGGACGCCGAATTTGTAGCGCCCTGGTTTCAGTGCGCGCAAATCCTGGTTCAGCGGAAAGTGTACGGTTTCGTCGAAGGTGACTTCTTCGTCGGTAACCAGGCCTTCCACCACGTTGATAGGCGGCTCGCTGAACATTTCGGCAGTGAGAATATCCTGCGGACGGTGGTAAACTTCTGCGGTCGGACCGTGTTGGAGAACACGCCCTTCATGAATAACCGTCGTCGTGCCGCCCAGAGCCAGGGCTTCGTTGGGCTCTGTCGTGGCGTAAATAGCGATGGTGTTGCGTTCTTTGAACAGCTCCCGTAACTCCTGACGCAGCTCTTCACGCAGCTTATAGTCCAGGTTCACCAAAGGTTCGTCGAACAGAACCATGGTGGCGTCCTTGACCAGTGCGCGGGCCATCGCCGTGCGTTGCTGCTGACCGCCGGAGAGCGCCAGAGGCAGCCGGTCCAGGTAGGGCTCAATGTGCAGCATCGACGCCGTCTCGCGCACCCGCTCCTTGATCTTGGCTTCGCTCATATTGGCGAGGCGTAAAGGAGACGCAATGTTTTCAAAGACGGTCAGGTTGGGATAGTTGATGAACTGCTGGTAGACCATGGAGATATTGCGATCTTTTACCGGCACGCCGGTAACGTCTACGCCGTTCATGAGGATTTTGCCGCTGCTGGGTTTATCCAACCCCGCCATCAAACGCATGAGGGTGGTTTTACCGGCGAGGGTGCGGCCTAGGAGTACGTTGAAGGAGCCGGGCTTCAATGTGAGGTTCACATCGTTAATCCAGGTCTCGCCGTCAACAATACGACTGACATTTCTAAGCTCAAGGGACATCTTGCTAATCCCACCTTTGTTCTTGTTTGAATATGTTCGTAAATGTTCTTTTGAACAATTTGTTTTTTTCGAGTAGGTATATATACAAACATCGGGCCAACTTTTTTGCAAATCGGTCGTTTGTCGCTGTTTGATAAAATTAGATATATATAACAATGCGTTGCACAGGCGAACGTCGCCACTGAGAAGAAAGGGTAACGCTTGAACAACAATTTTCCATTTCGAAAAGTGTTGACAACTGTTCACACTTAACAACAATGTTTGAACAGGTTGGCTGTTTTGTGAACAGTTGAACACTGTCCTGAACACCGATTTGAACACTCATGCGAGCTCACCATACAGAGAGACGAGGGTCCTATGGACTCAGATGAAAATAAAAAAGCATCGGTCTTCGCCGCTGAGGGAACGACGCGCAGTCATAAGGAATTGATCGAAGATTCCTGGCGCCGTTGCAAGGAGTACGGGCTGACTCATAACAGCGTTCCTCAATATGGCGTGCTGGGAAGAGGGGGCGTCTCAGCGCTGTTGGAAGAACATCAGTTGTTGGTGAACACCACACAGAAAGAGGTGTTGCCTTACTACGACCATATTCTGTCCAACTCCAACTGTTTAATTGTGCTGGCGGATCGTCGCGGCCATGTTTTGAACACCTGGGGCGAACAACGCTTCACGCCATTGGAGTGCGCCCATGGCCTGGTGGTGGGCAATCGCTGGACGGAAATGGGGGCGGGAACTAACGCCATAGGCACGGCGATAGCCACTGGCGCAGCCGTACAAGTGGGGCGGGACGAACATTTTCTGCGCGCCAATCGTTTTATGGTCGGCTCCGCCGCTCCGATATTCAACACACAGAAAGAAATGGTCGGCGTTCTGGATATTTCCTCTGACGCATACCTGCCTCAGGACCACACGCTGGGTATGGTCAAACTGATGACCCTGAGCGTGGAGAATCGATTGATCCACAATGCCTTCCAGCGTGAACACCTGTTGATCACTTTCAATACGAATATCGCGGCGCTGGAAAGCCCCTGGTCGGGATTGGTGGTGATCGATGTGGAAGGACGCATCATTTCCGCCAATCGTCGCGCGGAAGTCATGTTGGCGCATGATCTGGCGCTGGCCAATATCGAAGACATCTTCAATTGCAAGCTGAGGGAACTGCGGCATCATCCAGAGGGAATGCCGATGGAGGTTTCCGCGTTGGGCAAATACCGCATGCACCTGATGATCAAACGTCCCCCCCAGGCGGCGATTATCGCCCCGGATTACCGCAAGAAAGAAAAGCCTGCGCCGGTAATAGTGGAGGAAGAACTGCCGGATGACGTGATTCCCTTCCATGAACTGGAGCACGGCGACGAGCGGGTGGCGCGCATGGCGAAACAGGCCAACCGCATCATGGAGAAAGATATTCCTATTCTGATTCACGGCGAGACTGGCAGCGGCAAAGAGATTTTCGTTCGCTCACTGCACTACCACAGCTCTCGCAAGGCGTTTCCGCTGGTGGCGGTAAACTGCGCAGCTATTCCGGCGGAGTTGGTGGAATCAGAGTTGTTCGGCTACGAAAAAGGCGCATTCACCGGCGCCAGCAACAAGGGCTCCATTGGCCTGATCCGTAAAGCGCATCGAGGCACGTTGTTTCTGGACGAAATCGGTGAAATGCCCCTCAAAGTGCAAGCGCGCCTGTTGCGGGTGCTGCAGGAACGCTGCGTAACGCCATTGGGCTCTACGGAAACTTTCCCTGTGGATATCAAGTTGATTTCCGCCACCAACCGGGTGCTGAAAGAGGAAGTCAAACGGGGCGCGTTTCGCGAAGATCTGTACTATCGTATTTCCGGGCTTAATCTTGAGTTGCCGCCTTTACGGGAGCGCGCCGACAAAGCCAAACTGATTGAATACGTGCACGGCAGACTGACTCGCAGCGCAGGGGAAACCTACCATCCCTTGAGCCTGGACGTGCTCAATATGCTGGTGGATCATCCCTGGCCCGGCAATGTGCGCCAGTTAATAAGCATCCTTAGCGTGGCGCTGGCCATGGCTGATGGCGATCCTATAGAAGACTGGCACATTCCAGATGATTTTTATGATGATCTCAATGGGTTGGGCTTGGCGGAGCACAATGGCGATGGGTTGAGCGAGGGAATGGACTATGTCGACCATCACAACGACGGCCCCATACTGCGTAATCCGAAAGAGGAGCTGGAAGCGAAAATCGTAAGGTTATATAGAGAATACGGCGGCAACGTCAGCCAGACCGCCAAGGCGGCGGGCGTTAGTCGCAACACAGTGTATAAATATATCCGCTAGGCTTTGGCGCTCAGCGGATGATGAGGAGCTGCTGGCAAAAGCGTCAGCAGCTCCTGATGAAGGAATTATTTTTTGTGCGCGGCCTTGGCCATATTGCGCACGCCTTCCACGGAGTTGAGCCAGCCTTTGTAGAGCCTGTCCGCCACGGCTTCTTCCATGCTCGGCGGGAACGTCTTCTCGCATTGCCAGAGTTCCTGCACTTCTTCCAGTGACGAATAAACGCCAGCTTTCAGGCCCGCCAGAAATGCTGCGCCCAAAGCGGTCGTCTCGGTGACGAAGGGGCGATCCACGCGTACGTCCAAGATATCCGCGAGGAACTGCATGGCCCAATCATTGACGACCATGCCTCCATCTACGCGCAATGCAGCCAGGCTTTCCACGCCATCCGACTTCATGGCCTCCAGGAGATCGCGGGTCTGATAGGCGACGGACTGAAGTCCTGCGGTGACGATCTCGGCAATGCCGGTATCCCGGGTCAGGCCGACGATAGCGCCGCGGGCGTTGGGCTCCCAATAGGGCGCTCCCAAACCGGTAAAGGCGGGAACCAGATACACCGAGTGGTCAGGGCCGACTTGCTCCGCATGTCCCAAACTTTCTCCGGCGCTTTTCAACAGACTGATGCCATCGCGTAGCCATTGCATGGTGGCGCCGGCCATGAAAATGCTGCCTTCAATGGCGTAGGTGGGTTTGCCATTAAGCCGATAACCAACCGTAGTGAGCAACTTATTGTTGGACTCCAGAGGGGTATCGCCGGTGTTCATGATCATGAAACAACCGGTGCCGTAAGTGCTTTTGCACATGCCCGGCGTGAAGCACGCTTGTCCGAACAGGGCCGCCTGCTGGTCGCCAGCGACGCCAGTGATGGGGACTTCCGATCCCAGGAAGCGGTGCTCGGTCACGCCGAAATCGTCGGAACTGTCTTTCACAACCGGCAGCATACTGCTGGGCACGTTGAGCATATCCAACAGCTCTTCATCCCATTGCTGGCTGTGAATATTGAAAAGAAGCGTCCGGGAAGCATTGGTGGCGTCGGTGGCGTGTACAGCTCCCCCCGTCATCTTCCAGATAAGGAAACTGTCGACAGTGCCAAACAGAAGATCGCCGCGCTCGGCCTTTTCTCGCGCGCCGTCCACATTGTCGAGAATCCAGCGAATCTTGGTGCCGGAGAAATAAGGATCGAGCAACAGGCCGGTTTTTTCACGCACCATGGGCTCGCGGCCGTTTTCATACAGCTCGGCGCAGAAAGCGGAAGTGCGGCGGTCCTGCCAGACAATGGCGTTATAGATAGGTTCGCCGGTATGACGGTCCCACACCACGGTGGTTTCCCGCTGGTTGGTGATGCCGATGCAGGTGATGTCTCGGCCGGAGATGCCGGCCTCTTTCATAACGGCGCTACAAACGCGTTTGACGGTGTCCCATAAATCATGGGGATTGTGTTCAACCCAGCCATCATTGGGAAAATGCTGGGCGAACTCTTGTTGCACGCTGAATGCGGGCAGGCCTTCACGGGTAAACAGAATGGCGCGGCTGCTTGTCGTGCCTTGATCGATTGCTAATATATACTTGCTCACAGTCGTCGTTCTCATGTTTGGCCACGGCGACGCAAGCCAGTCTGGAAACTAACATCCGGCCGCCACGGTCTGCTTATTATTGTTCAATACCCTTTCGGTCGCTTGCGTTACTTTCCGTCAGTTCCGTTTATCCGCTCTGTTTTGTCCTCCCGCTCATGCGCTCGCTTGCATGGGCTGATAAGGCTCAGCGGCCCGAGGGTGCTTACCCGCGAGGTATTCCGCCAGGGCGGCCTGTTGATCTTCATTGAGGAACAGACCCATTTTGGTACGGCGCCACAGGATATCGTCAGCGTTCATCGCAAACTCATACTCTAGCAGATAGTCCACCTCTTTTTGGAAAAAGCCTTCCCCGAACTTTTGACCCATATCCGCTTCCGATTGCGCGTCTTTCAGGAACAATTCGCAGCGACTGCCGTAAGTTGTGGCGAAGCGTTTTGCGGTGCGGGCGGTCAGGAACGGATAGCGATTCTGCAGCCCCTGGCTGTAATTAACCACAGTGCCGGGTAAGTCGCCGCCAGGCAGTACGCTGTCTGCAGTCCAGGGCGCGCCCATTTGTGGGTAAAACGGCTTGAGAGTTCTCAGCGCTGATTCCGCCAGTTTTCGATACGTGGTCAGCTTACCGCCGAAAATGGAGAGCAGCGGCAGTTCGCCTTCGGTTTCCAGCTCGACGGTGTAATCGCGAGTGATCGCCTGGGCGGAATCGGACTCATCGTCGCACAGGGGACGTACGCCCGCATAGGTCCACACGACGTCGGCCGGGGAAATTTGTTTCTTGAAGTGAGCATTCACTACATCGCAAAGGTAATCTATTTCTTCGTTTGAAATGGCGACAGTTTCCGGCGCGTCTTTGTGCTCCACATCTGTGGTGCCGACAATGGAAAACTCATCCAGATAAGGAATCACGAACACGATGCGCCCGTCTTCGTTCTGCAGAATGTAGGCTTCATCTTCATCGTGCAGCTTTGGAACCACCATATGGCTGCCTTTGATCAGGCGAATGCCGCGTGGACTGCTGCGATGCATTTCTTTGGTCAGCAGTGTCTTAACCCAGGGGCCGGCGGCGTTGACCAGCCCTTTGGCTTTCATGGTGTGTTCTTCGCCAGTGACTTCGTTGCGCAATTGAACATGCCACAAGCCTTTTTCCTGGGATACGCCCACACACTTGGTCTGCACGAAAACATCTCCGCCCAGTGAACGGAATTGCATCGCGTTCAGCACCACCAGACGCGCGTCGTCCACCCAGCAGTCGGAGTATTCGAAGCCTTTGGTGATTTCCTGCTTCAAGGCGGCGCCGGGTTGATTAAAACGAATGAATTTACTGCCTGGAAGGATGTCGCGTTTGCCTAACATGTCATACAGAAAAAGTCCGACCCGGATCATCCAGGCGGGACGCAGATGAGGGCGATGAGGAAGACGGAAACGCATGGGCTTCACGATATGGGGGGCCTTGCGATAAACCGTTTCGCGCTCGTTCAGCGCTTCTTTCACCAATCTGAATTCATAATGCTCGAGATAACGCAGGCCGCCGTGAATCAATTTACTGCTGGCGGAAGAGGTGGCCCATGCGAGATCGCGCATTTCCACTAAGGCGGTTTGCAATCCGCGGCCCTGGGCGTCTACGGCGACGCCGACGCCATTGATGCCTCCGCCGATCACGAGAAGATCGTAAATTTTCTCATTCATTATTCGGAACCTTTCCATGCGGTTAAAAATTGACTAAAGTTTAAACGAAAGAAAAAAGAAAATAAAAGGAAAATTTACGAATTATTTTGTGACGGTTTCTAAATATTTTCTACTTTTTAGAGCGCCGCTATGAAGTGAAATGAAAATAAATTATTAAATTCAGCAAGTTAGCGGTGGCCTGAAAAACAGACTACGAATTGCTTCGAGGAAGAAAAAACAAAACGTCAGGTCGATAGTCGGAAGTAGATTAATTGCCCTGTAGCGGCGGAATAGACGCGATGAGGAGAGAAAAGAAAAAAAACGAAGATGGGTCTGTGAGAGGTAAAAGCAGTGACGGCGAGCGGGCGTTCCCTGGCCCGTTCCCAGAATAAGCTGCTGCTTAGGGCGTACAGATATGCAGGCGCACGTCGTGGTTCTTCATCATGGTTTCTATTTCTTCACTGGGACGTTGATCGGTGAAGAACATGTTGGCCTGGGTGATGCTGCCAAGGCGCACCATGGCTCTGCGACCGAACTTGGAATGGTCCGCCGCCAGAAACACATGACGGCTTTGTTGAATGATCGCCTGGGCGACGCGAACTTCGCGGTAGTCGTAATCCAGCAATGCGCCGTCTTCGTCAATGGCGCTGATGCCGATAATGCCGAAGTCCAGACGAAACTGTTGTACGAAGTCCATGGTGGCTTCGCCCACAATGCCGCCGTCCCGCGCGCGAACCTCGCCGGAAGTGACGATCACGCGAAAGTCTTCTTTTTGACTCATCATACTGGCGACATGCAGATTGTTGGTCACTACCTGCAAGCCCTTGTGGTTCATCAGGGCTCTGGCGATGGTTTCGGTGGTGGTGCCGATATTGATGAACATGCTGCTGTGATCAGGCACATGCAGCGCAATTTCACGGGCGATGGCTTCCTTTTCTTCCAGATTGCGGATTTGGCGGTCCTGATAGGACAGGTTTTCCGTGGACGTGATGGAGGTGGCGCCGCCGTGAAAGCGTTGGATCAGGTTGTAATCCGCCAGCAGGTTGAGGTCCCGTCGCAGCGTTTGTGGCGTGACGTCGAAGGCCTCCACCAGTTCGTCTATGGTGGCGACGCCGTTCTTTTCGATGAGCTTGAGAATCGCGGTTTGCCGCGCATTTAAAGGCTTGTCAGCGGACATGTTCGTTTTATTTTCGTGCGCAAATGATAAAACGAAATGTTAGTAGAAAATTACCCAAGGTGAAACCAGTAATAATACGTCCCTCGAAAGGGCGGGATTTCCTATCCGGACAAGAGGTTAAGGACAAATCTCGCCTGCGCGTTGGCTTGGGCGCGAATGGCGATCTGGGCTTGCGTGAGTATTTTTTGCGTCGCCAGATTGGCGCTTTCCGCAGCGATATCCGTATCGGCGATGCGGCTGCGCGCTTCTGTGGCGTTAAGGCGTGCGGTTTCCAGTTCGCGTATGCCGGCTTCGAAACGGTTGGACAAAGCGCCGAATTGCGCTGCTCGATCGACGGTCGCCTGTAGACTGTCGTCAATGACGGATACTGCGCTGATTGCGCCCTGCTGGCTGGAAATATCCAGGCTGTCCAAACCGAAGTCGCTCAACTCCTGCACCAGATTACGGCCTTCCAGAACGATCTGTTCCCCGCCCTCAGCGCCAGCCTGAAAGCGGTGTTCTTCACTCGAATCGAACAGATTGACGCCGTTAAAGCTGGACTGCTTCATCAATTGTCGGGTGCTTTCCAGAATTTGCGCGGCTTCCCGTTGCAAGGCGGCGCGGTCGCTGTCGTTGTAAATCCCGTTGCTGGCTTGAAGGGCGAGTTGGCGGATGCGCTGCAGATTTTCGGTAACCTGGCCTAATGAACCTTGAGCTGTCTGGGAGAGGGAAATGCCGTCGCCAGCGTTGCGAATAGCGGTGGAGAAGCCGTTGATGCGACTGCTGATGCGGGTGGCGATAGACAGACCGGCGGGGTCGTCCGCCGCGCTGTTAATACGCGAACCGGAACTGATGCGGGCGAAGCTCCGCTGAATTTGCGCATCGTTCGGCGAAGGGAGCGCCGGACCATTAATAGTGACCGCCATGAAGTACCCCTATAATCCATAGCCTCAGGCCATTTTAGATCAATAAATGATCATGTGCGATACTCTTATATCACCAGAAGCGCCGTCTCCATCCGCGCGCAGCTTTCTTTTCCGTTTCCGGGCGTCATCGCTTAGACTCTGTGTTTTAACGTTTTACTGAAGAGAAATAACCATGCGTATATGGGTAGACGCCGATGCATGCCCGAACGTCATCAAAGAGATCCTGTTCCGGGCGGCGGAAAGGGTGAAAACGCCCTTGATTCTGGTGGCTAATCAGCCTCTTAAGACGCCGCCGTCGCAATATATCCGCAGTTTGCAGGTAGCGCCGGGATTTGACGTGGCGGATAACCATATTGTGCAGAATGTTGAACCCGGCGAGTTGGTGATCACAGCCGATATTCCCCTGGCGGCGGAGGTTATAGACAAAGGCGCCCATGCGTTGAATCCCAGGGGCGAGTTTTACAGCAAGGAAAATATTCGTCAGCGTCTGATGATGCGCGACTTCATGGAAACCATGCGCAGCAGCGGCGAACACACTGGCGGTCCCGCAGCGTTCAACCACGGCGACCGCATGGAGTTCGCCAATCAACTGGATCGCTTTCTGGCGAAAACGAGCAAATCCTGAGATAGCGCCGGGTTACGCCATCGCTGGAATGGCGCCCGCCGCTTCGCATAATTCCGCCATACGCTCAGCGGCAGCCTCTCCCCCGAGTTCGCCTTGCCACTCGATGTAACGGGAACAGACCGCCGCTACTTCTACCCGTCCTCTCAGTTGACGCAAATCCTCAGCGCTACGCACACCAAAGCCAACTGCGAGAGGCAGAGTGGTATAGCCTCTGAGTCGCGCAATATATTCATCGAACTCAGCGTCCCAGCGGGTTTGGGAGCCGGTGACGCCGGTGCGGGCAACCACGTAGAGCATGCCCCGCGCGGCGTTGCTAATGCGTTGCAGACGTTCCGGGGGGGTAACGGGCGTCACCATCATGATTGGCGCTAGCCCAAGCTTATCCAGCAGGGGTAAATGCGGCTCCAGCGCTTCCACAGGCAGGTCCGGTATGATCAGCCCTTTCACGCCAGCTTCGGCCGCATCGGTGAATAAGCGATCAAGACCGTAACGGTAGAGAGGGTTGAGGTAGCTCATTAACAGAAAGCTCACCTGTGGGTGACGTCGTGACACTTGCGCCGCTAACGCCAGCGCCTGTTTAACGCCGCCTCCATTCTTGAGGGCGACATGGCAGGCGTGAGCCAGTGTCGGGCCGTCCGCCACCGGGTCGCTGAACGGAATTTGCAGTTCGATCATTTTCACCCCGGCGACGACCAATGCATCAATCGCCGGCAGGTTGGCCTCAAGAGAGGGGTAGCCCACCACCGCGTGGGACATCACTAACAGCTCTTCTGGTTTTCTTTCAGGCAACATCGGTGGCGCTCTCCCCTTGAGTTGTTTGCGTTGTGAAGTCAGGCTGACGCGCCAACTCGCGTTGCAGGAAGGCGGACCAATCTGGATGAGGGAAGGCGCGGGCCACGTTGAAAATGTCCTTGTCGCCGCGTCCGCTCAGGTTTATCACCATATGCTGCTGCGGGGACATTTGCGCTGCGCGGCGGAACCCGCCCGCCAGTGCGTGGGAGGATTCCAGCGCCGGGATGATGCCCTCATATCGCAATAACGTTTCAAACGCCGCCAATGCTTCCTCGTCGGTTGCGGAATCTGGCGTTAATCGCCCGCGTTGGGTGAGGTCGGCCAGGATTGGCGATACGCCGACGTAATCCAGTCCCGCCGCCACGCTGTGCGTGTGTCCAAGCTGTCCGTCGGCGTCCTGTAAAAACAGCGTTTTGAAGCCTTGGGCGATGCCGTCTTCGCCGGTTCCTTCTTGCAGGCGAATAGAGTGCTGACCCTCCTCGCGACTGCGTCCGCCGGCTTCCACGCCTACCAATTCGACATCGTGCCGCTCAATAAAGGGCGCGAATGCGCCCAGGGCGTTGCTGCCGCCGCCGACACAGGCCACGACGCTGTCCGGATTACGACCGATTTGAGACAGCGCCTGTTGCTGTAACTCCTTGCCGATAATGCTCTGGAAATAAGCTACCAGCTCCGGGAAAGGCGCAGGTCCGCAGGCGGTGCCGAGCACGTAGTGGGTGTCTTCAAAACTGGCGGCCCAATCGCGCAACGCCTCGTCCATGGCTTCTTTCAAAGTGCGTGCGCCGGTGGCGACGGGAATGACTTCCGCGCCCAGGCGGCGCATCCAGAACACATTGCCGTACTGACGCTCAATGTCGTCCTCGCCCATGTAAATACGACACTCAAGGCCCAAACGGGCAGCCATGATCGCAGTGGCGAGTCCATGCTGTCCGGCGCCGGTTTCGGCGATCACTCTGCGTTTGCCCATGCGGCGCACCAGCAAACCTTGTCCCAGTACGTTATTCACTTTGTGGGCGCCGGAGTGGTTGAGGTCTTCCCGTTTCAACCAGATCTGCGCGCCGCCAATTTCCCGGGACAGACGCTCGCAGGGTGTGAGAGGAGTGGGTCTGCCGCTGAATTGCTGCGCCAGGGTCTGATATTCTCGCCAGAAGTCAGGATCGTCGCGCAAACTGAAAAATAGGCGTTCCAGCTCTATTAGAGCTGGCGTCAGTATTTCCGGGGCGTAACGGCCGCCAAAGCTGCCGAACATACCGTTGTTGCTGCGGATCATGGCGATTTTCTCCTGTATTATTCGAGCCCATGAGGCATAATGAGAGCAGTTCAATTTAAACTAAACTGTTTAGTTAAAATAAAGCGAAATTCTGAGCATGGCAAGAGCATCGAAGCGAGATTTTATTATTGAGACGGCGACAGGGATTTTTCTGGAGCAGGGCTTCAAGGGGACATCGATTGATATGGTGGTCAATGCCTGCAAAGTATCGAAGCCGACGGTATACAACCATTTTCCCGACAAATCCCAGCTAATTGACGCCGTTATCGACGCTTGGCTCGTTGCGCAACGCCCGATCATGCCGGAATGCAATGATGAGGCGGCCCTGTGGCGGGAGTTAAAGCGAGAGTGGTGGCGTGGCGAGAGTGTCGCTATGTATCGTTTGATTATCGGTGAGGGCTGGCGTTTTGAGACGACCGCGCAGCGGTTCTGGCAAGAATATGATGCTAAATGGCGAGAAATTGTAGATAAATACGGGAAAAATCATCAGTTATCTGCAGATGACATTGCTTTGTTACAGGCCAGAGTCAGCCATGAGCTGTGGACAAGACTCAGTCACGGAGGAGAAGGCTCATGAAAATACTGCTGACTGGCGCAGGCGGGTTTATCGCCAGCGTCGTTCTGGAGAAGCTGTTGGAACAGGGCTGTCAGGTGGTGGCGGTGGCGAGACGGCGAGCGAATATCCCCGTCTCAGATTCCGTCACCTTCATTCAGGCGGATCTGCAACACCTCACCCGCATGGAAGATTGGTCCCCTATGCTGCGCGGCGTCGATGCTGTGATTAATTGCGCCGGCATTTTGCGGGAGTCGCGTAAAGGCGACTTTGATCTGGTGCATTTTCAGGCGCCGAAAGCATTGGTGGAAGCCTGCCTGCAGAACGGCGTTGAGCGTTTTGTGCAGATTTCGGCGTTGGGGACGGAGCAGGACGGCGGTTTTATCACGTCCAAACACAAGTTTGACGATTACCTCATGCGGGCACTGCCCACCGCAGTGGTGCTGCGTCCTTCGGTAGTGTTGTCAGAAAGAGGCTCTTATGGCGGCACTTCTTTGCTACGGGCCCTGGCGGCTTTGCCTTACCTGCTGTTCATCCCCGGTTCCGGCGATCAGAAGATCCAACCGATTCTGCTGGAGGATTTGGCGAGCGTCGTAGCGCAAGCAGCCACGCGGACGGATGATGCGCAAAGCTTGGCGCGCTCCAGTGGCGTGGCTTATACCGTGGGGCCGGAAGTCATCACATTGCGGGAATATCTCACGCTGATGCGGCGATGGTTGAAGTTTCCCGCTGCGAAACTGGTTGCTGTTCCCATATCGTTAATCGGCCTGGTGGCCTGGATAGGGCAGCGGCTGGGAGCGGGCCCTCTTAATGATACGGTATGGGGCATGCTGAAGCGGGGAAGCTATGCTGAGCCGGGCGCTTATGAGCAGGCTTGTGAGAAATTTGACTATGCGCCGCGCTCAGTGAAGGGGTATTTACAAACTTCCGCCAGCTTTGTACAAGACCGCTGGCACGCCCGACTTTACCTGTTGCGCGAGCCCGTCTGGCTCACGCTGGTTGTAGTGTGGCTGTTGTCTGGCGTCGCCGGATTCGCTGCGCGACCTGAGGCGTTCGAGCCTGTTCTGAAGGCGATAAGTCTGCCTGAGACTCTTTGGCGGCCCATGGTGTGGTTCACCAGCATACTGGATATCGTTCTCGGAGCGCTCTTGTTGAGTCGCCGCCATATGGCGCTGGTTGGACAATGGATGCTCCTGTGCGTGTTGGGATATACGCTGACTTTAGGTGCGTTGGCGCCGGCGTTGTGGCTGGAGCCTTTGGGCGGACTGCTGAAGAACCTGCCATTGCTGTGTTTGTTGGGCCTGTTTCTGGTTGTGGAAAAGCTGCGTTAAGAGAGGCGTTGTCGTATGGAGTGGTATCCCCTGGTCAAACTGATTCACATCCTTTCCTCCACCTTGCTGTTTGGTACGGGACTGGGAACGGCGTTTTACATGTGGCGGGCGGATTGTAGCGGTGATGTGCGGGTTATCGCCGTAGTGGCTCGCAACGTGGTGCTGGCGGACTGGCTGTTCACCACCCCGGCGGTGATTATCCAGCCGCTGACTGGCTTCCTGATGCTGCATTGGCTCAACATTCCCTACAGCACGCCCTGGATATGGATGAGCCTGGCGTTGTTCATCCTGGTGGGACTGTGCTGGCTGCCAGTGGTCTGGCTGCAGATACAGGTGGCCCGTGGGGCGGAAACGGCGCTACGGGAAGGAACAGGCTTCAATTACCCCCATCGCGCCTACATGCGGATCTGGTATGCGCTGGGCTGGCCGGCGTTTTTCGCCGTTATTGGAATTTTCTATCTGATGGTGACCAAACAAGGCTGGTGACAAGGCGTTTGCGGGTTGGGACGTAATAAGAAAGGCGCTATTGCGGCCATCCGCCTGGGTAAATAATACGGAGCGCCTAAACATCGGTCTGATCTTTGCTAAGCTTTTGAAAAGAGTGGAATTATCGTTTTACCCCGTTACAATTGCGATGAGGCTGGGGACATCTTCCAATAGTTGAGGATGGCGTGAAGGAACGGTTCCAGCAGTCAGCTTCTTGTTAATAGTGAGGCGCATGGATGCGCCTGCGCGGCGCTTAGCCGCGGGAGACAGGACCTGACATGTGCAGGTCCTGTCGTTGCAGACAAATAGAAGGAGGCTATTTGTCTGCCTGGTTAATGAAACATGATGTCGGTCAGATGGGGACGCGAACGGCGACGGCCCGGAGACCGGGGAGAAAGGAAATCTCTCCTTGTGGGATGCGTGCGCATTATTGTGATCGCCCACTGAGCAGTGACGAATGAGTTGTTAACGCAGTAATGGATGCGACGACCCGGTCCAGGTTAGATGTTCGCAGTCTGCGGTTTACGTTCCCTTTGCAGGCGGTTGGATAACTCCGGCGCGCCTTACCGATGATGTCACATCACAACAAGAAGGGAATGATTTATGAACATGGATCAGGAGAAGCCAGGCGCTTGTCTGGCTTTGAGGAAAGTCGTCAGCGTTTTTTTTATCACCGCCATGATATCCGCACCGGCGTTCGCCGCAGACCTAGTCTGTTCCTATGGCGATGGCCAGACTTTTCTCAAATGGAATGAAATTAACGACCCCACTGTACGCTACCAGATATATCGGGGAACGCAGCCTTTTCAGGTGAATGAGGCTTCACAGACCGTATTGGTGGGTGATGCGGAGCTGCTCGGCGACGCTGAATTCGGCTCTGGGCTGAATAAACGAAGATCGGGACGGCCGTTTCTGACGCCGTTCTTTCCGATGACCAAAGGCGAAGGTCTGTATGCGCATACCATCAGGCAGTATACCGCCACTGCCTATTACGCCGTGTTCCCCAACCGGGGCGGTCAGCGACTTGAATCCGTAGAGGAGGTCGCTTTCGGCTGCGAGGTCAGCAATGAAAGAGTCGCGAAAACCGTCCCTTTTCTGCAGGAGAATGCAGGCGGCGTGCACTATTTCACTCATTGGGGCGCGCATTATGACACCGCCGTGCAGAAAGCCTTCTCCAACACGCCCAGTTATCCGTTCACTTTTGGCATAGAGGGCGATCTCAGCAAGCCAGACCAACCCTTGTTTGTCGGCTTTCATCCACGACGCGCAGACCCGGCCAAGACGCCTGAGTTTGAGGTGAAACCCGGCGCTTTCGACAACCCCGCCGAAGACGAGATCGTTTACTACCCGGAAAACTTCAACACCAATCTGCTCGACGCCTGCGGCGGAGACGCAACCCAACCTTCCTGTGAAAGAGGGCCGGTGGAGTTTGTGAATGACTTCTGGTATGGCTATCCGGATCGTCTGGGCATTCGTAATTGCAGCGCCAAAGAGCTGCCCCGTAATAGCAACGGACAAGTGATTATCCGCGATTACAGCCGACAACGGGTGCTGCATATCATCAGCTGGTTGAAGGGACGGCTGATCAAGGAGGGTGAGGAGTTGAAACCGGTCATTGATCCCAATCGGGTATATGCCGGGGGCTATTCCATGGGCGGCATCGGCGCACTATTCACTGCGGTGGCGTCGCCGGAAATCTTCGCGGCGGTTATGGCCAGCGCGCCTAAATTCAACTTCGCCGCGTCTTATAGCGAACAGAGCGATCAATGGGATATAGGCGAAACTGAGCGCTGCTACGGAGATCATTTATGGGGCGATATACCGTCCAGTACGGTGTTTGTAGACACAGAAGGCGTATGGATCTATGACCGCCTGAACCTGAGTTACCTGGTGGATCACGCCCGGGCTGACTTACCGATTATGTATGTCATCAACGGTAAGAACGACAATGTCGTCAGCTGGGATGAAAAACCGGAGTTCTACCACACCATGGAAGCCAATAAGCAGTTGGGTTATTTCTTTTGGGACCAGCGCGTTAAGGGCGGTAAAGCCCATACGCCAGTGGGCGGCGAGTGGGACCCCATGATCGATTTCTCCACGATTTACGCTTACCGCAAAAATCAAAGTTATCCGGTGTTCACCAATGTACAAGGCGCGGATGATCCCGGCGCCGGCTCGCCAATGGACGGCGATGCAGTGGGTGTCCTCAACGGCTATCTGACATGGGACATGCATACGGTTATCGACACGCCAGTGCGTTTTCGCATGACGCTAAAGCTGCGTAGTCTGCGTAAGTGCGTACGCTTCAACCCGGAAAGGGAGTGCCTGCAGATGGGCAGAGCCCATGCGTCCTCAGATGTTGTGACGGCGGATGTCAGCTTGCGTGGTCTACAGAGTTTCGTCGTGGAGCCGAAAGGCGTTTATCTATATAAAGCGACCAACCCGGAAAACCCCTCCGAGATCTACCAGAGCGGGCTGGCGAAAGCCGACCCTAACGGCCTGATCACAATCGAAGGGCTGCAGGTCAGAGACGCCGGCGTTACCCTGCTCCTTGGTAAGGCGGAAGACGGCATGAACCATTAGACTCTTTTTTTTGTTTTGACGCCGCCGCATTCTGGCGGCGTTAACCCGCCTGTTCTTCATCTCCGGTTGCGCAGAGTCTGAGTACTTTGTAAGGTCGGCGCTTTAATCTTCTTATCGCGGACTGACTTATCGCCAGTGCGACGATCGAAATAGAGCTGGGACAGACTTGTGAAAAAGAAACGTGCGCTGCTTATTTTACTGGGAATAATCATCGTATGGACGGTGGCGCCGGAGTCTCCGACCATACCGGTGCAGGGAGCGACCAGCAAAGACTGGAACGCCAATACATTTTGGTATGAACCCTGGGGGAAGTCCGGGGTGCACAAAGGAATAGATATCTTCGCTGATGCGGGAACGCCGGTTGTGTCTCCTACTTATGGCGTCGTGGTGTTTCGCGGCGAGCTCGGTTTGGGCGGAAAAGTGGTGGCGGTGCTGGGGCCAAAGTGGCGCATACATTACTTCGCGCATCTTAAGGATCATTCGGTATATCCAGGCTATCTGGTGCGAACGGGAACGCCGCTAGGAACCGTGGGAGACACTGGCAACGCCAAAGGCAAGCCGCCTCATTTGCATTACTCAGCCGTGACATTGCTGCCTTACCCATGGCGGGCGGATGACGCTACGCAAGGCTGGAAGAAAATGTTCTTTCTCGATCCCAACGAAGTATTGGGCGTGAAGTGAGGCTGTCGAGCCCGAAAGAAATAAAGCGCCTGGGAGGCAGGCGCTTTGAGGGGATTACATTACCCAGTTCAACTGTACGGAGTACAGATTGGCGTCGCCTTCGGAGGAGCCGTTGAATCTACCCAAAGTAGACTCTTCAGACAGGTAAACCTTGTCGCCGTTCAAATGGGTATAACCTGCATCGACACTGATGTTGGCGTTAACTTTATAGGTGGCGCCAATGCTGTACCACATACGGTCCGCGTCAGGGATGCTCAGGCTGCGGTTTTCTTCCGCAACAGGCGTTTCGTCCAGCGCCAGACCTGCTCTCAAAGTCAGGTTATCGTCGACATTATAGGTTGCGCCAATCGCGTAACGGATGGAATCGTCCCAGTTTTCCTCTTTCAGCACCTGATCAAGACCGCTGTTCAGTTTAACTTCCAGATTGTCGAAGTTTTCCCAGCCCATGTAAGTGACGCTGGCGTGTACGGCAAGCTGATCGTTTATACGTTGGAACAGAGACAGCTCGGTAATGTCCGGCAGATCTACCGTTAATGAACCGCTGTCGTTAAATGCGGCCACGGTGTCCGACTTGATATCGCCTTCCAGCTTAATGGATAGCTTGGAGCGGTAGGACAGGCCCAAGCGGGTGTCCTGGCTTAGGTTCCAAAGTACGCCTGCATTCCAGCCCCAGGTATCGCCGTCGCCGGAAAGATCGACATTCTTGGCTCTGGCCAGAGGGCCAGTGCCATCAGGCATTGTGGATAAAAGCTCTGCTTCCGCCTTTACATAGTTGATACCAAAGCCCACGCTGAACTGGTCGCTTAACTTATAAGCGATGCTGGGATTGATATTGACGGTTGTAATGCTGGTTTTGTTGGCGATGTCGCTTGCGCCGTAGTCATTGCCGTAGTCAGTTTCCAGACCAAAGTTGGAAAATGCGCCAATGCCGACGGTTACCTGATCATTTAAGGGGTGTACATAATAAACAGCGGGAACCAGCGCGCTTGGGGCGGCGCTGTCTTTACCCGCATCCAGATTGGGCAAAGGACCTATGTTGCGAGTGCCGTCAACCTCGACGTTAGGGTCTATAAAACTCAATGCGCCGCTGAACGTGCTTTTATCGATCAGCGACATCGCAGCCGGGTTGGCCGCCAGCACGCTGGCGTCATCGGCGATTGCGGCTTCGCCGGCGTAGGCCCGGCCCATTCCTGACGCGCTGTGCTCCACAAGTTGGAAACCTGCCGCCAGGGCGGAATTACTCAGCGCCAGCGCTGCGCCAGTCACTAGAGATCTTACTACTTTATCTTGAAAGTGCTTCATCAATTTCCACGCTTTTTTTAGATTTTTTACGGTGTCGTGTAACGGGCTAAATACCCGTCTCTTGAAAAGAGAGGATACAGGGTAGGCGTGAGGCCCGCTTCCGCCAATTGGCGTAAATTACTGTGATTGTTCGATTTTTAGGCGCCCTGCCTGAGAGGGCGCGTGGTTGCTGGATTTCGCTAAAACATTAATTTTGTTAATTTTTATTAACTACGCCTTTTGAACTACCAAAAACGTGATGTTTAGGGGGCGGAGGCGTTCATCACTCCACAAACTTGCGTGTGGTGAAAGCAGGAGAAAGCGAGGAATTCAGTGAGGAGATGGGGGAGAGGGCGGCGCTTTCGCGCCGCCTGAAAGGACTTACTGAGACGTCCACTCCAGAGTGACGCCACTGAAAGCGCTATAGCCGCGCAGGCTCATAAACCACTCGCCGGCTGAAGGGTTAGGAATGACGCAGGACTCGTTGTTGCCGTCTTTATAAGGACGACACTGGAACCGGCTGCCGCTGGGCTGTCTGCCCTGACGCACGTACAGGTCTGCGTCGCCGCTGCCGCCGGAAATCTTAACGGTCAGTGTGGATACGCCTTCTGGAATAACGTCGCTGAAATGCAGCCACTCGCCAGAACCGCCGCTCAGACCGCTTTCAACGCCGTTGCCTTCGCTGCCGTCGCCGTTGTCACCGCCATCATCGCCGCCGCTGTAAGAACCGGTCAGGCTCAGGCCGCTGTAAGCGCTGTAACCCTGCAGCATGACGTAGTACTTGCCAGGCTTCACGGGAAGGTCCGCGCAGGACTCGGTGTTGCCGTTTTTATAGGGGCGGCAGTCATAGCTGGAAGAAGTCGGCTTCTCGCCCGCCTTCACGTACAGGTCGGCGTCGCCGGAGCCGCCTGCAATCTTGAAGGAAAGGCCGCTGGCGCCAGCGGGAACATCCAGCACATAGTATTTCGAGCTGCCGGCGGCCCCGCTCAGATCGGTCAGGGCTTTGCCGTTGCTCAGGCTGGTGGCGTCGCCGTTGTCGCCGCCATCATCCCCGCCGTCGTCTCCACCATCATCTCCGCCGGTATGGGAATTGATCCAGCTGGTGAAGCTGGGCACCGCTGTATAGACGCCGTACTTGTTAGGCCGCGCGCAGCCGTCGCCCCAGCTCACCACGCCCAATTGACGGAACTCCCCCGCCTGGTTGATGAACAATGGGCCGCCGGAGTCGCCCTGACATGAATCTTTACCGCCCTGCTTGAGGCCGGCGCAGACGTTATGGTTGTGGATGTTGCTGCTGCCGTAAGCGCTGCGGCATTCATCCAGAGACACGACTGGCACGTCTACTTTTTGCAGCGCGTTGGGAGAGTTGCCGCCTTCGGACGTATCCCCCCAGCCGATGACTGTGGTCGTGAGGCCGTCATAGATATCGTTAGATCCGCCCAGAGTGATGCGGGTGTATTTTTCGTCGATTTTCTGAGCGACTTTCAACAACGCAATATCGTTTTGCATGGTGTTGGAGTTGTAGCCCGGGTGGTTGATGACTTCCGTCACCTGAATGACCTGGGCGTCGCTCATATCGTTTTGACGATGTAGACCTACAACCGCCTTGAAGCTGCTGGCGGAGCGTCCGGAAGTACAGTGCGCGGCGGTGAGCACATAATAGTCGCTGACCACGGAAGCGCCGCACCACTGGCCACCGTTGTACTGCAGGTACACCATGAACGGGAATTCGCCTTCAGACGCTTCTTCTCCGCCCACGATTTTCGCAGTGATGCTGCGGTAGGTATCAATATTGTCGGGACCGTTGGCGTAGACATTGGCGGCGGTGAACGTCAGTCCGGTCATCATCCCTATAAGCAGGGGTTTTTTGCACAGTTTCATTGTTGGTTCCATTGCATGAGATTGTTTTATTAGAGAGAGCTTTTTCTTAGTTGTACCGATTGCTCCCCGTCGGCTGTGCACCAAGGCGAGAGGGGACTGCGCTCCCGCGACTCCTTTATATTTATTGGTGTTCAGATTATAAACCATACATCCACCTCCGAATGCCTTCAATTCGGTCGAATGTCTTAGGAACAGGGGCCTACGTATGGGGTTGTCCGGCCTTACCGGCAAACCAATATAGCGGTGAAGCTGAGATTATGTATCACCTGTACAGCCTAGGCGCTGTCGGCTCAGGTCTCACAGTTTTGTTGTGAGGAGCGAAAACACACCCGCAGCTTGCCGCGACGGACTTCCACGTTCTTCACCAGACTGCGCGCCAGACGATGGCGCAGGCTGTCCATGCGGAACTGGAAAACAGGGGCGCCGGCGACATAACGGGATAGCGCAATACGCACGGCGGCGCGCGCCGGTTTGAGATAGCGGCTGGGGATGGGATGTAATTGCAAGTCAGTGATTTGCGGGTCGAAGAGATAGAATGCGCCGTCCTGCTGTGAGTAGGAGAGAACGCCCTCCATCTCAACGACGCCGGTGGAGATAAAGCCGCCGGGAAGCTGCAATTCCACCCTTGCTCCGACCGCGATGCGGTTGCGGGCGTCGTCCAGGCGCACCCAGGGATCATGCAAACGTACGCCCAACAGGTACCTTTTGGTTTCAATGGGGAAATGCGCGGAGAGATAGCGCTGCAGGTCGAGTTCGGTCAGGGCCAGCCTGTAAGCCAGCGCCCTGACGATGCTGCGACTGATTTTGTAAGTCCACGCAAGCCTTAAGTTTTGCATACCGCTCTTTATTGTGTTGTTTTATGCGTCCTGTTCAATTCCTGGCGGAGACGTTTGATCATGGTAACCACTAATGAGTCTGAACTGATAATAAGAACTTTCCAGCGGCAAGATGAAGATCAGGTCGTCGTTTTATGGGAAAAATGCGGCTTGGTGCGTCCCTGGAACGACCCGCGCAAAGACATTCACCGTAAACTTGAGGTCGGCGTCGATTTGTTTCTAGTGGGAGAGTGGCGCGGACATCCGGCGGCGACTGTGATGGGAGGTTATGAGGGACATCGCGGCTGGGTGAACTATCTGGCGGTGGACCCTCAATATCAGGGATCGGGCTGGGGGCGCGCATTAATGGACGAGCTGCAGAGGCGTCTGCTGGCGTTGGGGTGCCCGAAAATAAACTTACAGATCCGTAAGGATAATCTGGCCGCCATCGGGTTTTATACTGCCCTGGGCTATTTGGAGGATCAGTCCCTCAGCATGGGCAAGCGCTTGATCCCGGACTGATTCATCTCCCTGCGGATGACGCGGATATACGCTATTGCCCCTCGCGTCGGCATATTGCAGGATGGACGACAAAGAACTCTGGAAATAATCCACATGAAAAAACTGTTTTTACCGATTTTGGTTTTGATGTCTCTGTTGAGCGGTTGTGCGGCGCTGTCGCCTTTCAGCATTAGCGAGGCCACCCTGGAGAGTTACATGCAGGAGCAGGTGAGTCGCTATGACCGCCTGCAACTGGAGTCCGGGTCGCCATTGTCATTGGCGCTGGATAAAGTGGATGTCACCCTGGGGCCGGAAGGTCGTGATGTTGCAGTGTTGGAGCTGAACGGAAAAGTCGCGGTCAACGCGCTGA
This sequence comes from Hahella chejuensis KCTC 2396, assembly GCF_000012985.1. Classification (NCBI taxonomy): domain Bacteria; kingdom Pseudomonadati; phylum Pseudomonadota; class Gammaproteobacteria; order Oceanospirillales; family Hahellaceae; genus Hahella; species Hahella chejuensis. The sequence goes on along the minus strand of NC_007645.1, from coordinate 7,062,119 downwards.
TGGCGAAACTGCCGGTTGGCGTTTTCCTGAAAGTAGAGGGCGCGCCCTATTACAACAGCCAGGAAAAAGCCGTGTATATCCGCCGTTTGCGCCTGTTGGACAGCCGTATCGACTCCCCTTACTTCAACGGCGATTTCAAGCCCGTGACGGACAACGCCATGCGCTTCCTGGCGCAGATGCTGGAAACCATGCCAGTGTACCGCCTGGATGACGCCAATCTGGCGGGACAGTTCATGTCTCTGACCAATATGGATCTCAAAGTAGCGCCGGGTAAACTGGTGTTCGTGCCTTCCGACAAATAATTTCCCTCGGACTGGCCGCTTATGGCGGTCAGTCCATGATGACTTCTTCCCCTTCCGCCGCTACATCATCCCATTGATGTAAATGACACACCTGCGGACAACAGCTTGGCAGGTATTTAAGCCACTCGGCGATAGTGAAAAACTTGATCTTTTCCCTGAGCCATAATACCCCGGGATCGCGGTCGTGGCGGGCGTGCCAGATCATGGACACCGGCGTTGGACGTATTTCCAGAGGCGGTTTGGTGACGTGCAGTGAACCGCATTTGGCGCCTTTGGCGATCACCATGTTGGGAACGATGGAAATCAGGTCGCTACCTTCCAGCAACGCCGGCACGGAAGCGAAATGATTCACCGTCATCGCCACACGACGACTCAACCCTTGCTGGCTGAGCGTAATATCAACGAAGCCGGTGGCTTCTCCAGTAAGGGACACCAACAAATGGTCCGCCTTTAGATATTTCTCCAGCGTCAGCGGTTCCGCGGCCAATGGATGGTCTTTCCGCATGGCGCAAACATAATCGCTTTCGAACAGAAAGTCGTTGCGGAACGAGGTGCGGAACTCCTGCATCACTCCCACGATAAGGTCCACTTCACCGTTGGTCAGGATGCTTTCCGAGTTATTGCCATTGGCGGGCACGGCATGCAGATCGATGTTAGGCGCTTCCGTCTCCACCATTCTGCGCATGGGCAGCCAGATCAGGTCCGTCGTGATATCGCTCATGCCCACGCGGAAGCGTCTGCGGGTGGTCGATGGGTCGAAGTCTTGCGGGTTGACTGCGTCCTTCAGTTGAATCAATGGGCCGCTCACCTGGTGCCATAGACTGAGCGCGTGGGTGGTGGGCTGGATGCCGCGCCCGTTTTTTACGAACAAGGGGTCGTTCCAGACCTGGCGCATGCGCGCCACTGCATTGGAGACCGCGGGCTGGGTCATGGAAAGCCGCTCCGCCGCGCCGCTAATGGAGCTCTCGGTCATGATGGCGTCGAAAATAACGAGCAAATTCAAATCTATGTTACGCATATCGAGCCTTCATATAAAAATTAATGATGTATCGAATATCAAATATAAATTAGACGATATCAATGATTGCGAACAGAATGCAAGTATCGCAAAAAACCTGAGGCGCTAACGGAGCTACTGACAGCAGGTTGTCAGTAGAGGCCGGTTATTGTGCGCCTGTCAGTCAAAGGAGCTTGTCATGAAATTTTCCAGATCTCTCATTCTATACGGAGCGGCAGTGTCGACGGCAGTCCTGTTAAGCGCCTGCCAACCCGCTGAACCTCCGCAACAGCAAGGCCACGCCATGGCGCCGCCAATGGTGGACGTCGCGACTGTGCTAAGCGAGCCCGTTACGGAATGGGATGAATTCACCGGTCGCCTGGAGGCGCCGCAAACTGTCGAGTTACGCCCGCGCGTATCCGGTTACATCGATCAAGTGACCTTCGAAGAAGGCGCTCGTGTAAACAAAGGCGATCTGCTGTTTGAAATCGATCCTCGTTCTTTTCAGGCGGAAGTGAATCGCTTGAACGCGGATCTGACCAGCGCTGAGGCGCGTTTAGATCTTGCTGAGCGCGATATGAAGCGGGCGCAAAGCCTGAAAAAGCAGAACGCCATTTCGGTGGAACAGGTAGACAGCCGTGAGAGCCAACTGAGTCAGGCTCGCGCCCAGGTGCAGTCCACTCGGGCGGCGCTTGAGTCGGCCAAGCTGAACCTGAGCTTCACCAAAGTAACGGCGCCCATTTCCGGTCGCGTCTCCCGCGCTGTTATCACTGAAGGCAACTATGTGCAGGCCGGTCAGAGTCTGCTCACCACGCTGGTGTCCACGGACAAGGTCTACGCCTATTTCGACGCCGACGAGCGCACCTATCTGAAATACCGTGATCAGGTAGCCCGGGGTGACCGTCCCAGCGCCCGCGACGGGGATAATCCTGCGCTGATGAGTCTGGCGGACGAGCAGGACTATTCTCATACCGGCTACATCGACTTCCTGGATAACCGGGTGAATCCGGAAACCGGCACCATTCGCGGTCGGGCGGTGTTTGACAACCAGAGCGACGAGTTCACCCCCGGCCTGTTCGCCCGCGTCAGAATTATCGCCAGCGGCCGCCATGAAGGCATCTTGATCAACGACCGCGCCATCAATACGGATCTGAGCAACAAGTTCGTGCTGGTGCTCGGCGAAGATAACAAGGTGACCTACCGCCCGGTAGAGCTGGGTCCGAAAGTGGATGGCCTGCGTCTGATTCGCAAGGGGCTGCAGTCCGGCGAGAAAATCGTGGTGAATGGTCTGCAACGGGTGCGTCCCGGCTCTGAAGTGACGCCGCAGGAAACCGCCATGGCGGAGCCAGCTGCGCTGGAGCGTTTCTACGCGCAACAACGGATCGTGGAACAGTATTTGACGGAGCAGGCCCGTCTGGAGGCGGCGCAAGCGGCTGCACCAGCCAAGGTTTCTCCCAACGCCGCACTGGAACAGCCTCGCGGCTAAAGGTAAGCAGTTATGAATCTGTCGCAATATTTCATTCATCGGCCGATATTGGCCGGCGTGCTGTCGATAATGATATTTATCGCCGGCGCATTGGCGGTGTTCGAGCTGCCTATTACGGAATACCCCGAAGTGGTTCCGCCCACGGTGGTGGTGAACGCCACCTATCCCGGCGCCAACCCCAAGGTTATCGCTGAAACTGTCGCCTCGCCGTTGGAGCAAGAGATCAACGGCGTGGAGAACATGCTGTATATGTCTTCCCAGGCTTCTTCCGACGGCCGCATGGCGTTGACGGTGACCTTCGCCCTGGGAACGGATCTCGACGAAGCTCAGGTGGACGTGCAGAACCGCGTCAGCCGCGCTTTGCCGCGCCTGCCCAATGAAGTGCAGCGATTAGGCGTTACGACGGAGAAATCCTCGCCGGACCTGACCATGGTTGTGCACATGGTGTCGCCGGATAACCGTTACGACACCCTTTACCTGGCGAACTACGCCACCTTGAACGTGAAAGACGCGCTGTCGCGTATTGAAGGCGTTGGCGCCGTGCGTGTGTTCGGCGCCGGGGATTACTCTCTGCGCATCTGGCTGGACCCGGAAAAAGTGGCTGCGTTGAATCTGACCACCAGCGACGTGCTGCATGCCATCCGTGAACAGAACCGCGCGGTGGCGGCGGGTACCCTGGCGGCGCCGCCGTCTCCCAGCGCCAGCGACTTTCAGTTGCTGATCAACGTGAAAGGCCGTCTGGAATCCACGGAAGAGTTTGAAAACATTATTGTGCGCGTCGGTCCGAATGGGGAAATGACCCGCCTGAAAGACGTCGGTCGCGTGGAACTGGGCTCCAGCACTTATGCTTTGCGCTCTTTGTTGAATAACAAGCCTGCGGCGGCGTTGCCGATCTTCCAGCGTCCCGGCTCCAACGCCATTGAAATTTCCGACAACGTGCGCGCCACTATGGCGGAATTGAAGAAGACGTTCCCGGAAGGCGTGGACTACTCCATCGTTTATGACCCTACGGTTTTCGTAAAAGGCTCCATCAAAGCGGTAGTGCAAACTCTGCTGGAAGCCATTCTGCTGGTCGTCATCGTTGTGGTGTTGTTCCTGCAGACCTGGCGCGCCTCAATTATCCCATTGGTGGCGGTGCCGGTCTCCCTGGTGGGTACCTTCGCGGTGATGTATCTGTTCGGTTTCTCGCTGAACGCGTTGTCGCTGTTTGGACTGGTGTTGGCTATCGGCATCGTGGTTGACGACGCCATCGTGGTGGTGGAAAACGTCGAGCGTAATATCGAGTTGGGTATGACGCCGGTGGAAGCCACCAAGCAGGCCATGAAAGAAGTGACCGGTCCGATTATCGCGACCTCTCTGGTGCTGAGTGCGGTATTTATTCCGACTGCGTTTATTTCTGGTCTGACCGGCCAGTTTTATAAACAGTTTGCGTTGACCATTGCGATCTCCACGATCATTTCGACGATCAACTCACTGACCCTGAGTCCGGCTCTGTCCGCTGTGCTGTTGAAACCGCATAGCGCCAAGAAAGATCTGTTGAGCCGCATTATCGACGGCCTGTTCGGTCGCTGGTTGTTCGCGCCTTTCAACAAGTTCTTTGCGAAGGCATCCAATGCCTATACCTGGGGCGTGAAACGCATCATTCGCGGCGGTCTGGTGATTCTGGTGGTGTACGGCGGCCTGATCGGCCTGACCTATCATCAGTTCCAGGCCACCCCGGTGGGCTTCGTGCCGCAGCAGGACAAGCAGTATCTGGTGTCCTTCGCGCAGTTGCCGGACGCGGCCTCGCTGGATCGTACGGAAGACGTGATCCGGGAAATGTCCGCCATCGCGCTGAAGCATCCCGGCGTGGAATCCGCTGTAGCCTTCCCTGGTTTGTCCGTGAACGGCTTTGTGAACGCCCCTAACAGCGGCATCGTGTTCGTGACCCTGAAGCCTTTTGAGGAACGTAAAGATCCCTCTCTGTCCGCTGGCGCTATCGCAGGACAGTTGAATGGCGAGTACAGCGCTATCAAGGAAGCCTTTGTGGCGATTTTCCCGCCGCCGCCTGTCATGGGGCTGGGCACCATCGGCGGTTTCCGTCTGCAGGTCGAAGATCGCGCCAGCATGGGCTACAACGAGCTGTATGCGCAAACCCAGAACATCGTGCAGAAAGCCTGGGCGACTCCTGGTCTGACCGGTTTGTTCAGCAGCTTCCAGGTCAACGTGCCGCAGATCGACGTGGACGTGGACCGGGAGAAGGCGAAGTCTCACAACGTGTCTCTGAACGACGTATTTGAAACCATGCAGGTCTACATGGGCTCGCTGTATGTGAACGACTACAACCAATTTGGCCGAACCTATCAGGTGAACGTGCAGGCGGAGGACGATTTTCGTCAGGAGGCGGACCAGATCAGCCGTCTGAAAGTGCGCAACGGCCAGGGCGACATGATTCCGATTGGCTCCTTCGTGAACGTGACCCATACGGCGGGACCGGACCGGGTCATGCACTATAACGGTTACCCCACTGCGGAAATAAACGGCGCGCCGGCTCCAGGCTACAGCTCCGGTCAGGCGCAGGCGGCGATCGAGAAGTTGCTCAACGACGAACTGCCCAACGGCATGACCTTCGAGTGGACCGAGCTGACTTATCAGCAGATTCTGGCGGGCAACACAGCGGTATTCGTCTTCCCGCTGGTTGTTCTGCTGGTCTTCCTGGTGCTGGCGGCGCAGTACGAAAGCTGGTCGTTGCCATTGGCGATCATTCTGATCGTGCCGATGACGTTGTTGTCGGCCATGACCGGAGTGATTCTGTCCGGCGGCGACAACAATATCTTTACCCAGATTGGTCTCATCGTACTGGTGGGACTGGCGACCAAAAACGCGATTCTGATTGTGGAGTTCGCCAAGGAGCGTCAGGACGCGGGCCTGAGTCTGATGGATGCGATCCTGGAAGCCTGCCGCCTGCGTTTGCGTCCGATTCTGATGACGTCTCTGGCGTTCATCATGGGCGTCGCCCCATTGGTGTACTCCAGCGGCGCCGGCGCGGAGATGCGTCACGCCATGGGCGTTGCGGTGTTCTCCGGCATGATCGGAGTGACGATATTCGGACTGTTGCTGACGCCGTTGTTCTATCACCTGATTCGTCGCTGGGTGAAAAAGCGCGATCCGCAGGACGAGGCGCAAGGGGAGGCGGCTCATGCGTAAGACGAAGTTTTTCCTGGTCTCCTCGTTGACCCTTGCTATGGCGGGATGCATGACAGTGGGGCCTGATTATCAGGCTCCGGAAGCACCTGCGGCGCAGCTGCAGACGTTTAATCAACAGCAGTTCGACTTCCAGCGAATGGAGGAAAACTGGTGGGGGCAGTTCAACGATCCCCGTATTGAGAAACTGGTGGATCTCGCCCTTGCCGACAATCACGACATCGCCAAGGCGCGGGCCAATGTGAAGGCGGCCTACGCTGCGTTTGACGACAGTCGCGACGACCGCTTTCCGAAAGGCGGCGTGGGGGCCGAGTACAGCGCCTCGCGCGCCAAGTCGGCGCCGACTTTCTCTGACGCCGCCAAGGTGGAGCAGTATTCCGCCGGAGGCAACCTGAGCTGGAACCTGGACTTCTTCGGTCGCGTGACGCGGCTGATCGAAGCCGCCGAAGCGGAAGCGTTGTCCAGCGACGCGGCGTTACGCAATGTACAGGTGGAGATCATTGCCGAAGTCGTGCGCGTCTATGCGGATTTGCGCGGCGCCCAGGCGCAGGTTCAGGTGGCGCAGCGCAACCTGGAGAATCTGAAATCCGTCGTGGATCTGACGGAAGCGAAGTATAAGTCTGGCGTCGGCGCTGAGCTGGATGTGGTGCGCAGTAAGGCGCAGTATGCCGGAGCGCAGGCCACGCTGGCCCCGTTGCAGGCGCGCATCGCCCGCGATGAATATCGGCTGGCTGTGCTGACCGGCGCCGAGCCGGGCAAGCTGGCGGTGGATCTGAGCTATCAGCCTATCCCGCAGGTGGCGACGACGCTTGCGATTGGCGACCCCGCTGCGTTATTGCGTCGTCGTCCCGACGTGCGCGTCGCGGAGCGTCGTCTGGCGTCGGCAAGCGCCAGGATTGGCGTGGCTACGGCGGATTTGTTTCCCAAAGTTGAAATGACGGGTTTCCTGGGCTTTATTTCCGGCTCCGGCAGTGAGCTGCTGAAGTCTTCTTCCGGCGCCTGGTCTGTGGCCCCCACCCTCAACTGGGCGGTGTTCGACTGGGCGTCTTTGAAGGCGCGGGTGCGTGTTGCGGAAGCGCACAACGAGGCGGCTCTGGAAGATTATCAACAGACCGTCTTGCGGGCGTTAGAAGACGCACAGCTCAGTTTTGTTAACTATCACCAGAGTCAGCTGCGGTATCTGCATTTGCAGGCGCAAGTGGAAAGCAGCGCCCGCGCCCAGGAAATCGCGCAGGCGCAGTATAAGGAAGGCTTCATCGATCTGCTGGTGTTGCTGGATACAGAGCGCACCCGTCTGGCGGCGGAAGACGCCGCCATGCAGGCGGAGACGGATATCATGAAAGGCGTTGTGGAAATATACCGCTCACTGGGCGGCGGCTGGGAAGCGTCGGCGGGCAACGTCGCCGCAACCGGGCCGGAGGCGTTCACACGAGGCTAGCCCCCTGTTTTCTGCGGCCATCTGACGTCGTCGCGCGCTTTGCGGTCCTTTTTGCGATCTCATGACAAGCGCAAAGGCGTACGACACTGACGGCGGATGGTCGCAGATCCTTTTTCTAATTTTGGGAGAATCCCGTCAGTCTTTTTTCATGTGGAAAACCTCCACACGATTCCTGCCTTGGTCTTTGGCCTGCTGCAAGGCCACTTCCGCTTGTTTGAAAAGCTGCTCGAACGGCGTGTCGCATTCCCCTATACAGAGACCGATAGAGGCAGTGACGCGCACTTCCGGATCGCCATCGGCGGAACCGGTGAAAACCATGGCGGCAATTGATTCGATGAGGCGTGCGGCGATCTGTATGCCGACTTCATCATTAGCCTGACTGAGGAAAATCGCGAACTCTTCGCCGGCGATACGTCCGAACACATCGTATTCACGCAACGCGTCCCGTGTCATCTCCGCGATGCGGCGCAATATTTCGTCCCCCACCGGGTAGCCATGGCTGTCGTTGACCTTTTTGAAATGGTCCATGTCGAGCAGCATCAGCGTCATGGGCGCGCCGGTGCGCCAGCAGCGATTCGCCTCCGCCTCCGCCGCCTCGAAAAAACCGCGATAGTTGGCGACATGGGTCAGTTCGTCCGTCATCGCCATATGGCGTAACTTCTGGTTGGCGTGATTGATGCGGCCTTCCAATTGTTTCTGTGCAGTGAGGTCGCGGGCGCGCACCAGCATCCGGCCTTGTTTGTCGATCTGCTCCGAGAACAAGAACCAGCGCCCGCCGCTGATCTCCACCTCATAGCTGCGAAATTGCCGCGTGCGGCGTAATTCCTCAGCGTACCGCAGCCAGCCTTCAAGATCGTCGGACTCAATGTGAATGCCTTGCCGGGTGTTGTAGCAACGCTCGGCCAGACGGCGAAAGCTGAAACCGGCGAGAAAGTCGCTCTCAGCATTGAAAAGCCGGGCGAAAGCGGCATTGCAGTAAACTAGAAGGTCCTGATCGTTGAAGAGGGCGTAAGCTTCATCGCTGCTTTCTATAAAAGCGAACAGCGTATGCTCCAGATCGTTGACTTCGCTGGACATGAATAAAGGCTCCACGGCGGGTGCAAAAATAAATAGTAATAATAAGGCATTACGCGCATTACGCCGCTTACCCCGATGGCGGCGTAATGCGGCGCCACAAAATGACGCTTATTAATTAAGTAGCATACTTTTCAGGATAATTCCGCCGCAGGACGCGGCGGAGCAGGTTCAGCCCAGTTTGTATTCGATCTCGGCGGAGACGCTGGGGGCGTTGGATCGACTGCCCAGCGTCACCATTGTGCGATTGTCGAAAGCGTGGGTCCATAATGATAAGTCATTGGGCACGTAGACGGGACGGGTGAACTTAAAGGACGCCTGGCGAATTTCCCGCTCACTTTGATTGCTCAGATAGCCCATGATTTTTCCAACCGAATACATGCCATGCACAATCGGACGCTTCATGCCGCACAGGCGCGCGCTCCACTGGTACAGGTGGATCGGATTGAAGTCGCCGGACAACCGCGCATAACGACGAATATCGGCGCTGCCGAAATAGAAAGTTGTCTCCGGGGCTGCGTCGGAAAACGGCGTGCGCGGTCCGTTACGGGTGGGACGATGATTGCCGGGACGCTTGCTGAGGTAATGGTTGACCATTTCCACCGCTACCTGGCCGCGGGTCCAGATTTCCGTGGTGATGGTGAAGCTTTGCCCATGTGCGCATTCTTCCTGCCCGGATAAATAAGCGCGTACAGTCAATCGGTCCTGGGCGTTTATCGGAAAGCGTTGAATGAATTTGACGCCCAGATGCACCAAGCCCAACAGTTTGAGCGGAAACTCCGGTCGGGTCAGCAGGGTCAACTGGGGTTTTTGGGTAAAAACATACAGAAACGGCAGGGGCGCGCGTTCAGTTTGGCGGTATTGCGGACTAAACTCAAAGAAACGCAGATATTTTTCCAGGTGGCTGCGACAAAGAGTGATATCGAAAACCTCAACGCATAACTCGGGCAGGTGAGTGTAGGTCAGCTCCCGCTTTAGCAATGTCTTGGCGTAAAGCGTCAGCAGGTCAGGGAGTTGGGGTTCGGTGTAGCTTACTACGTGCATAATATTCTCTTCTCGCCGCCGGGCCGGTGGTCGAATGCGAGCATTCGTGACATTCCGGTTGTCTGTTGTAAATATGTAACCATTTGTAAAGTTGCTATATAAATAGATTAAAAAAGAATCAGCTACAATAGGCTTTTGGGTTGGTGGGGTCGGCCGAAAGGATGATAAGACGCTATTATCATTGCGGAGGAAAGGCCAAATGAGACTGTCAGTATGGGTGCTTAGTGGGCTGCTCACGCTGCTGGTGACGTATTCGTCAGCGGCGGAGATTTCGCTCGTGCTGGCGTCACAGGAGGATTTCAAGCCGTACGAATGGCGTGATGGCGACCAGGTCAAAGGACTGGACGTGGATATTGTCCGGGAAATGGGGCGCCGTCTGGGCTGGAAGATCGAAATCAAGCTATATCCCTGGAAAAGAGTGCTGCATGAGATCGCGGCGGGGTCCGTTGATGGCGGCTTTTCCGCCTTTCGCACACGGGAGCGGGAAGAGTATGCGATTTTTCTCGATCCCCCCGTGCATCTGAGCACCTATTGCGTGTTTGTTAACCCGGAGCGGCCTATCGTTTTTTACAGTCTGGAGGATTTAGACGGCAAGGTACTGGGCAAAAATCTGGGCTTTTCCATCAATTCGGAGTTCGATCATGCGCAAAAACGGGGACGCTTCGAGGTGGTCGAGAAGAGCATGAGCCATAACCTGCGTCTGCTTGCCGCGCAGCGCATTGACGCCGTGATTGGCAATGAGTTGGAAGTGGATTACATGGCGCGGGAACTGGGGCTGGAAGGGAAAATAGTGGCGTTGCCGACGAAAGTATCCCTGGATATCCCCGCCCATCTGATTATTTCCCGAAAGTCGCCGTTGGCCAAAGACCCGGAAATACTGCGGCAAATGGAAGACACTTTACAGCGTATGCTGGAAGACGGCGCTTACGCCGCTTTTCTGAAGAAGTACCAATAATCCTGGAATCATGTCGCCTGGCGTTCATTCCGGCTTACGGATTTGTTTCTTCCTGTGACCATGGCGGCGTGGGGAAAAAGATCGGAAGCGCGCGTAGGGCGTCCCTACAAAAACCCCATAAGACTCTGATCGCAATCGCGCCCCCGGCGTAATAACCGACCCATTCGCGCCAGGAACTTCCGTCCTCCAGTATCCACAGATTAAGAATGCACGCTGTGGCTAACGTCCAGTGAAATAAGCGGACCAGAGGGTCCCAGACACGAATGGTTTGCATGGGAGACTCCTTGATCCTGCCAGGCGGACTTTGGTTCCGTAGCGCAGGTCGGGGCGGCGAACGCAGAGGCCGCGGATAGACTCAGGGCGGCGGCTAGTGTGGCGGCTAGGGTGGCGTGAGTAAGGCGATTGAGGTTGATTTCATGAATCTGTTCCTTGTGTGAATGTCTTGTTTAACGACAAGGAGCAGATTAAGGGGCGAAGCTTAAGGTAGGCTTAAGTCAAATCCCGATGAAGAAAATATTTTCGCCGGGATTAGCGCGGTAGCGACAAGCCCATGATTGTCACGCTGTAGAGCGCATTATCCATTTCCGCTACGTTGGGCAGCTCTCCCCAGCATTGGAAGCCGTGCTTGCGAAACAAGGCGAGACTGGGCGCATTGTGGGAGAAAATCACCCCGACAAGCGCCGTCACGCCAAGCCGCGGCGCTAACGCTATCGCGTGACCTAACAGGCGGGCGCCCAGCCCTTTGCCTCGCTGCTCAGGCGCCAGATAGATGCTCAACTCTGCGGTGTGCCGATATGCTGGACGAGAATGATAGGGTTCGAAGCTGATCCAGCCCAGGATATGGTCCGCTTGTTCCGCCACTAACAAGGGGCGTTCATCGGTATGCCGCAAAAACCAGTCCCGGCGACTCGCTGCGCTCACTTTTTCCGTATCCGCCGTGACTTGCCTCGACGCGACCGTGGAATTATAGATATCGACAACGGCTTGCAGGTCTGCCTCTTGGGCGGGACGTAACTGGAAATCCTCAAAGACGGCGTTAAGCATGTGATGTCCTTAACCATGAGAGTTGTGAAACGCTCAGCCGTTATAGCGTAAAACTTTATTATCGAAAAGCCCGCTGGCAAACCCTGTCAGCGCGGGGTAAAAACGCTATATTATTCAACCCGATGCGTTAGACGCCATCAGGCGCGACGTTTTACCCACAGTCCTTGCAGTCAGGGATATTTCGACTATGTACATGCCTGCTTCATTCAAGGTGGAGGACCGCTCCGCCATGTTGGATTTTATTGACCGTTGGAGTTTTGGCGTTTTGATGACGCTGAAGGCTGGAGTGCTGGAGGTCAATCAAGTTCCTTTTATACTGGATCGAGAGAATAACCGTTTGTACGGGCATCTGGCCCGCCAGAACGACCAATGGAAAGAGCTGGACGGCGCCGATGAAACTCGAGTGCTGTTTCAGGGACCTCATGCGTATGTGTCGCCGGACTGGTATGAAAGCGCAGGAATGGTCCCTACCTGGAACTTTATGAGCGTGGAAGTGCGGGGACGCTCAGAATTATTGCCCCCTGAACGCCTGCCCTGGCTGTTGGAGCAGTTGAGCGACAAACACGAAGCCGCCTTCGATGAACCCTGGAAAATGAGCAAAGTTCCTCCCGCCAGACTGGAGGCGATGATGAAAGCCATTGTTGGCTTCAGCATTGATATCGAAACCTTGAACGGCAAGTTCAAACTCAGCCAGAATCGTAATCCGCAGGACCGGGCTGGCGTGATTGCGGGGCTGTTGACGCAGCCGGACGAGAACTCCCGGTTAATCGCGCAGCGGATGCAGTTGCTGCAGAAAGACTAACGACAATCAGAGGCGATAACATGGACTACGCGGCGGCCAGACAGACGCTTTTAAGTAAACCTGAAGCCATTGAAGATTTTCCGTTCGGGCCCGAGGTGGCGGTGTTCAAGGTCAGGGGAAAAATGTTCGCGACCCTTGGCGTGGAAGACGGCGAAGGGCGCATGAACCTGAAGTGCGATCCCGTAGAGGCGTTGGCGTTGCGGGATATCTTCCCCTCTGTAACGCCGGGTTATCACATGAATAAAAAGCACTGGAATACACTGGCGCTGGATGGCGGGGTGCCGCCTGGAGAAATCGAACGGATGATCGATAACTCCTACGCGCTGGTGGTCAAAGGCCTCACCAAGGCGGACCGGCTGGCCCTTGAGCTGCGCTACGGCAGGGAAACCCTGTTCCCCGCCTGAGCGTTTTCGGCATTCAGAACCGGCAGTTGGACGGCAAGTAAGCCGGTTCAATATCCGTCTTGTTGGCGCCGATGGCCTCCATCCCCTCAACCGCGGGACTATGCCCGCACAGCCAGGTCATCGGGCTGGCGGGGCTGCCAGTCACAATGGCGGGACGGATGGTGAGATATTTGTCCTGCAGACTTGCATTCACCTTGTTGCCCAACTGAACATGAAAGGCGCCGTTCTCCAAGGTAATGTTCTGCACAAAGTTGCCTAATAACTTGTTGGGCGCAGGAATACCTGCGGCGGCGTTATCGGTCGGAAAATCGCCTTTGTATTTGTAATACTCTTTCACCTGATCTCGCAGTTCGCCCACGATAGTGACCGCCTCAGTGACTTGCGCCCGAGTGACGTAGACCTGATAACTGGGCAGGGCGATGGACGCCAGGATGCCAATGATGGCGACCACGATCATTAATTCGATGAGGGTGAAGCCGTTTTGCGCTGTGTTAGTCATAATTCTGCCTTTGATGAATAACGGTTAAAAAGCGGAGCCTAAGCCGAATAACGGGAGGTAGACGGCGATGATGGCCGCTCCCACCACTATGGTGACCAGGGTGCTGACGCCTGCGACGAATTTGGTTTTGAAGGAAGCCAGCGCCGCAGAGTACGCGACATTGAGACGCTCGAACTGATACGCCAACTCCTGTTCCAGCGCGTCAGTTTTCAGGGCGATCATCAGATCCAGGTATTCCGGCTGCGAGAACTTCTCTTCCGGGCTGGCGCTGGAACAGAGCTGCAATGCTTCACGTAAGGAGGTTTCCGCATCCAGACCGGAGCGGTTAAGCAGGTAGGCGTTGGCGAGCCAGATATAACGCAGATGGGCTTTGGCGATAGAGGACAAGCCTGGGAGGCGTTGCATGAAGTCCGGCATGGGCCTCAACCGTCGAATACAATCGACCGTCTTGAACCCAATCCAAAATAGCGGAATCAAACCGATCAAGACGAAGATCCAAACCGACTGAAAAGTCTCCATGCCGGATATCAGAGTCAGCGTAAATGCTGGCAGTTCCATGTTCATTTCACTGTAGAACGCCTGAAATCCAGGTAACACCTTGATGAGCAGGACGCTGAAAACAATGATGGCGACCATTAACAGGGCGAAGACGTAGCCAAGCAGACTTTGCACTCCGTCCCAGACGCCCCGCCAGGAGACTTCCATGGCGTGAGAGTGGGAGATATAACGTTCCAGAAAGCCGGATAGCGAGCCGCCTTTGGCGCGCACAATGGCGGCGAGTCGACTTAAGTCGTAGAAGGGACTGTCCTGATAAGGCGTCGCATGTAAGCTGACGTCACCCTGTAATACTTTTTTCAGTTGCTCAACCTGAGGCTGTGCGTGAGCCGGCAGGAGAGGCTCCAGTCTGGCCAGCGCCTGTTCCAGAGAAAGCCCCTGTTGAACCTGATGGTTCAAATGTCGCAACAATTGGCTCAGATTCGAGTTTGGCGAAGAAATAAGGATCACGATTTAACCTCTACAGATATAGGGGAGTTGCTCCGGAGGCAGCGAGCTTTTGTCGTCGCCGTAGACTTTGCGTGGACCCGAGTGCGCTGATGCGCATGTCCAGCCCAGGGTGCGCAATGCGCCATCAGGATTGCTGACGACCGGTCGAAAGCTGATGGTCCTTGGCGCTTCTCCCGCGCGAGGGGAAAGGGTGAAGTGCAAGGCGCCGTTTGGATCTAGTTCAATATGCTGGAAATAAGTCGGCTCGACATTACTCAAAGCGTGCAGCCCTTCTCTGTCAGGCCAGACGCCGGAGTAAGCGTACGCTTCCGCTATGTCCAGTCTGGTCCCCTCCAATAAGCCAAAAGCTTCGGTCAGGCGGGATTTGATGATCCCGTTACGTCCGGCGTTCAATGCAAACGTCAAAGCGATACAAACAACGGCGATGCAGGTGAGTATCTCCAGCCAACGAAAGCTTTCGGCAGTCTGAAAAGAGGGTTTTAAAGCGAGGGGCGCGCCTCCAGATTGCGGCGGCGGGCTGACTTCGAGTGCAGAGACGCCGGCGCTCGACTGGGCTGGAACAGCTATGAACTGCTGATTGATCCACCGCGCCCGCCAGTTCAAATAGGTCAGAAAAGGAAAGGCGGACAGAATAAACAAAGGATGCAATGCTTGCGCGAGAGTAGAGGCCGCTATCACGGCTGCAATGTAAAGCGCGCTGGACCATGGACCTAGTAGAGGGTCAGAACGGCCCGCCAAGGAGGAACTGCGTGCGAGATTGCCAATCAGAGAAGGAATGAAAAAGTAAAACAACAGGCCACGCAGCGGCGGCCAGATGGGATCTCCAGATATTAGCCGATACTTGCGCCAATTCATGTAATGCCAGAACAGTTCGTACACGCCCAGCGTTAACACATACAAAAGACAGTGCAACCACATAGGCGGCGCAAAATAGGGCGTCAGTTTTTCTTTGAAAAAGCGGCGGCGTTCAGGCAAAGCCAATCCTTAATGCGAAAAAGAAAATTATTAGCAGTTTAGCTGATTTGCATCCTGGATTACTTTGGATTCAGGTAATTACCCGTTTATTTTTGGGATGACAATGAGGTTGGGCAAAATTCGCCTGTTAGGTCGCCATGAAAATCTTGGATATGTGAAGGTTGACGTTAGGGACATCAGTGTGGTTTCGCTGTATTGACTGCGTCGGTTTACTGTTTAGAATGGCCGCCTTTTGGGAATTCTCATGGATTTGAATCTAATCATTGGCGTCTTGATCGAGAGTGCTTGCCTGTTCGCCGCGGCCAAACTGCTGAAAGTCTCGCTGGCGTTTATTGAAGCGTTCTTGATCGTTCTTACGGCGGCTTTGATTGTACACTTTGTCTATGGTCTTCTTGGCTTTCTTCTCGCGCTGGGGTTTTATTTGGTGGCGTTGAAGTTAATCACCAAAGCGGATGCCTATTCAGAGATTTTTATTCTTACCATCATCGGCGTGGGCGTCCAAGCGCTACTGAAAAAGTTCTTATTCGCCGTCATTCTTGCCTGATTTCATCCAGTTTGCCTGCGGCTTTGCTGCATCGCCTTTACGCTACATCTAGTATTTACTTTTAATATCTAAAACCATATATTGTGCTCCAGCTATGGTTCACGCCTGTTCACAGGTTGTGCTAAGAGGGAATCCGGTGAGAGTCCGGTACTGACGCGCAGCGGTGTGGGGGAACGAAAGCGACGCGGGTGAAAACGCCCACGCACTGTCCTGAAAGTGGATGGGAAGCGGTCGCCGTAGGTTCTAAAAAACGTGTAAACGCCCCCGAGTCCGAAGACCTGCCATGCTGAAGTTTTCATGCCTTCGCGACTCAGGGTAATGATAAAGCGCCGCTCTAAGCGAGGCGATTTTCGTCCTGTCTGTGCGTCGCTTTATGTCCCGGTTCGCGGAGGTTCGGCCAGAACACGCGATAGAGGACAATCCCATGACCGGCAGTTTTTCGTCCCCCAGTGAGGCGCGCGCCTCCAGCTCCCCATCTGTTTCATCCGAGTCACACACTCATAACGCCCTGCTGCAGGTGATCAAACGCACCGGTCAGGCTGCGCCGTTTGACGACCGCAAAATCGCTATGGCGGTGACCAAGGCGTTTTTGGCGGTGGAAGGACAGTCCGCGTCCGGCTCGCCCCGTGTGCGGGATTCCGTAGAAAAACTGGTTAAAGATATCGTGGCGCGTCTGCGTCGCCGCAGCCCGGAAGGCGGTTCGGTGCACATCGAGGAAATCCAGGATCTGGTGGAATTGGGCCTGATGCGCGGGGGCTTTCATAAAGTGGCCCGCGCCTATGTGCTGTATCGTGAAGAGCATGCCCGTCAGCGCGCGCCGGCGCCAAGCGAACAGTCAGGGGAGACGCATCCCGATATCAATGTGAAATTCGCTGATGGCTCGGAAGCGCCTTTGAACATGGGACGTCTACGTACAGTGATCAGCGATGCCTGCGCGGACCTGGACGGCGTCAGTGAGGAAAAAGTGCTGCAGGGCGCACTGAAAAACCTGTACAACGGCGTCAAGCATAAAGACGTCAACGCTGCCTTGGTCATGGCGGCGCGTCCGCTGATCGAAGAAGAACCCAACTACTCCTATGTGTGCGCCCGCTTGTTGCTGGATGGTCTGCGCGAAGAGTCTCTGAGCTATCTGAACATCGCAGCGTCCGCGACCGAGGGCGAAATGGCGGAGCTTTATCCCACCGCATTCCGCGCGATTGTTGAGCGCTGCGTAGAGCATGAATTGCTGTCGCCAGAACTGCTGAAATTCGATCTGGAGCGTCTGGGCGCCGCGCTTAAGCCGGAACGTGATCGTCAGCTCACCTACCTGGGATTACAGACCCTTTATGACCGCTACTTTATTCACTGGCGCGAAACCCGTCTGGAACTGCCGCAGGCGTTTTTCATGCGCGTCGCCATGGGATTGTCGGTGCAGGAAGACGATCCCAATGCCCGTGCGATTGAGTTCTATGATCTGTTGTCCTCTTTTGATTACATGTG
The DNA here is from genome assembly GCF_000012985.1 of Hahella chejuensis KCTC 2396. Taxonomy (NCBI): domain Bacteria; kingdom Pseudomonadati; phylum Pseudomonadota; class Gammaproteobacteria; order Oceanospirillales; family Hahellaceae; genus Hahella; species Hahella chejuensis. The sequence continues at coordinate 7,044,888 of NC_007645.1, read as the reverse complement.
CTCTACGCCGACCCTGTTTAATGCGGGAACCAATCGTCCGCAGTTGTCGTCCTGCTACCTCACCACAGTGCCGGACGATCTGGAAGGCATCTACGGCGCGATCAAGGATAATGCGCTGCTGTCCAAATGGGCGGGCGGTCTGGGCAACGACTGGACGCCAGTGCGCTCTCTGGGCTCCCATATCAAAGGCACTAACGGTAAGTCTCAGGGCGTAGTGCCGTTTCTGAAAGTCGTGAACGACACGGCGGTGGCGGTGAACCAGGGCGGCAAGCGTAAAGGCGCGGTGTGCGCTTATCTGGAGTCCTGGCACCTGGATATCGAAGAGTTCCTGGAGCTGCGTAAGAACACCGGCGACGAGCGCCGCCGCACCCATGACATGAACTCCGCTAACTGGATTCCTGACCTGTTCATGAAGCGGGTATTCGAGGACAAAGAGTGGACCCTGTTCTCACCCAGCGATGCGCCGGATCTGCATGATTTGTACGGCTCTGCTTTTGAAGCGCGCTATACCCATTACGAATCCCTTGTGGAAAGCGGCGCCATCACCCTGTTCAAGAAAGTGCCTGCGCAGAATCTGTGGCGCAAGATGCTCTCCATGTTGTTCGAAACCGGTCATCCCTGGGTGACCTTCAAAGACCCCTGCAACCTGCGTTCGCCGCAGCAACACGTTGGCGTGGTGCACTCCTCGAACCTGTGTACGGAGATCACACTGAACACCAGCCAGGACGAAATCGCGGTGTGCAACCTGGGCTCGGTCAACCTGGTCAACCACATTCGCAATGGCGAAATCGATCACGATCGTTTGCGCAACACGGTTTATACCGCAGTGCGCATGCTGGATAACGTTATCGACATTAACTATTACGCAGTGCCCCAGGCGCGCAACGCCAACCTGCGTCATCGTCCGGTGGGCATGGGCCTGATGGGCTTTCAGGATGCGCTGTACAAGCTTGGCCTGCCTTACAGCAGCGTAGAAGCGGTGCGTTTCGCTGATCAGTCCATGGAGCTGATCAGTTATTTTGCGATTACCGCTTCTTCCAATCTGGCCAAAGAGCGCGGCCGCTATGAAACCTACGAAGGTTCCTTGTGGGATCAGGGCGTCCTGCCTATCGATTCTCTGGATCGTCTGGAGCAGGAACGCGGCGCGGAATTCTGTACGCTGGATCGCGGTCACAGTCTGGACTGGGCGCCGGTGCGCGAGCTGGTGAAAAAGCAGGGCATGCGTAACTCCAACGTGATGGCGATCGCGCCCACGGCGACGATTTCCAACATTGTCGGCGTATCCCAGTCCATTGAACCGACTTATCAGAACCTGTTCGTCAAATCCAACCTGTCCGGCGAGTTCACCGTGATCAACCCCTGGTTGGTGCAGGAATTGAAAGCGCGGGATTTGTGGGATTCCGTCATGGTCAACGACCTCAAGTACTTCGATGGTTCCGTCGCGCAGATCGATCGTATTCCAGAAGACGTGAAGCAGCTGTTCCTGACCGCGTTTGAGATCGATCCTCGCTGGTTGGTGGAAGCGGCCTCCCGTCGCCAGAAATGGATTGATCAGGGGCAGAGCCTCAACCTGTACATGGCGGAGCCTTCCGGTAAAAAGCTGGACAACCTGTACAAACTGGCCTGGTCCCGAGGACTGAAAACCACTTATTACCTGCGCTCTCTCGGCGCCACGCAAATGGAGAAAATTTCTTCCGGCGCGTCCCAGAGCGACAACGCCAAACCTGATGTTGACGACACTGAGAATCAGGAACCGCAACCGAAGTTCTGCTCGATTCTCGACCCGGACTGCGAAGCCTGTCAGTAAGCGACGATAACAACCAGGAGCTATGACCATGAATACCGAACTGATGAAGCAGACTGCGACCCTGTCGGACTGGGACGATCCTCTGGCGGTGGCGATTCCTGCTGTGTCCACATCCTCTGCTGTTTCTCCGCAGTCACCCGTTTCCACCTCTCCCGCTGCGGCCCCCGCCGCCGGGGGAGCCCCTGACAGCGCGGCCAAGCCCGCTCCCGTGGCGGAGCCGGTTCCAGAGGAAGTTCCGCAGAAACTGGACCCGGTCAACCCTGACGACAAGCGGGTGGTGAACGGCATGACTGACATCAACCAGCTGGCGCCGTTCAAGTATCCCTGGGCGTGGGAATTTTTCCTCAACGCCAACAAGAACCATTGGACGCCGCTGGATATCAACATGTCCCAGGACGTGTACGACTATCACCACAAGCTGACCTTGGAAGAGAAGCATGTGTATGAAAACGTGCTGGCGTACCTGACCACGTCCGACATTCTGGCCATGCGCAATATCGGTCTGGCGGTGATGGAGAAAATGAGCGCGCCGGAATTACAAATCTATCAGGCGCGGCAGGTGTACGAAGAATCTCTGCATACCTGGACTTATCAGCACTGTATCGAAACTATCGGTCTGGACCAGAGCGAGATCTATAACCGTTACCGCGTCACGCCAGCGATCTATCGCAAGATCAAGATGGGCAACGAGCGCATCAGCGCGTTGCTGCGTCCGGATATTAATCTGCGTAACCGGGACGACCTGGAAACCTTCGTGATGGCGTATATTTTCTTCGCCGGTATTTTCGAAGGCTGCTGGTTCTATAACGGTTTCAGTCCCATCTTCGCCTTGCAGCGTCGCGGTCTGATGAAAGGCACTGGCGAACAGCTGCAATACATCATGCGCGATGAAGTCATGCACTGCGCCTTCGGTATCCGCGTGGTGAAACAGATCATCAAGGAAGAAGGCGTCACCCTTGATCCCAAAGCGATCAAAACGCTGTGGGAAGAAGCCGAAGCAGCGGAGACTGGCTACGCCCATTTCCTGCTGAAAGAACCGATCCTGGGCTATACCGCAGAAGACCACATCGAACAGTTCCGCTTCATCGCCAACCGCCGCGCCAAGCAGCTGAAATTGGACGAGCCATTCCCCGGCGCGGGCAACGCACTGCCCTGGCTGGACGAACAGGCCAGCATGCGCAAAGAGAAAAATTTCTTTGAGACTCGCGTAACGGAGTACCAGACTGGGGCGTCGTTGCAGTGGTGAGTGTGAGCATCAAGCGTACGACGACAGCTACCCTTGCAGTCCCCGTTGCGTTTGTTGAATAAGGGGCAGCCTCGTCAACTTGGCGAGGCTAAAACTCTCGTTACTGGTATTTTTTTCACTGTTTAGATATTTAATGATTCTCGATGTGAAAGGTAGTCTTCAGAATCCAAGTGGAAAGTTCCTCAACTGGATACACTTTGCCTCAGCGACATTGGGCCGAGCGCAGAAACAGCCGCTACAAGCGGCTTTTAAGCTTCTTCAGAAGTGAGAGTCAGGGAGTTCCCGTCGACTCATCATCTTCCCAGAAATAGGGTAATTGCATAATGACATCATGCAGGGGGATAAAGCCTCTCACCTTGTCATCCGGCGCAATATTAGTCCAACCTTCAACAGGGCTCCAATAAGATGCGCTACTGGATGCGATACTGAATGTTTCCACCGCAATAATGTACACGCCTTGCTCTTTGGGGGTATCCCCCTTGGTCCACTTAATGTCTTTTAGCATTACCATTTCATCCTGAACTCTTCTGCTTCGAGTGCATAATTCCATAAGATAGTGTGTTCGTTTTCCATAAAATCATGCGCATTTTCCCACACTATCCCAATGAGCAGGTAGTGATCATCGAATATAGCTCCGCTGCAATAGAATAACATTGTATCGCTGTGACGATAATCCTGAGACTTCAAATAAAGCTTATTTAGCTTAAATGTCTTTTCATCTAGGATATGGAGGTGTTTCATTTTCTCTTGTAGGGCGAGACGGGGGCGATCAGTGACTTTATCTCGGCCGAACAGTTTTCCAGGATCTCCTGTTGTCTTATATTCTATAAATGCATCAGCTACGCGCTTGAATGCTGGGTTATTTTGCTCATTTTTTAGAAATCGTGACAGATGAATTTGAACTGACATATTCTACAAAAGTCCCTTTCGGAATTCGTTTAGCATCTTCGCTCCCCCTTTTCATGGCTTTCTTCAGCTCTTCTTTCTCGTTAGCTGTAAGTGGCCTATCTACACTGGAGTTTTTGCTCTTACTCATTGGACCTCTCCCCATTATTAAACTTCACAGAAAAGTTATTCTACAAATATTAAACCGGCCAGAAAATAGCCAAAATGACATACACACTGTAATCGGGGCGCCTATACAGCAGGGAAATCGCGCTTCGTATATTGTAGGAGATTTTATATCTTTTCTGCCTGATTAATGCTTTTATTTACAATGAACTTTATTTCCATTTATCTATACGTCCTTTTTTCTTTAGCTCTTCTATATCTTTCATTGCGTTTTCTGATATGTCTACCAGATCTTCTTTGGTAATACCGAGGCTGCTCTCTTCTGGCGATATAAGCTTTGTGCTGCCTCTCTGGCTATATTCTATATACTCCATCATTTCTTCAAATAAGTATGGTGAAACGGCATAGAATAGAACGTCATTATTGTCATCAACAACAGCGACAGGTTCCGCATCCGCCTCTTCTAAAAGCGTTGCGAACTTTTCTTTGAAGTCCTCTAACGAAGAGGTAAATGTTGATAATATTTCTTTGCTCATACAGTTTTACATTATCTCTTTAAAACTCTTATATAAGACATTGATCTTCATCTCAGGGGCGCTATGGCAACCATTATATCATCAGCTTGCTTATCGGCTATCGGCCTTTGTCCCTAACAGGGCTCAGTATGGGGCTCCAGAAATCGCTATGTTCATTGAGTATTGCGAATGTATCCACCAGGCTTATTGAATCCAGTTCATCCAAATTTTCTTGGCTCAAACGGTATGGTTTCAAGAGGCCTAAAAGGCTGTGATTTTGAAAGGAACTCCGCGCTTTATTCGCGTAGTGTCGAGGAGCGCTTTTTATGCCAACTTCTTGAATCGTACTTTTATGTGCTGCGTCATGCTGTTTTCCGCTTTTTAACAAGTATGGAGTATTGTGCAAAGAGTTAAGAGAATCTTGCTAACCCTCTGGTCACTGCAGCCTGCATTCTGGTACTCGCTTTCTACAGTCAATTACATCTTGGAGGTTGAGCATGTCTGATAGAAAAAACAAAACCTGGTTTATTACCGGGACTTCTCGCGGGTTGGGATATGAGATTGCTGTCGCGGCGTTGGCGGCGGGGGAAAATGTGGTGGCGACCGGGCGTAACCTGGATGCGCTGCGTAAGGTATATAAGCCTGATGAGCGTTTATTGCTGCTGGCGCTGGATGTATGCAGTCATTCCCAGGCGGAGGATTGTGCGAAACAGGCGGCGGCGCATTTTGGCGGCGTCGATATCCTGGTGAATAACGCTGGATATGGTCAGTTGGGCGTCTTTGAGGAGGTGGCGGCTGACAAAATTTCCGCTCAGTTTGAGACCAATGTATTTGGATTGATGGGCGTTACCCGTGCAATATTGCCCTACATGCGGGAACAGCGTCAGGGACGTATATTCAACATTTCCTCAATCGGAGGAGCGATAGGCTTTGAGGGCGCCTCAGCGTATTGCGCCACCAAGTTCGCGGTGGAAGGATTTTCTGAATGTCTGGCTGCGGAGGTGAAACAGTTCGGCATTGGCGTCACCATTGTTCAACCCGGCTTTTTCCGTACGGATTTCCTGGACGACAGCTCGATCAGTTATGGTGACCTGAGAGTGAGCGACTACGAACAGTATTCCTCCGCTGTTTTGGGAGGCTACCGGAGCCGTAACCATCAGCAGGCGGGCGATCCGGCCAAGCTGGGCGAGGCGCTGGTGAAGCTGTCTCGAGAGGAAAACTGTCCATTAAGGTTCGCTGCGGGCTCTGACGCAGTTCAGTACCTCGGCGCTGCATACAGCGCACGGCAGGAAGAAGTGGATAAGTGGGCGTCGTTATCGGTAACGACAGATATACAGGAATAACTGACGCGTAAGCGCGCAGATAAAACGGGATGCTGGGTATGTCGGAAATCTTTGATCGGATTAAGGAATTGGCGCGCCTGATTCAACGGCATTGCCCCACGGACGGCGTGCGTGAAAGCGACATTCCCAGGCTCTCGTTTATCCGCTCCTCATCACCCACGGAACCGGTGCTCGCGGTTCATCAGCCCGCCGTATGCATTGTGGCGCAAGGCGCGAAGAAAGTGATATCAGGGGAACAGTTATTCAAATACGACGCCGCCCATTATCTGGTGGTGTCGGTGGATCTTCCCATCGCCGGACAAGTGATGCAGGCGTCGCCTGAACAGCCTTATTTGTGCGTGCGGCTGGATTTGGACCTTACTATTCTCAGTGAGCTGATTTTGGACGAAGGAAGCGTCGATAACAGCGCGCCGCATCAAAGCGTTGGCGTCAGTCTCGTGACGCCCCGTCTCTTGGAGGCCGTGATCAGGTTGGTCGCTTTACTGAATGACAACCCCAAGGATATCGCCGTTTTGGCGCCGCTGGCGGAAAAAGAGATTCTATACTGGCTGGCGAATGGCGATCAGGGCGGCATACTGCGTGAAATCACAAACGGCGACAGCCGCATACGGCAAATAAGCAAAGCTATTCAACATATCAAAACCACCTTCGATCAGCCTTTTGATATGGATGAACTACTGAAACTCACCTGCATGAGCGCCTCCTCGTTTTTCCATCACTTCAGAACCGCCACCCACATGACGCCGCTACAGTATCAGAAGCAATTGCGGCTGCTGGAAGCGCGCCGACGCCTGTTTTTAGGCGAGCAGGACATCTGCAACATCGGCTATGGCGTCGGTTACGACAGCCCCTCGCAATTCAGCCGTGAATACGCCCGGTTGTTTGGCCTCCCACCCTCCAAAGACCTGGCGCGAATCAAGAACGCCGGCTCCTCCGAATACTGGCTGCCTTAGCTGGCGAATTTGGCTGTCACGAAAAAGCCGACCGCGCAACGACGATCGGCTTTTTAGTACTTCAGGCCTGTTGTGTCAGGTTACTGAGTAGTAGATGAGGGCTGGTGGTTCACTCCAGTTCGCCCACCAGATCCACCCCTGAGTAATCGCGGTAGGCGCGGATGCTGATGTACCAGTCGCCGGCGGCGGGGTTGTTGAGGGTGCAGACTTCGTTGTTGCCGTTGGTGTAGGGTCGGCAGTTGTATTGGGAGGTGGTAGGTTGGGCGCCTTGGCGCACGTACAGGTCAGCGTCGCCGGAACCGCCGGAGATGGTGGCGGTGAGTTTGCTCATTCCGGAGGAAACGGTCATCTTGTAGTGCTTCCAGTCGCCGGTGTTGTCGGAGAGGTTGTTCTCTTCGATACGCGGCGCGTCGCCTACGCTGACGGTTTGCGTTTTACTGGCGCTGTTGCCGTCGTTATCGGTGACCTTGAGGCTGACGCTATACCCGCCTGTGCTGGCGTAAGTGTGGGTCGGGTTGCGTGAGATGGACGAGTTGCCGTCGCCGAAATCCCATTGCCAGCTGACGATTTCGCCGTCGCTGTCGGAGCTTTCGTCGCTGAAGCGAACCTCCAGTCTGTCGACTGCGAAGGCGAAGTCCGCGACAGGATCGCCATTGGGAGTTTCGTTATCGCCAGGGGGAATCTGGTTATTGAAATAGCCGGCGACCTGCGGCCAGATTTTATGAATCAGCACGCCTTGGTTGGGGCAGCCGCCGAAGTGATGCAGTGCGATGACGCGATTCGTTTGCGCGGCGAGAACGGGCGATCCGGAGCTGCCGCCGATAGTGTCGCAGTTATAGCCCATATCGGTGCCGGTTCCTCGTCCATTGGCGGAAGGTCTGTCCACCCGACATAAGCCGCCGCTGTTCTGGTCGCTTTCAATGGAAAGCTCCTTAGGATTGCCGCTGCCGTGCTGGGGGATGTAGATGCGCTCCTGATTGGTGGCGGGGCGCACATCCAGGCCAAAGTAGCCGAATGACTGTATGGAGGAGAAGTTGTTGACGGTGAACAGGGTGTAGTCCAGCTCATAATTGGTGGCCAGCATGGCGGCGCCGGTGACTACTTTCGTTCCCGCCAGTGAACCGCTGCCGCAGCTGGTGCGCTGATAGTTGAACCAGACTTCCGTATTGGCTACGCCGGACTGGGACGAGACGCAATGGTTGTTGGTGAAAACCCGGTTGTCAGGGCCGACGCGCCAGGCGGTGCAGAGGCTGGAGCCATTGACGAGTATGCGCGCCACTGGGCGGGAGCGTTCATATTCTTCCGGGTGGCTGTCCGCCCAGCACTGCACGTCGCGTCTTTCATTGACGCCGCAGGTGGAGAAGCCGCTCGCCTGCTGACTCATCAGCTCGTCGATCTCTTCCTGGGGAAAGCCCTCCATGACGGAATCGACTTCAATCTTGTACGACGCTTGGCCGCTGGCGCCGGGAAAATACTCCACGATAGCGGTTGACCCAATGACGGAAAGCGCGGCGAAAGACGTTGTTCCATCATCGCCCTCGCGCAAGGTATGCAGTGATGGGTTGGCGCCGCCGTAGCGATGCGCGATATCTCCCTGAGCGTTACGGACCACGACGTAGCCGCCTTCAGGTATTTCGAACCTGGAAAAGTGTACTTTGATGAAACTGGCATTCTCTCTATGGATTGTTATGCGACGATCGCTGATCGCCTGATAGGCGCTTGTGCTTTCACTCCTTAGTTGGCGTTCATCCGTCAGTAACCCTTTGAATTGAGTTTCCGAAGCGATGGTGATGGGTGGTTGGGGGACTGCGACGGCGTCGTCTGACGCGGCCTGCAAGTTGGCGGATAGTGTTAAGGACAAAGCAAGCCCGGCGACCCAAGCTATTTTTGTTTTCATAAGGTCCTCTCACATTAGATAGTTAATTCCATTTTCCTAGCCTTAGCGGCGGTGTTAACCCTACCTCTTACATGAATGGATATACTCAAACGGAATATTTATAGTTATTGGTATTCTAATGGTACAGGATAGCCAACTTATTCGAGCAGTTAGAAAAGAAGTGAAAATTTCTACAATTTAGTCTAAAGGGCGAGAGATTTATTCTCGAAAGGAATGAGCCGCAGCCTCAACTATCTGTCGAAGGCGACATGGAATGGGGGCCGGTTTCAGGCTTCCGCCGGGCTGCTGATACTAACGCTGAATACAAAAACGCCGGCCGCTCATGCAAGCGGCCGGCGTTTTAAGCTAAGGCGCGAAACGCACCTTCGTCATGGGGCAAGACGAGCGCGTGAGGCCCTTAGCTTTGCTTCAGCCAGTTACGGAAATCTTCCCGCTCCAGTAGGGGGCCAAAGCGGCCGTTTTCACGCAGGGCGGCCTCATCAAATTCATAGCTGAAGCGTTCCTTCAAGACTTTCAAGGTTTCCCAGGCGGTATCGAGCCGGTCGGTTTTGATGAGGGCGAAGGTCAACGTGGAATAGCTGGGCTCATAGTAAGAATCGCTGAGAATCGCCTCGTAGGAGAGACGGATCGCCTCGTCGTACTGTTCACTGAGCAGCTTGATGCGCGCCAGCTCATCCAGAACGCCTGCATCCTTCAGTCCGGTCTGTTCGATCTGCGCTTGCAAGTGCTCAGCCGCCGCCTGGTAGTTTTCCAGGTTCAGGTTGCGGTAATAAAGCAGCCACTGATAGTTGGGAGAGGTTCCCAGGCGCTCATTCAGTACGGCGGTTTGCTCTACGAATCCCGCCAAATCGCCTGCATTGAGAAGCGATTCTGCATAGAGCAACTGTAGGTAGTCATCGTTGCGGCGCTCGTCCGCGAGGCCTTCGAAGACGCGATGAATCTCTGCGACATCGTCAGACTTGGAGACTTTGCCAAGCTGCAGGAGTAGCGCTTGTTTGGCCCGATTTCCTTGTAGGTTGATGCGATAGCTCAAGGAAAGTCCTTGCGCGATGCGGTAGCTCAGGTCATAGACCGACAGCCAGTTGTGCAAATCGGTAATCCGGTATTCCCCGGACGCGTCTCTGCGATAGTAAACCGTCAGATACCCTAAGGCTTCGTCATCCAATCGATAGGTAATTTGAGACTGCTCAGGGGCGATGCTGGCGATCTCGTAATAACCCGCTTCCGTCTGCATATTGAGGAGACTGCCGGCGACGATGGCGCGATAGTTGGGTAATTGTGTCTCAATGAGGCGGCTCTTGGCGCTGGGGCGAAACGCGACGGGCAGATCGGAGCGATCCACGGCTTTGTCCAGCAGCTCCTTCATGTCCACCATGTCGACGATCTTGTCGGTGTTGCGCAGGTTAAGAAGATCCCGCAATTGCTTAGCGAACTCATTGATGGGCCGGGAAGGGTACTCTCCTGCGATGTCTGTCTCGGCGGTGGCGCTATTCGTGGACGCGGATTGCGTGGCGCAGCCGACGACGAAGAGTGAAAGCGTCAAGACGCCAAGTGTCGAGCAGTGTTTGATTAGCCATTTAGCGGATAGGATCATTGCGGCGCCTCCAAACCATACACCACTGACTGAATTGACGAGATGAAATCTCCGAAGCGGGACTTATCCGTTTCCTCGTTGCGCGTCACCTGATAGTAGTGCTCACCGGAATTATTGATCTGTTTCTTCAGATCCAAAAATGACTGAGTCGCCTCCGCAGGCATCGCTGCGCGTTTGAACTCTAGCTCATGGTGCAGGTTCAGCGTGCGGCCCAGATAGTCTTCCTGATAGAAATAATTGAAATAGTCGTTACTCTGGCTGACTTTGGCGGCCTGATCGGTAAATTTGAGACTGGAGGGATATTCCAGGGAAATATCGTGCACCACCCTGATTGGCCCTGGCAGCGTCAGAGGCCCTGAGCGCCGCGTCACCGCCGGACTTTTTACATACTCAAACAGCGAATAGGCGTAGAAGCGGGTAGCCTGCACGTTGTCCACGGGCGCATAAAAATCATTGATGCGGTAATGCTCGTCGATAATAAAGCGATTGTTAGCGCCGTCGTCGGTGATCTGGACCGGCTCCAGTTGCTCTGCGCCCGGATACAGTTTCTGCATGTAATTCAACATATCCTGGCTGAATTCGCGTATGGATTTATTGGCCAGGCGCTGACGCATGCGGTCCGCTTCAATACCGGTGTATTCCGTGGTGATGAAGTGCTCCACAGGCGCGCTGTAATCAATCACTTTGAAGCGTTCGCGCGTAATCATACTGGGGACGCCCGCCACCTCCGGCAGACCGACTTTGACCAGTTCCCGCTCACTGGGATGGCCGATAATCAGCGCTTTGCCGTAATCGTAGTATCCCAAGGTGTTCAAAGAGCCTTTCTGGTAGCGACGGGTGGGGTCCAGCCAGTAACGCTGGCCATCCAGCTCCACCAGGGTGATGACATGGTCGAAACCGCCGGGCGAGGGCGCGATCTTATCGACGCCGGAGGCGATCTCCCAGGACACCAGGGCAGGGTAGGCGTCTATGCCAATGCTTCTGAGCAGGGACACCAGCAGCAGGGTTTTGTCTTTGCAGTCGCCGTAGCGGTTTTCGATGACCATATCCGGCGCCCGGGGCAGGTGAGAGTTCTGACCCAGTTCGATGCCCAGATAACGGATTTGTTCCTGTGCGAACTGCAGCGCGGTGATTACCGCCTGCTCCTTGGGCATGCTTTTCAGCTCATCCCGCAGGTCGCGCAGTTCTTTGGATTTGATGGGGCGCACCGCGTACAGAGGCTCCGCCCAGCGAATCACGCCATCCCAGTCCGGGAAGTCCGTCAGGCTGATAAAACTGCCAGGTTCATAATCCAGGGGATAATTGCCCTCGTTGTAGTAGGCGGCCACATTGGCGTCATCCCACACGTAGACCTTGGATTTACCGTAAGCGCTGATGGTGGGTTGGGCGTCGTATTTCACGGCGGAGATGCGCAACTCGCGGTTGGGCGGCGCAATAACGCGGGTATATAGACGATGCACTGGCGCCTGCCAGGACATGGAGAGGCCCTGGAAGTAATGGTCGCCGAACACCGGGTTACGGCCAACGATGGAGTAGCTGAAGTCCACGACGTCGCCCACTCGGGTGCCTTTGACGAACACCACGCTGGTCACATAGCCGCTGAACATTTCCTGGTTCAGCTCGGTTTCTTCTCTGATCAGAGTGATGCTTTGCGGGTCCAGACGATCAATGACCTTGCCGTCGCGGATAACGTTCAGCTTATGCCAGATCAATTGCTGGAAGTCTGGATTAAAGGTGACTTTGAGGTGGGAAATTTCCTCCAGGCCGTCCAGATTGTTGGCGCGTTCGACAAAATGATAGAAGTATTGCGGCGAGCGCGTGGCGGCGCTGGTCTGGCGGTCCACCAGCAAATACTCGACCGCTCCGTTGTCGTGCCCGGGGGCGGCGGGCGCCTGTACGGACTCCACCCATTTCGGGGCGGCGGAGATGTCGTAGGCGTAACCATTGGATTTAAACGTTTGGCCGTTGGCCTGGCAGGCGAGCATAACGCTCAACGTGGCGATAAGACCATAAAGTCTGCCGGAGAAGCGATTCATTCGTCTTCCTTGTGAGTACATCAATCAAAAAAAGGGTAGGCGGCGCAGTTTATCACGTACCCGGTGGCTTGTGAGTGGTCAAATTGTAAACAAATTAAGAATGTCGCCGCGTTATTCCGCGGCGTAAACTTCTTTTCCCCGCAGCCAGGTCATTAAGACCCTGGCCTGACGAATGTGTTGGGGGGCGGCGTCGAGGATATTTCTGTCCAGCACCACAATATCCGCAGACTTACCGACGCGGATCGAGCCGGTGATCGCCTCCAGTCCCAGGGCTGTCGCCGCGTTGATGGTGTAGGCGTTGAGCGCGGCGCGTACGTTGGGCAGGCCGCGCTCTTTGAGTTGCACGGCGTTGGCGATGGCGGCCATTGGACTGATGGGGTTCACGTTCCAATCGCTGCTGAGGGTGACATTGGCGCCGCTGGCGTATACCTCCGCCAGAGGGATAAGCCGATGCGCCCGCTCTTCGCCAATCAGCGGCTCGGCCCAGCTATGGTCCGCCGCGCCGATATAGTCGGAACCCACCTGAAAATCCGCATCCACTTGCAGTGTTTTGAATCGGCCCAGGTCACCCGCATCCACCAGCTCCAGATGCGTCATGTTGTAGCGGCGCTGTGAGCCGCCCTGGCGGGCGGCGGCGATCGCGTTGAGACTTTCGCGCACTCCGCCGTCGCCAATGGCGTGGATATGCGCGCCATAACCGAGGCGGTCCAGCTTAATCAGCCAATCCTGCATGACCGCCTGGGGCAGGTAGTTAAGGCCATAGGGCGATTGCGGAAAATAGGTGAAATCATAAGGCTGCAGGACTTTCGCCGTGCCATTGATGAGAATGCCGTCGCTGTACATCTTCACCTGATTGACGATCAACAGCCCGTTTGGGTCTGGATTGTAAATCGCATTCAGAAAGTCCAACTGCTCTTGCTGCGGTACATGAGGATAAATCCAGGGTCGCAGGGAGACGCGGGCGGTCAGCTCGCCATCCGCCGCCACAGCGCGCCACACGTCATACCATCCGCGTTTCCAGTACAGACGCCCGTCGCCAATGGTGGTGACGCCGTTGCGCGCAGCTTCCGCCAGCCCGTTCAACAGGCCGTCGTAGCTGACCTCGAACTTATTACGCAGACTATTCCAGGCCTGCTCCATGATGATATCGCCGGCGTTATCCACAAGGACGCCGTTGAGCGCGCCGGTTTTGGGATCTCTCATGATTTTGCCTCCCTGCGGGTCCGGCGTATCTGAATTGATTCCGGCGAGTCGCAGGGCGACGGAATTAACCCACATGGAGTGCGAAGTCTGCTCCATGATCACCACCGGGCGATCCGGGAACACGCTGTCGATAACTTGCAGGGGCGTGGGGCCTGCTCCGCTCAAGGTGGCGTCGATAGTGTGGCCCCAGCCGATCACCCACTGGTCCGGTTGCGAGGCTTCACGACACTGGTGTAAGTAAGGCAGCTGTTCGCTGGGAGTCAGGTCCGGGGCGAGTTCGCAATCGCCGCCAGCGGAGGAAGCGGCCTCAAAGACATGATTATGGTTGTCGATAAAGCCTGGTAACAATAACCCGCCTTTTACATCAATAACCTGAGTGTTTTCATCCATTAACAACTCAATATCCGCAATGTCTCCCACTGCGATAATGACGCCGTCGCGCGCCGCCACAGCCTGCGCCGTCGGATTTTGCGCATCGGCGGTGTAAACCACGGCGTTGATAAAGGCCAGATCGGCGCTGTTATCATTGGGAGCCGCCGCTTCAATATTTGGCGCGCTCAAGGGAAGGGTCAGCAGAATCGCAGCGCATACATTAGTATGGTTCATTGAGTCGGCTCCTTGGGCCAGCACAGGGTGAAGCAGGCGCCGCCCTGACGGCTGTCGGTGACGCTTACGGTTCCGCCATGCAATGTGGAAATACTTTTTACAATCGCCAGGCCCAGACCGGCGCCGCCGGAATCCCGGGAGCGGCTGGGGTCAAGACGGGTGAATGGCTCGAAGACGCGTTGACGTTTGCCAGGAGGCACGCCGGGACCATCATCATCCACCTGGAGTTCGAAATGGGCGTCGGTCAGCAGCCAACTGATTCTGACGCTGTGATCGGCGAAACGGGCGGCGTTCCTGATCAGATTCACCAATGCGCGGGAGAATAAACGCCGGTCCACCCATACCTGGATTTCCTGTATGGCCGGCTCCGCAGGGGTAACAAACTCCACCTGCGGATGCAGTTTGCGTTGTTTCGCCAGGATCTCTTCCACCACATCCATGACCGCGACCGGCTCCCATTGCAGTTCGTCGCGACCATGCTCCAGGCGGGAGTAGCTGAGTACTTCTTTCACCAGACCGCTCAGCTCGTCCAAGGCGCCGCTGATTTCCTGATGCAGTGCGCGAATGTTTCCTGGGTCCGGGGCGGGCTTGTCGGTTTCGTCATCCGCCAGGTCCAGCGCAAAGCTGATGCGCGCCATAGGACTGCGGAACTCATGAGCGACGCCATGCAACAGGTCCCGTAGGTCGTCATAGTGGCGGGCGCGGCTTTCTTTTTCACGTGCGATATGGCGTTCTACGGTTGACGCCTGCTGGAGCAATTCCGCGGGAGCCACGGCGGACTGAACGGGGCCGGTGGGGCCATCGAACAGACTATTGATGCGACGCAATGCGGCGCTGACTTGCGATATGGACTCCCGCAACGGCCGCTTTACGTTGGCGAGCAGTAAATGCAGAACCACCGCCAGCAAACTCAGATAAAGAATGACGTATCCCGCCAGCCAGGTATAAAAAGATCCTCCATCTCCCTGTTCCTTGAACACTGCTTCCAGCGTCATGTCCTTATTGGGGATAGCGGCTTGCACGCTCCAGGAGTCCGGGGAACTGCGCTCCGTCAACAGATACTCGCCCGCCGTCAGACGACGGCGCTGATCAAGGGACAGGCTCATATCTTTATTCTCCAGAATCGAGTATTCGATCAGCTCATAAGAGGGCTGCAGCGCTATGTCGGCACTTTCCAGCAGGTCCGAAGCGGCGGCCAGCAAACGGTCTCCTGCGTTCGTCGCCTTCATTTCTGACAGCTCCACGGCGATTTCCCGCATCCCTTCCCCGGAATGGCGGCGTGACTCTTCCGCAGAAAGCGCGTTTTCCCACCATAGCAGGGGGTAGGCCCAGTCATAGGCGATGAAACAAACGCAAAACAACAACGCCAGGGAGGCGTAAAAGCGTAAAAACATGCTCAAGTCTCCCCGTTGTCAGCATTGTCTACAAACAAATAGCCTTCACCCCGGATAGTTTTGATAAGGCGCGGCTGCTTGGGGTCGTCGCCCAGGCGTTTGCGAATGCGCGAAACGCGCAGATCGATGGAGCGGTCGAGACCGTCATATTCCAGATTGAAAATCTCCCGATACACCAGGTCCCGGGAAATGACTGAACCTGCCTGACGAGCGAGGTAATACAGAAGATTGAATTCCGCCGTGGTGAAGTCAATCGCGACTCCGGCTTTGACGACCGTACGGGCGTTGGAGTTGATAACCAGTTCTCCGATACGAATAACCCCGTTTTCCTGAGTAGCGGGGGCGTCGCTGTCATTGGCGGAGTAGGTTTCCACCCGGCGTAGCTGCGCACGGATATGCGCCAGCAGTACTCTGGATTTGACCGGCTTGGCCAGATAATCGTCAGCGCCGACTTCCAGTCCGGCGACTTCGTCGATGTCATCGTCCAACGACGTGAGCATGATGATCGGGCCTTTATAGTGTTTTCTGACTTCACGACAGACAGACAGGCCATCCATACCTGGAAGCATTACATCCAAAATAATTAACTGCGGTTGGTTTCGCTCCAGCCAGGAGACGGCGGATTCTCCATCGTGAATGACTTTCACGGGATAGCCATTCTGCTCCAGAAATTGCTTGATTAGCCGGGTTAAGCCTTTGTCGTCATCCACCAGCAATAGCCGTTCAGTCATCTTCAGCCTCGTATTTTCCATTTACATCAGCGACTTGGGGGGAAGGTCCGGAGCGCCTCGGACTGTGGCGCGCTCCAGCCGGGTCAGTTCCCGGACTTAACCACCAGTGGGTTATTGATATACAGGGTTTCCCATTCCCGCAGCCTCGGGTCAGTCAAAGGGAGGGAAAAGGTCGCCCAATGGGCTTTTTTACGGCACAAGTCCGGTTTCAGGCGTATTACCGTGAGGTCGGGACCGTCCCACAGCAGCCTGAAATCGTCGCGTCGGGTACAGCCGGTGCTCTTGACTGAGAAAGTCAGCTGGTCCTGCTGAATTGACACGGATTGCAGCACAGCGGGGCGACTGAGAGGGACGCTCACTTGCGGCGTCTCCGCGTTCTCAGCATGTCCCTGTGTGGATGTCAGGCACAGCGCCAGTCCCAGGGCGAGCCCACTGTTGCGCGCATTGGATCTAAGGTGATTAGTGTAATCGCTCATTGCGGCGACCTCCTGCATTAACCGGGATATTTTTGATTTCAGCCCAGGCGACGACGCGCCAACCACAGTAGGCCCAGAACTGGTAACAGGAAGCCGAATGCGCCGCCTCCGCCGTTGTCCTTTTTCTCAGCTTTGGCGTTCAGGGCGACAGAGCGAACGTGAGCGCGCTTAAACTTGCCGTCGACGCCATCGGAGTTGTCCTGAAGCACCCAGTAAACACTATGTTGACCTTCTCCCAGTTTATATTTGAACTTCTTGAATTCGCCGCCGGCTTTGGCGTCAAAGATGCGTTTACCATCAATGTAGAGATAGAGGTCGTCCGCTTCGCCATTATCAATCTTCCATTCGAAGCTGAAAACGCCTTTTCCGCTGAACTGCGTCAGTAGAACGGCGTTATCTTTATCAACGCCTAATTCTGCGCTCAGGCTCTTTTTGCCGCCGTCGACGCGTTGCGTCCACTCGCCATCTGCAGCCTGACCCCAGGCGAACTCAGTGTTCTGGCCTAATGTGAAGTCAGCTTTATTGATGGCTTGGACTGAAAACACGTAGATCCAGTTCGGGTGGCTGCTATCCGTGCTGCTGGCTGTCAGGGTTGCTGTTTTTCGTCCTGTTTCCGCGAACTGCGCCGTCAGGTTCAAAGTACAGGAGGCGCCGGGTTTCAACAGAGCGTTGTCACAGGAGGCAGCGTCGATCTGGTAGCCGCTGTCGCCAGTCAGCGCCAAGCCTTGCACTACCATGTCTTGCTTACTGTTATTGGTCAGCGTGAGCGGACGCTGCATCTTGTAGTCGGCGCTGATCAATTTGAAGTCTGTCTGGCTGATGGAAAGTCCTTCCGCCTGCGCCATTTGTTCTTTAATCCATTCGTTAAAGGTGGCGACGCGGGCATAAACGCCTGGGAAGCCAGGCTGTGCGCAGCCTTCGCCAAAACTGACCACGCCAACCTGGGTCAGTACGCCATTGTTGTTCCAGAGCATTGGACCGCCGCTGTCGCCGTCGCAGGTGTCTTTTCCCCCCAGCGGGTAACCGGCGCACATCATGGTGTTGTCGATGTCTATACCGATGGCGTTATAGGCGCTGGCGCAATCGGCTTGATCATAAAAAGGCACTTCTGTCTGCTGCAATCTTTCAGGGTAGTCAAAACCATCGGCGGACATATTGCCCCAGCCCATGACTTTAAAAGGAGTATTGGGAGCCAGTGTGGCCATGGCGTCTTCATCCGCCAGAGGAAGAGTTGGATGCTTGATCGACTCTTTCAGTTCCAGCAGCATCAAATCGCCATAAGGTTCGCCCACAGCGTGAACAAAGCGCTTTACGCCCACCCGTTGCTGTCCTGCGTCTTGCTTATTAAGGTCGAAATCGCCGGCGACGACGAAAACGGAATCGGCGGGCTCGTCTTCAATACAATGCGCCGCGGACAGGGCCCAGCGCTCTGCTATCAGACTGGCGCCGCAGAAATGGTCGCCTTCATCTTGGGATTGCATGGATAGCATCCAAGGGTAGCCGTTTGGGGACTGATCTCCGCCGATAATTCGGGACGTGACAGGATCGATTGCGATTGCGTTATGGGACAGGGCGATTAGCCCAAGCGTTGCGCTCAGAGTTAGAACTCTTTGAGGACTCATAGCAAACTCCACTATAAAAACAGATTTACGCTTTTCCCGGCGTAAGCTAATTTGATGGGGCGACAGCGGATGCTGGCGCCCGCCGGCGGGGCTATTTAAGTGGCTGGCCATGTAGAGCTCTGTCTCGGTTTTGTATCAGAACGTACAAACCGGAACCAGGCGCATGGATGCGCCTGCGCGGCGGCCAGCCGCGGGAAACAGGGCCTGACCTGTGCCGGCCCTGTCGTTGCAGACAAATAGAAGGAAGCTATTTGTCTGCCTGATTAATAGGAATAAACAGTAATGCTGATTTAGGGTGGACTGGATAGTGACGACGTTAGAGCATGATCGAACTTTGGGTATCGCAGACATTGCGCAGGCCAAACGCAGAATACACGGGTATACCCTGGAAACGCCGTTAGTCAGCTCGTCTTTGCTGAACCAGTGGCTGGGACATGAGGTTTATTTCAAAGCTGAATGCCTGCAGAAAGTGGGCGCATTCAAAGCCCGCGGCGGCTGCAACACGGTGCGCTGGCTGCTGGAGAACGGTCGCAGACCGGAGCGCATCATCGCCAACAGCTCCGGCAACCATGCTCAGGCGGTGGCCTGGGCGTCGAGCTTGTTTGATATCCCCTCAACCATTTTTATGCCGGAGAACGTGTCCCGCGTTAAGGCTCGCGCCACCGAGTCCTACGGCGCGGAAGTCGTCTTGTGCGCGACCCGTGCGGAAGTGGATGAGCGAGTGCTGGAAGCGGCCAAGGACCCCGGCGTGTACTGGATTCCCCCCTACAACCATGAGCAGGTCATTTGCGGCCAGGGCACAGCGGCCTATGAGGCGTTACATGAACTGGGGGAAGTGGACGCGGTGTTTGCGCCCTGCGGCGGCGGCGGACTGGTTTCCGGCACATTGATTGCGACGCGCGCGCTGGCGCCCAAGGCGGAGATGATCGCGGCGGAGCCGCTACAGGCCAATGATGCGGCGATTTCTCTGCGGGAAAACAGGATTCACTGCCTGAGCGCCACTCCGGATACTCTGGCCGACGGCGCCAGAACCCTGGCGGTGGGGGACATCACCTTTGAATATATTCGGCGCCTGGACGCCCTGTATGAAGTAGAAGAGCAACGCATTGCGTTCTGGACACAATGGTTGACCCATTTGCTCAAGCTGCATATCGAACCCACCAGCGCCATGACCATGGACGCGGTGCGCCAGTGGCTGAAAGGCCGCAGCGGCAAGAAGCGCCTGTTGGTGATCCTGACCGGCGGCAATGTCGATCAAGGGATGATGTCGGCGCTGTGGCGGGACAATTATCTTAATGAGTTCGAGCTGTAACGCCATCACGCGTCGCTTTGGTTTTAGCCCAGGCGACGCGTGGACTCTCTTATCACCAGCTCCACATTCAGATTGACGGACTCCGCTCCTTCGCCGCGAATCAGGCGCAGCAGGCGCTTCGCCGCTGTTTGCCCGACTTCGTAGACCGGTTGCCGGATCGTGGTGAGGGGAGGGGTGGTGTAAGACGACATGGGCAGATCGTCGAAACCGATCAGAGACATATCTTCAGGCACGCGAAGGCCGCGGCGATACAGCGCCAGTCGGGCGCCGTAGGCGGTCTGGTCATTGGCGCAGAAGACGGCGCTGAAAGAAACCCCTTTGTCGAGCAGCCGGTTCATCGCCATCAGGCCGCCGGGCTCGATAAAGTCGCCTTGCGCCAGCAAATCCTCATCAAAGGCGATGCCGGCTTCTTCCAGCGCCATCTTATAGCCATGCAGTCGGTTGCTGGCGTCGTTTTGTTCCTGCGGACCCTGGATATGAGCGATTCTGCGATGGCCGAGCGAAATAAGATGTTTGGTCGCCAGATAACCGCCCATGCGACTGTCGATAAAGATGGAGGCGGCGTTTTCCGAATGCGCGTTATGGCCGACGGCGACAATAGGGGTTTGTGTGGCGAGGTCCAGTATCTGTTCGTTATTGAGATTGCCGGTCAGCAGAATGATGCCGTCCACCCGGCGCGCAATCAGCAGACGGATGCGCTCGATCTCGCTCTGGCTGTTCCAGTGGCCGCTGGCCATCAGAGACGCGTAGCCGGAGCCTTGCAGGCCTTCTTCGATGCCTTTGAGCAACTCGTTGAAGAACGGGCTTTCCACCGCCTGGGTAATGACGCCAATGGTCATCGACTGGCCGCTCTTGAGGCTCTGCGCCAGGACGTTAGGCTTGAAGTTCAGGTCTTCAATCGCCCGCTCCACGGATCTGCGTTTGTCGTCGGACACCCGGGCCGTGCCATTGAGAATACGGGAAACGGTGCTGACGGATACCCCCGCCCGTTTCGCCACTTCGGTGACGGTGGAGGCCGCCGGCTGTGCGCCGAGTCGCTTCTTCTTTACTGCGTTTTTTCTGATTGTCTGTTCCAAGCTAAACTCCCATAGCCCGTCGAAATCCTGTCATCCCCTGGAAGATATGCGCATACGCCACTCTTCACTTCGCATGCGGCCGCTGAATCGTATAAGAACGGATTCGTTCCCGGCGTGTGCTCGTACGGTTCTGATAATAAATGAAATTTCCGGATATTTTCATTTTTTTATTGACAAGCGTATTTGCGCGACGTTATAAAATTGCTGTGTTTGAAAACGTTTTCATTACGTTTTTGTCAAAATAACACAGCGCATTGATGAATAGAATAAGCACAAAAACCAACCTCGATGTAAGGGCTCCGGCCCAGGAGAATAATAAGATGAAGATCATGCATGCTCTTCTGTTGAGCGCGGCCATGTCGGGAAGCGTCGCCGCGCAAACCGTGACTCTGGAAGTGGCTTCATTTCCAGATCTGGACAGAGGCGTTAAAGCCGCCATCCCCTTATTCCAGGAAGCGCATCCCGACGTGGAGATCAAGCTGGTCAGTCTGGCGTTCGGCGATCACCACAGTGCGATGACCACCTCTCTCGCCACCGGCTCCAACCTGCCTGACGTTATGGCGGTGGAAGTCGGATTCATCGGCAAATTCGCTGCTTCCGGCGGCATTGAGGATTTGTCCAAGCCCCCCTACAACGCCATGCAATATCAGGATCAGTTCGCCAAGTTCACCCTTCCGCAGGCCACCGGCGGAGGCGGCAATCTGGCGGCGATTCCCGTGGATATCGGACCGGGCGCTTTGTTTTATCGTCAGGACCTGCTACAAAAGGCGGAAGTGGATGAAAGCGCTTTCTCAAAAAATTGGGAGGCCTTTATCGACGCCGGTAAAAAAGTGAAGGAAAAAACCGGCGCGTACATGGTGGCGCACGCCGGCGACCTGAAAGACATCATCATCCGTTCGGACCTTGAGGACGGCGAAGGCGTTTTTTTTGACAAGGACAACCACTCACTGGTGACCAGTCCGCGCTTCGAGAAAGCGTTCAAGGTGGCGAAAGCGGCGCGTGACGCCGGCATCGACGCCAAGGTCAAAGCCTGGACCAGTGAGTGGACCGAAGGGCTGCGACGGGGCCGGATCGCCACGCAGATGATGGGGTCCTGGGTGGCGGGGCATCTCGCCAACTGGATTGCGCCGGAATCCGCCGGGCTGTGGCGCAGCAAGCAACTGCCCGACAATGTCTACGCCAGTTGGGGCGGCTCCTTTTACGCCATCCCCGCCAAAGCGCAGCACAAAGAAGAGGCGTGGGAATTTATCCGCTTCCTGGCTTTGAACAAAAGCATGCAGTTGGAGGCGTTCCACAAGCTGGACGCGTTTCCCGCCCTGGTCACGGCGCAGAATGATCAGTTTCTGCAGCAGCCCATTGAGTTTCTGGGCGGACAAAAGGCCCGCGTTCAGTGGAAAGAAGCGGCGGATCGCATTCCCGCCATTACGGTGAACAAGTACGACACGATCGCCGATGAGATCGTCAACGCCGAGTTGGATAAGGTGCTGCTGCACGACAAGGATATCAAGGAAGCGCTGGCGGATGCGCATAAGCTCATCAAACGCCGGGTCCGCTATTAAGCGGACCTGAGATACGCGAACAACGAGAGTCCCTATCAGACTTAGTGGAGGCCCGGTAATGTCGGCGGTTATGGAGCGGCGGGAGACGCCAGCGGCGGCGCCAGTCAAAGCCAGACGCAGTTGGTTGACCCGTAAAACGGCGCCTTATGTGTTTATCAGTCCGTTTTTCATTCTGTTCGCAGTGTTCGGATTGTTTCCGTTGCTGTTTACGATCTATCTGTCTTTTCATTACTGGGACCCGTCCACGGGTTTGGGCGGCATGAAATGGGTCGGCTTCGAGAACTTCACGTTCGTGCTCACGGACGACTGGTTTCACAAGTCGCTCTACAACACCTTCTGGATCGCGCTGGTGAGTGGGGTTCCCCAACACCTCGCGGCGATACCGCTGGCGTTTTTCCTGCACACCCGGTTGTCGCGCTGGCGCAATGCGGTAGTCGGGTTGTACTTCCTGCCGTTTATCACCTCCACGGTGGCCATTTCCCTGGTGTTTACGTCGCTATTCTCTCGCGACTATGGGCTGATCAATGTGCTGCTGACTCAAATGGGGCAGTGGGAAGTCGCCGGCCTCAGGCCTCTGAGCTGGGTGTTTCCAACGGAGAACATCGACTGGAACGACCCCGGTTACACCAAGTGGGTGATCTCATTCGTGGTCTGGTGGCGTTACGTGGGCTGGAACACGGTGTTGTATCTGTCCGCACTGCAGACCATTCCCAAAGATCTGTATGAAGCCGCGAGCATCGACGGCGCCAGTCGCCGCCAGCAGTTCTGGCATATCACCGTGCCGTTGCTGCGGCCCATGATGTTTCTGGCGATTACCCTCAGCATCATCGGCAACCTGCAGTTGTTTGAAGAGCCCTTTATTCTCACCGGCGGTCTGGGACCGGGCGGAACCAGTATCGGCGGGCCCGATCAGGCGGGTAAGACGGCGGCGATGCACATGTACGCCACCGCCTATATCGAAAGCGATTTCGGCACGGCGTCCGCAGTCGCCTGGCTGTTGTTCCTGATCATTGCGATGATGACCTGGGCCAACAACAAAGCCTTCAAAGAAAAGTCCTAGGCGGGAGCAGGCAATGGAAAAACGCAACATCCTGGACCCCGGTCAGTGGATCGCATTCATGGTGGTGGCCCTTGGCGCCATGATCATGCTGGGGCCCTTTTACTTCATGTTTGTATTCGCCACTCACAGCAACACGGATATTCTTTCCGTGCCGCCGCCGGTGTGGTTCGGCGGTCAGTTCATGACGAACGTGCAGGTGCTGCTGGAGAGGCTGCCCTACTTCTGGAATAACCTGGGAGTGAGTTTTTACGTGGCGATCATCACCACGGCGTTGAACCTGTTCTTCTGCTCCTTGGCGGGCTACGCCTTCGCCACTTATGAATTCCGCTTCAAGAACCTGCTGTTCATGATTGTCATGAGCACGCTACTTATCCCGCCGTTTCTCGGCATGATACCCACCACCCTGATCATGACGCTGTTCGGGTGGATGAATGAGCCGCGGGCGCTGTATCTGCCCATGGCTTGCAGCGCCCTGGGCGTGTTTTTGATGCGTCAGTACATCAGCTCGGCGATTCCACGGGAATTGCTGGAGGCGGCGCGCATGGACGGCTGCGGCGAATTCGCCACCTTCCGTCACATCGTGCTGCCGCTGACAGGGCCTGCCATGGGTACCCTGGGGCTGATCACTTTTATCACATCCTGGAACAACTTCATGACCCCTCTGGTGGTCATGCGGGACATGGAAATGTACACGGTTCCGTTGGCGCTGCGCGCGTTGCAGGGCTCCGGGCAAGTGCCCTGGGGCGCCATTTGCGCGGGCTCCTCCATCGCCGTGGCGCCGCTTCTCGTCATATTCATACTGGCGTCGCGGAGGCTGATCGAAGGGATGACAGCCGGCGCGCTGAAGGGATAGACGCGGCGATCTAGAAAGCAATAAGAGGCTTGTATTGTATGAATCAGAAATTTGCAAAGGATTTTACCTGGGGCGTGGCCACCAGCGCGTACCAGATTGAAGGCGCCGCCAATGAAGGCGGCAGGGGGCCTTCCATCTGGGACACCTTCTCCCATACGCCGGGTAAGACGGTGAATGGCGAGACCGGCGACGTCGCCTGCGATCACTATCATCGCTACCAGGAAGATGTGGATCTTATTGCTGGATTAGGTGTGGACGCTTACCGTTTCTCCATCGCCTGGCCGCGGGTGCAGCCGGAGGGCAAAGGCGCCTGGAATGAAGCCGGCTTCGACTTTTACAGCCGCCTGATCGACGCGCTGCTGGTCAAGGGGTTGCAACCCTACGTCACCCTGTATCACTGGGACCTGCCGCAGGCGTTGGAGGATGAAGGCGGCTGGCGTAATCGCGACACCTGCCATCGATTCGCCGACTACGCGGCGGAGTTCATGCGTCGCTACGGCGATAGTGTGAAAACGATTTCCACCCATAACGAGCCCTGGTGCACCGCCACCCTGGGACACGCCACCGGCCAGTTCGCACCGGGTTATCAGGACGAGGCGATGGCCTATCAGGTGTCCCATCACCTGCTGTTGTCGCACGGTTTGGCGCTGCAGAGCATGCGTGCGCTGAACAGCGAGACGCCGGTGGGCATCGTGCTCAACCATACGCCCACTTATCCGGCCAATCCAGAATCGGAAGCGGATCGCCAACTGGCGCGTCTGGACGACGGAACAAACATCCGCTGGTACATGGACCCGATTTTCCGCGGCGCCTATCCCCAGGATGTACTGGCGTATCTGGGCGATAAAGCGCCCAAGGTCGCTGACGGCGATATGGCGATCATTAGGCAGCCGCTGGATTTCCTGGGAGTGAACTACTACACCCGCGGCTACTTCAGCCAGGCCAATCCGCAAATCCCGGCGCCGGCGGCCATGGGGCTGACGGACATGGGCTGGGAAGTCTATCCGCAAGGTCTGGCGCAGCATCTGGTGAGAATCACCCGCGACTACCTGCCGCCGCCGATTTACATCACCGAGAACGGCGCCGCCTTTCCTGACCGTATGGAGAAAGGGGAAGTGCAGGACCCGGCGCGTATTCACTATCTGGAGACACACCTGCAGGCGCTGCGTCAGGCCATGGAGTTGGGCGCGGACATTCGCGGCTATTTCTATTGGAGTCTGGCGGACAACTACGAGTGGAACTGGGGTTACAGCAAGCGCTTCGGGCTGACCTACGTGGATTACGCCACCCAGCAACGCACGCTGAAAGCCAGCGGCCACTGGTATCGGGATTTTATTGCCCGCCAGCGCGCCTAGCGGCGGCGGGAGAAACCGGGTGAAACACTAACGCGGGACGAGGGGAGAACAGCATGGCGTCCTTACAATTGCTTGGCGTTGAAAAGAGCTATAAAGGCGGCGCGGACATCATCAAAAAGCTGGATCTGTTTGTAGAGGACGGCGAGTTTGTGGTGTTGGTGGGCCCCTCCGGCTGTGGGAAATCCACCCTGCTGCGCATGATCGCGGGCCTGGAGGAGGTCAGCGCCGGTCATATACTGATCGGCGACAAGCGCGCGGAGGGGCTGCCGCCGTCAGAACGCGGCGTGGCCATGGTGTTTCAGAGTTACGCCCTGTATCCCCATATGACTGTGGCGGAAAACATGGGCTTCTCTCTCAAGATGGCGGGTCTGCCGAAACCCCAGGTGGCGCAGGCGGTGGAGCGGGCGGCGGAAGTGCTGCAAATCACTCACCTGTTGCAGCGCAAACCCAAGGCGCTGTCTGGCGGTCAACGCCAGCGCGTGGCCATCGGGCGGGCGATTGTGCGCGAGCCCAGCATCTTCCTGTTTGATGAACCCCTTTCAAACCTGGACGCTGCGCTGCGCGCCCAGATGCGGCTGGAGCTGGCCAAGCTCCACAAGCAACTGGGAACCACCATGGTCTATGTGACTCATGATCAGACCGAAGCCATGACCCTGGGAGACCGCATCGTCGTGCTCAATGGCGGCCATATCGAACAGACCGGCCGCCCCATGGAGTTATATGAGCGGCCCGGCAATCAATTTGTGGCGGGCTTTATCGGCTCGCCGAAGATGAACTTCATACCCTGTCGCGTGCAGGCCAGCAGTGAATTGGGCGCGACGGTGCAGATCGGTTCGTCGCCGCGTCCGTTACAGATTCCCGCCCCGTCAGGCCGCATCGCCGGTGAGCCGGTGTGTCTGGGCGTGCGACCTGAGCATGTGCGTCTGACGGCGCCGGAGCAAGGCATTCCGGCGCGGGTGGACATCATCGAGGAAATGGGCGACGTCGCCGTGGCTTATCTGCATGTGCCGGGCCTGGAAAAACATCTGGTGGTGAAGACGCCTTCCTCCGCCACGGGCTTTTATGAAGGCGGACAGGTGGGCGTCGCGGCGGAGCTGGAGTGCTGCCATCTGTTCAATCAACAAGGGGTTAACCTGTCTTTGGGCTGAATCTGTTTCCAACGCGATTGCGGGGCCAGGGAACAGCCCGAAGTACGCAGAGAGCTTTGGGGGCGATTTGCGTATCGACGCGGCTTGAAATGCCCGTCTTGGCGGCGGTTGTCAATTTGGGAACAAATTGGGAATCGTCGCCTTTCTTGCTTTCAATCTCGGTAAAAGTGCTCTTTCTCATCAAAAAATATTAGTAATTTCAATGAGATGAATTGTTGTGGCGGGCTTCTGGCGTAAGCAGGGTTTTATCTTGGGGTGACAGGTTGTCGCGTTATAACGCCATAACTAAGCCGCCGCAGCCTTGACCCTAATAACCCCCCTGCAACATGATTTTGGGGACGTTCCCAACGGTAGAAGCCTGTCATGCCAACAATTATCGATGTATCGGAACTGGCCCACGTGTCGAAATCCACGGTCAGCCGGGTGGTGTCCAACAAAGGGTCTGTCTCTCCCGCTGCGCGTAAGCGGGTGGAGGACGCCATTCGCAAGCTGGGCTACCGCCCCAATCACTTTGCGCGGGGCTTGAAAAGCAATAAGTCCGACATTATCGGCGTGGTGGTGGTGAACCTCGCCAGCCCCTTCTATGCGCAGATGCTGAGCGGCGTACAGGATTACATCTCCGGTTCCGACAAGCATCTGGTGGTCACCAGCGGCTATGGCGATCTGGATCGGGAAGTCGCCGTTATTAATTCGCTGCTGGATCGCCGCTGTGATGGGCTGTTGCTGTACGTGGAAAACGAGGTGCCGTTGGAGCGTCTGGCCGGCGTGCATCCCGGCAATTATCCCATTGTGACCATGGGACGCATGTTGCCCGGTATTTCCAAATGGTCGGCGCGGGTGGACAACCTGCATGGCGGCTATCTGGCGGCGCGTTATTTATTGGAGAAAGGGCACCGGCGCATCGCGCATCTGATGGGGCCGGAGAGCTATCTGGACGCCCGCCTGCGCCGAGACGGCTTCCTGCGCGCTATGGCGGAACAGGGCCTGAGCGAGCGCGATTACCTGATTCTGTCCGGCCCCTACGAAGAGACATTTGGTTATCAGGCGACCCTGCGGCTGCTGGACGGCGGCGCCCGGTTCACTGCTATTTGCGCCGGCGATGACGATATGGCGGCAGGGGTCTATCAAGCCCTGCGCGAGCGTGGCGTCAGCGTGCCGGAGCAAATCTCGGTGGTGGGGTATGACGACAACTTCCACGCCAAATTAATGTGTCCCGCATTGACTACTGTCAGGCAGGACGTGATGGAGATGGGTGAAGCGGCGGTAAAACTGCTCATCGAGCGCTTGGAGAATCCGACCATGGCGGAGAAGCACGTCGTGTTGGAGCCCAAGCTGATTGAACGGGATTCAGTGAGAGATCTGAACTGAGTCGCGAGGGGGTCAACTTACAACAGGAAATAGGAAGGCGAATGAAAGCGACGACAAAAATAAAAACGCGGTCTTTAGCGGTTTGCCTGGTGCTGACGGCTTCGGTGCAGGCGGCGGAGGCGGACCCGAACAGGATTCATGGCGGCGAACTGGTGCTGGCTCCGACTCAGACCAACGCCCATGTGCGTAACTTCAACCCTTACAACTTCTCTGTCGGCGCGTTCTACGCCCAGGATTTCATTTACGAGCCCCTGTGGATTTACAACATCGCCCATCCCGGCCAGGACTTTCCCCGTCTCGCCCTCTCCTATGAAACTGCGGACGATTTGCGCTCCGTCACCTATCATCTGCGCCCGGGCGTAAAGTGGTCAGATGGCCAGCCCTTTAGCGCTGACGATGTGGTCTTTACGTTCGAACTGGCGAAATCCCACCCGGCTTTTCCAGTCGGACTGGACATCCAGTCCGACAGCAATCCCAATGGCCTGATCGTCAACATGGAAAAGATCGACGATCTCACTGTGGTGGCGCGTCTAAGCAAACCCAGCGCGTTGGCCCACGAACATATCGGCGTGATGTATCCCTTGCCGGGTCACATCTGGAAAGACGTGCAGGACCCGACCACTTTCGCCAATCCGGAACCGGTGGCCACCGGGCCCTTTACCGAGGTGCGTTCTTTCAGCATGTCCCAGTTCAAGGTGTGCAGAAACGAGAAATACTGGGACGCCGGCAAGCCCTACATCGACTGTCTGAAGTTCCCTCAGTATTCCGGCAATGATCAGACCATGCTGGCGGCGCGGGCCGGCAAAATCGACTGGCTGGGAGACGGCATGTCGGACCCGGAAAAAACCTACGTCAACGGCGACAAGCACAACAAATACTGGTTTCCCGCCGGGGCTAACGCCAATTTGCATTTGAACACCCGTAAAGCGCCGTTCAACAGTTTGCCGTTCCGGCAGGCGTTCAGCATGGCGCTCAACCGCCGCTTTATTCTGGATGTAGCCACCTTCGGCCTGACCACGGAAACCCAATTTCCCATCGGCACCGGCGAGCTGTACAGGGAATGGTATGACGCGCAGGCCTTGCAGCCATACCGTTATCTGATGGAATACAACCCCAAGCGCGCCAAGGCCCTGTTGGATGAGAACGGCTTCGTTGATCGCGACGGCGACGGCTGGCGCGACAACCCGGACGGTTCCCCCATTGAGTTCAAGCTGGCGGTGCCTTCCGGCTGGTCGGACTGGGTTAACACCATGATGACGGTGTCCGAGAATCTGCGCGATATCGGGGTCAACGCCCATCTCAGCACCCAGGACGAAAGCACCTGGTTTGCGGGGACCACCCAGGGCGACTTTGACGTTTACATCATGTGGACCAAGCCTTCCGCGACGCCTCATGGAACCTATAGCCTGATGTTCATTACAGATGGGTTGGCGGAAGGGCGGCGGTTGGAGCAGAACATGCACGGCATGGTCATTCCAGAAATCAATCAGGCGCTGGATCGCTTCGCGCAGACCCAGGACAGGGTGGAACAGAAAAAATGGCTGACGCAGGTGCACAAACAGGTGGCGGAGAAACTGCCGGTCATCACTCTGTTCGCCAATCCGGACTGGTATCAGTACAACGACTCCCGTTTTCAGGGCTGGGTGACTCAGGACAATCCTTATGTGCGGCCGATGTTGCACCTGGGGGTGCCGGAGCGGGGCGTGCATGTGTTGAATCTGTCTCTGCGTAAAGAAGCGGCGGCGCAAGTGGCGCGACAATAGCGTCCGCCAGGGAGATGTGCTAATGCGCTTTATTCTGCGCCGTCTGGGGTTTTATTGCGCCGCCTTTGCGGTGGCGTTGACCCTCAACTTTTTTATTCCCCGTCTGATGCCGGGCGACCCGGCGTCGACATTGTTCGTCAGTCTGCGTGGGCGCATGTCGCAACAAAGTCTGGACGCCATGCGCGCCGCCTATGGGTTTGACGGCAGTCTGTGGGATCAGTTCGTCGCCTATGTGATCAGGCTGTTGCATGGCGATCTGGGCGTCTCCACGGTTAATTTTCCTCAGCCGGCCTCAGAAATGCTGTTATACGCCGCAGGCTGGACTCTGTTTCTGGTGGGCGTTGCGACCTTGTTGAGTTTTGCCGTGGGCATTTTATTCGGAATGTTCGCGGCCTGGCGGCGCGGCTCCTTCTTCGACACGCTGTTTACGCCAGTAAATGTCATGCTCAACGCCTTCACCCCGGCTGTAGTGGCTTTACTGCTGCTGTACGGTTTCGCCCTGCAACTGCAATGGTTTCCTTTGGGACGCGCTTACGACATCGACCTGGAGCCGGGACTGAATATGGTCTTCATGGGCAGCGTCTTGTATCACAGCGTGCTGCCGCTGGCGTCCCTGGTGATCATCGCCATCGGCGGCTGGCATCTGAGCATGCGCAACACCATGATCAACCTGCTCAACGAAGATTACATCACCCTGGCGCGGGCTAAGGGGCTTAGCGGCCGCCGCATTCTGTTCCGCTACGCCGCCCGCAACGCCATGCTGCCGCAGATCACGTCACTGGCGCTGACCTTCGGATTTGTACTGGGAGGCGCGTTAATCACAGAGGTGGTGTTCAACTATCCCGGTTTGGGCAAGTTCACCCTCGCGGCGATCGAAAAAAGAGATTACGCCTTCATTCAGGGACAACTGCTGTTTCTCACTGTCACGGTGCTGTTGGCGAACCTGATTGCGGACCTGCTGAATCTGCTGTTGGACCCCCGCTTGCGCGACAGGAGTGAATTAGCATGAAACTGCATGATCTACAGGTCGAACTGGGCCTGGACAAGGTAAAGACGGGAGGGCTGCTGAGCCGGGCGCCGGCGCCGTTGCGCATATTTCTGGCGGATAAGCGCGGCGTCGCGGGTCTGGTGATTTTACTGTTGCTGGCGGCGGCTGCTCTGGGCGCGCCCTGGTTGACGGAGTTTCCCCCGGATCGCATGAGCGCCATGCCGCATCTGCCGCCGGACGGCGAGCATTGGCTGGGAACCACGCGCATGGGCAAGGACGTATTCGCGCAATTGCTGTACGGCGCCCGCGCCAGTTTGACGGTAGGGTTGCTGGCTGGACTGTTGGCGACCGTGATCGGCGTGTTCGTGGGCATGTGCGCCGGCTATTTCGGCGGTCGCCTGGATGACGTCATCAGTTTCATCGTCAACGTGGCGCTGGTGGTTCCCGCGCTGCCGCTGATTATCGTGATCGCCAGCTTTGTCGACAGCGCCAGCCCCATGGTGATCGGACTGGTGCTGGCGGCCACCGGCTGGGGCTGGACCGCCCGTATTATCCGCGCGCAGACCCTGCAAATCCGCCATAAAGACTTCATTCTGGCGGCGCAACTGTTGAACGAGCCCTGGTGGCGCATTCTGGCGGCGCATATCCTGCCCAACATGCTGTCTCTAGTGGTGAGCGGCTTCGTGCTGACCACTATCTACGCCATTCTGGCGGAGGCGGGCCTGGAGTTTATCGGCCTGGGCGATCCCAGCGCCGTGACCTGGGGAACCATTTTATTCTGGGGCCAGCAGAACTCGGCGCTGCAGGTCGGCGCCTGGTGGGAAATTCTGCCCGCCTGCTTCGCCATCATGCTTACCGGCGCGGCGCTGGTGCTGATTAACTTCACCGTGGATGAAATCGCCAATCCGTTGCTGCGCAAGCGGCGCGGAGAAAAAGCGGTCATCGCCTACCTGCGCAAGAAGGGATTGCCTGTCAATGACTGACGCCTTATTGAGCATTCGCAACCTCTGTGTGGATTACCTGACGGACGCCGGCGTCGCCCGCGCCGTAGACGATATCAGTTTCGATATTCGCGCAGGCGAGGTATTCGGTCTGGCGGGGGAGTCCGGCTGCGGCAAGAGCACGACTGCTTTCGCTATCGCCCGATTGATCCGCATGCCGGGTTTTGTTTCCGATGGCGAAGTGCTGTTTGACGGACAGGACGTGCTGCGCATGGACGCAAGACGGCTGCGGGCGTTTCGCTGGGCGCAGACCAGTGTTGTCTTACAAAGCGCTATGAACGCGCTGAACCCGGTGATCCGGGTGTCGGAGCAGGTCTGCGACGCCATTCGCGCCCATCAGCGCTTTAGTCAGGATCAGGCGCGCGCGCGAACCCGTGAGCTGTTTGCCCTGGTCGGTATTGATCCGGCCAGGCTGGATGATTACCCCCATCAATTCAGCGGCGGCATGCGCCAGCGCATCTGCATCGCCATGGCGCTGGCGTTGCGACCGCGGCTGATCATCATGGATGAGCCGACCACGGCGTTGGATGTGGTGGTGCAGCGCGACATCATCGGCAAGATTTCCGCATTGCAGCGGGAGTTTGGCTTCTCTGTGCTGTTTATTTCCCACGATCTGGGATTGATGCTGGAGTTCTGCGACCGCATCGGGGTCATGTACGCCGGCAAACTGGTGGAAGCCGGAACGGCGCGGCAGGTGGGAGAGCAACCGGCGCACCCTTATACGCAGGCGCTGTTACGCTCCTTTCCCTCTTTGAACGGCCCCCGCAGGCGCTTGCAGGGCATCCCCGGCGCGCCGCCGCGTTTGACGGAAACCATCGCAGGCTGCGGCTTTGCGCCCCGTTGCGAGTCGTCCGAGTCGGCGTGCTTCACTCAGGCGCAAAGTCTGGCGCCGGTATCGGAAGGACGCCTCGTCGCCTGCGCCAGGGTTTCCCGTCCGGTCATTGCGGCGGCTCAGACACTGGAGGCCTCATGATGGCGGAATCCGCCTTGTTGCGAATGGATAACGTGTCGCTGGATTTTAAAAGCGGCGCATGGGGACGCCGATCGACGTTGCGCGCCTTGCGTGACGTCAGCCTGTCTCTGCAGCCAGGCAAAGCGCTGGCGTTGGTGGGTGAATCCGGCAGCGGCAAAAGCACCTGCGCGCGATTGTTGAGCGGGCTGCATCAGCCGACAGAAGGGGATATCTTTTGGCGAGGCGTGGGCCTGGCGACGCGTAAATCCAAGGAGATCTCCGCGTATCGCCGTTGCGTGCAAATGATCTTTCAAGACCCGTTCAGTTCTCTTAATCCGGCGTTGTCCGTCGGTTATCAGATCGAACGCCCTCTGCTGGCCAACGGCATTGTCGACAGCGCCGCCGAAGCCGCCGGGCAAGCCCGCATCTTGTTGGAGCGCGTCGGCTTGCATCCCGCCGAAGAAACCGCCGCCAAGCGTCCCCATGAGTTAAGCGGCGGTCAGCGTCAACGGGTCGCTATCGCCAGGGCGCTGGCGGTGCAGCCGGAAGTGATCCTGGCGGACGAACCCACGTCCATGCTGGATGTCTCCGTGCGCATCGGCATTTTGAATTTGCTGTTGGACTTGAAGCAGGAACAGGGTATTTCGTTTCTGTTCATCACTCATGATCTGGCTTCCGCCCGCTATTTCGCCGACGACATCGCGGTTCTCTACGGCGGCTCTCTGGTGGAGCAGGGTGATAGCGACGTCATCACGCAGAATCCGCAGCACCCTTATACGCGGTTGCTGCTGAACTCCATTCCCGGCGCGGGCTCCGGCGCTGTGTCTGCGCCACCGGAAACGGACGCCTCGTTGCGCCGTCCGGACGCCAAGGGATGTCCCTTCGCGCATCGTTGTCCGCAGGCCATTCCCGAATGCCGGGAGAGTGCGCCGGCGTTGCGTCGGTTGTCGGACTCCCACTCCATTCGTTGCCATCTTTACTGAACCACTTTCGGAATCCTTTTATGTCGACCAGCTTGCTAGTGAACCATCTTGGTTATTCCTGTGACGCCGTGAAACGTTGCATCGTCCAAAGCCGGGAAAGATTGACCGGCTCGACGGCGCAATTGCTTAGTGAGGACGGCGAGATCATGGCCAGGTTCGCCCTGGGCGAACCCATGCGCGTCGCCAGCTGGCATACGGGCGATTGTTATGTAGTGGATTTCAGTCAGGTGTCGGAAACGGGCCGCTACTATTTTGAAATGGACGGTTGTGAACTGAACGGCGACCGCACGCGTTCCCACTGGTTCGATATCGCCCCCACTATCGGGCGGCGTCTGACGCCGATGATAACGGAGTACTTCCGGCTGGTGCGGTGTCAGGGACGCTATGACGACTATGACCGTAACCTGCCCTTCTTCGGTCAGCGTAAATCCGGCCGCGTCGATGTCAGCGGCGGTTGGTACGACGCATCCGGAGATGTCAGCAAATATTTGAGTCATCTTTCTTACGCCAACTACATGGCTCCGCAACAGACGCCGCTGGTGGTGTGGAGTCTGCTGTCGGCGGCGGCGCGTCTGCCCAAGGCTGTTCAGGCTCAGGCGGGGGAAGAAGCGTTATATGGCGCGGACTTTCTATGCCGGATGTTCGACGAGGACGAGGGATATTTTTATCAGATCGTATTTGACCGCTGGAGCAAGGACCCCGAGCAGCGCAATATCTGCAACTACGCCACGCAGAAAGGCTACAAGAGCGAGCGCTGGGAGGCCAGCCTGCGTCAGGGCGGCGGCATGGCCATCGCCGCATTGGCCGCTGCGGCGCAGTATAGCGTGGCGCTTGGCGTATATGACAAGCCCTATCGGCGCATCGCTGAGCGCGCCTTCGCGCATCTGCAGGAAAACAATCTCGCCTATCTGGATAACGGCAAGGAAAACATCATCGATGACTATTGCGCCTTGCTGGCGGCGGTGGAGCTGTATCAGCTAACCGGGTTGGAGCGTTACAGCCAGTACGCCACGGCGCGCATCCGCAATCTGGTCAATAAGCAGAGTTGCGGTCATGGCTACGAAGGCTGGTGGCGGGTGGAGGAAGACAATGACAGACCCTTCTTCCATGCCTCCGATGAGGGATTGCCTATCATTGCTTTGTTGAGGGCGCAGGAAGTGATGGAGGGCGACATTCCTCTACAGTTTTTCGTGCGTCGCGCGCTGGAGTTTTATCTCGCTATCAGCCGTGACGTGGACAATCCCTTTGGCTATCCCCGGCAGTTGGTGAAACCGCTCAAACAACGCCCGAGAGCGCAGTTTTTCTTTCCTCACAACAATGAATCCGGCTATTGGTGGCAGGGGGAGAATGCGCGGCTGGGCTCACTGACGGCGGCGTCGCGCTGGTATCGACGGCAGAACGAGGTTCCCGAACGCCTGCAGGCGGAGCTGCGTGGATTCGAACAGAATTTGCAGAACTGGTTATTGGGAGTCAATCCGTTCAATTGCTGCATGCTGGAAGGCGTCGGCCACAATAATCCGCAATACAGCGAACTCTATCCCGCATCCAAAGGCGGGATTTGCAACGGCGTTACCTCCAGCCTGCATGATGAAATGGACATCGCCATGATGGAGACGGACGACCCGTTGCACAGTTGGCGCTGGAGCGAGCAATGGCTGCCCCACGCCGCCTGGTGGTTGCTCGCTTTTTCCCTGGAGGATCAAGGTGTTTCGTAACGATAATGCCCGGTGATGGGATAGTCGAACAGCATGTCTTCCAATTTGGGACCGCGTCCTATGTTGTGAACGATCATCGGGCGACCGCTGAGCCAGTGCTTTTTATCCACAACGATGCCGATATGAGGCAGATTTCCCGGCAGCATCCAGGTCACCAGATCGCCAGGCTGATAATCCTCCGCCTTGTCGGTGACGGGAAGCGACTGGCCGTGACGGGAAAAGTAGGTCTGCAGATTGGGAACGCGGCGGTGGTCAATATTGGCGTCCGGCTTTTTCAGCCCCCAGTTTTTCGGATACAGCGAAAAATGCTGACGCATGTCCTCGTGTACTTCCTTTTGCAGATCCACGCCTAACTGGCGATAGGCGCGTATCACCACATCGGTGCAGACGCCGGTGTTCGCCGGCACGTCTCCGTTGGGGTAGGGAATGGTGCGATAACTGCCGTCATAAACCACCTGGTGGTTCGTTCGCTCCAGGGCGGCGACGGACAAACGTTGCGAAAATTCACCATCGGCCATCGCCAATGTGGAAAATAACGCGATGACGGTGATCGCGGAAAAACGTGCTTTGAAAAGGAAAATACAACGCATATACGTAACATCTGCTTACTGATCGATACTCCTGTCAGCATGGCGGAAAGTGCTATGGAAAACCATTAGACTTCAGCGAATAATTCGATTCTTTTTTACGCCTTCCGGACTCGCCTTTTTCAATGACGCTTCTCGATCCTGGCATATTGGCTTTTCTCGCCGCTGTGGCGATATTCACTGGTTTCGTCAAAGCGGGCGTACCGGCGTTGGGCGGTTTGATTTCCGCCGCGATGGCGTTGGTGTTTCCTCCCAAAGACGCCTTGGGAATTACCTTGCTGTATCTGCTGGCGGGGGATGTGGTGGCTGTCAGCCTGTATTGGCGGCAGGCGCATTGGAGTGAGCTGGGCAAGATGCTGCCGTCCATTTTTATCGGCATCGGGCTTGGCGCTCTGGCGTTGCAGTTTCTGGACAACGAGAGTCTGGGGCCTGTCATTGGCGCCTTGATTCTGTTCCTGGTGGCGATGGAGCCGTTGCGGCCTTATATCACCGCCTGGGCGATGCGGCGGCTGAACGCGGTGCGCTATTCCTCGGGGATCATGGCGGGTATCGCCACCACCATCGGCAACGCCGCCGGCCCTATTCTCACCCTGTATTTTTTGCTGCTGAAGATCGATAAGCACGGTTTTATCGGTACGGCGGCGGTATTCTTTCTAATCGTCAACCTGACTAAGGTTCCGGTCTACGCCTATCTGGGCGTGCTCAAGGATTATTACCTGCTGAGCTATCTGGCGACAGTTCCCCTGGTGTTGCTCGGCGCCTACGCAGGACGCCGCTTTCTGGTCTGGATACCACAGCAGTGGTTCAACCGCATCGCCCTGATCATGACTGGCGTAGCGGGATTATGGCTACTGCTGCGGGCGTTCTGAGTCCGCTTCCGCCGGACCAATATAGGCGAAACGTTTTACTTTGACCCCGTCTTTCTCGATGGTTTCATCAAACATCGACAACGGCCGCACCCACACGCCATAATCGCCGTACAACGCGCGATACACCACAAACCACTCCTCCGTCTCCGAATGCCGCGCCACCTCCAATAACTGATAACGCGGTCCTTTGTAATGCTGGTAGATGCCTTTGGGTAAGTGCATGGTAAACCTCTATTTAGTCGATATAACCTGAGGCATCATAGTGTGATGCTATGGTTATTTTGAAAAGGGTCGGGGGTTCTGTGTTTAATAGTTTATGCGCCATGAAATCATTTCTATGGGTTTTAATGTTGTATTTGAAAAGAGAGACAATTTGTAGAGTTTACAAAGCTGGCAAGTATTCATGCATAAGTTATAAGCCTTTTGATTTTACATGGTTTTTTTGATTATGGATGTTGATTTTTATTAATTCTGTGATTTATAAAGGCAAACACAAGTTTGCTAACGGCTCATTTTTGAGAGCTTATTTTTTTAAGAACTTTCACACAGGGGGTGTAAAAGTGAAGACTTCAAATAATTCCTTACTATTTTCTTCCATTGTATTTGTGGCGTGTGCTTCAACATCGCAAGCGGCCTTAATTGAGTGGAATGGGTCTGAGGGGAGCGACTTTAACAATGGCGCGAATTGGTCTGGCGGCGCGACGCCCAGCGTCACAGATACGGCGAAATTCTCAACAGACGGCAGTCATGCTGTGCTCTCTGATAATGCGAGTATCGGTGAGTTATCGGCGGCTGAGGGCGCTGTCACTGTGGACCTGAACGAAAATAATCTGGATGCGGAGCGGGGCGTCACTGTAAAAAGCCAGCTCACGATCAAGAATGGCAAGTTCAATGAGACTGTAGGAGATAGCGGACCGCCCAAAATAATCGCGGTAGGTAATGATGACGTAACAAACAGCTCGTTAGTTTTTGATAACGTCAGCTTTGGCGATAACTTTGTGAACCAAGGCTCCTTACAGTATGAGATTGGAAAGGACGGGGCCGGTGCGCTCAGGTTTGAAAATGGTTCATCCGCATGGGGGCAGTCAGCAACGATTGGCAAGAGTGGCGAGCTTTCTCTTTCAGGGGGGTCTACATTGTCGTTGACGAATGAGCTTTATGGTTACGGGGGCCGCATCGCCATAAAAGAAGGCTCCAGAGTGACTGCTACGGGCGCTTCGGTTGCGAATACGAACGTGCTTGTAGATGGCGAAGGTTCATTGTTTGAAATGGGTCCCAATGGCGCACTTGGTACTGCAAAATTCCAAAACGGCGGCAAGGGCCAGGGATGGGGCGTCAGTCTGGGTGACGTGACTATTGATGGCGCTGGGAGTTCATTCACCTCAGAAGGGGAGAGCGAAGTCCGCAAACTGGAGATCAGAAATCACGGAGAATTAATCGCTGACAACCTGAGCTTATCCCGTGAAAGCCAGATCTCATTAGGTGAAGGTAAAATCTCCACTTCCTCTCTCGACATGAACGGAGGCGCGCTAAGCGGTTCTGGTGAAATTAAGGGTAACCTGAATAACACCCGCGGCGGGGTCGTTTCGACGGGCGAGTTTGGCGGCTCTATTCGAGTGGAAGGCGATTATACTCAAGATGAGTCAAGCAAGCTGGAAATTACTTTGGGAGATTGGAGTACGCTTGGCGGTTACGAGCTGAATATAGATGGCGTGGCGAACCTGGACGGGGTACTCCAAATCAATCTGTGGGATGAATTTAAACCCAGACTGCATGACTTCTTCACTCTGATCAACGCTGACAAAATAAACGGGATGTTTAGCGATTTTGTGCTTCCCGACTTGGGGTTTGGCATGCATTGGGATTGGGGATATCGCCGCTCCTACGCTGGCGTGAACTCATTTGGCTTAAGAATCGTATCCAGCGCATCCAGTAAGCCTGTTCCCGAACCATACGTATTCGTATTGATGGCGTTAAGCCTGGCTGGAATGGCTGGCGTCAGACTTCTTCGCAAATAGCTCTTAAGCGGCTCCTTCCTGAACTGAAAATTGTCCCCTGGCCGGCCATGGCAGGGGGCGTTGTCCCCTTCGAATAGTTCATTATTTGAATACCTCTGAGTGATCCTTGCGTTTATTCACTACCCGCGAATAGTCAATTCCAACGGGCGATTGAATTGCTATATCCAAGTCATAACGGTCAGTTGAGCGGCTCACTGCTTTGCTAACAATGAGACCTAATTCTTTGGGGATAAGATGTTTCTGCGGCATGTTTTTTTTGAGTAGTTTTCTTGTAACTTATTGATTTTATTGAGTCAGATATTTTTACATAAAATCAATGAGTTAACTAATGTTAATAATATAACCTAATGATTTTAAAAGTTAATTAAATACTTGGTCCTCTCCTTGCCCATAGACACCCGTTATATAAATAAACTGTGGCACAAGGGGTGTAATAGTGAAGACTACTCAAGGTCTGCGTATTTTTTCTTCATTAGTATTTGTTACCTGCGCTTCTCTATCCCAGGCGGCGGTAATTAATTGGAACAATATTGGCGGCGGAAACTATAGCGATGACGCTAATTGGTCTGGTGGGGCCGCGCCAGGAAAAACTGACGAAGCGTTGTTTGATTCAGGCGCTGCAAGCTCCTATACCACCACATTTTCAGAAGACGCCGACGCCCAAAACGTCTCTGTTAATGACGATGACGTCACTATGGAGCTTAATGGCCACAATCTGGAAACCGCCTCTGGAATCTCTGTTGGCGGGACAGAGGGCGGTCGTCTGACCCTGCGGGGAGGCAAGTATAATCAGAAAGCTGATTATAGTGGCGATTTGATCAAAGTGCTTGTCGGCAGCGAAGCAGGCTCCAAAGGCGACCTGGTGCTTGATGGCGTTGAATTTGGTAGTCCTGAAATTTACGGCAGGATGCAATATTACATAGGCCAGTCCCACTCTGGTTTTGGTGGCGGAGAGGGGACGCTGGAGCTTAAGAATGGCTCCCAGGCTCGGGGCCAAACTGCCTTTATCGGAGATAAAGGTAAAGTATTAATCTCCGGCGGCTCCGGGTTAAACCTGGCGAATGAGTTGATTATGGAGAGCGGTGGATATCTGAAAATATCTGAAGGCACCGGTGTTAGCTCATCTGGCGCAAGTCTTGCCGGAAAAGTTCTGGTAGACGGAGAACACTCCAGTCTTAATGTCGGCGAATATGGCTACATGGATGGGGACATAACTTATCAGAACGGAGCAACCGGCAGTGGAGGAAATATAGCTGTAGGTAACCGCATGACCATCGACGGCGCAGGTTCTGACTTCTCAGCCATGGGGAATGTAGATGTCAGTGGCAGGCTTACTGTCAGCCACGGCGCGAGTTTGAGCTCAGATTACGCAATTTCTGCGCTTCCGGGCGGTGTGTTGTCCTTGCATGACGGAAAAGTAAGCGCAGGAGCTGTGTTAACAGAAGGCGGTAAGATTGAAGGCTCCGGTGAAGTAAAGGGCAACGTCAGCAATACTAACCGTGGCACGGTGGCGACGGGAGAGAATGGCGATGCGTTAACTATTACTGGCGACTATTCGCAAGACAGCTCAAGCACCCTGGCGTTGACTCTGGGTGGTTGGGATGCGATTGGCGACTATGAGCTGAATATTTCTGGCGACGCTAATCTGGACGGCATTCTAAAGATCGATCTTTGGGACACCTTCAAGCCTGAGCTGAATGACGTATTCACGCTGATCAAAGCGGAAAACATCAATGGTATGTTCAGTGACTTCGTATTACCGAGTTTGGCTTCTGGTTTAGCCTGGGACTGGGGTAGCGTGATGGTTGCAGGCTTGGAGACTTTCAGTCTGAAAGTTGTGAAAAACGTGCCTGAGCCCTACACCATTGTATTGATGACTATTGGCCTGGCTGGATTCGCTGGCGCGAGACGTTTTCGTAAAGCGGCGTAAGCCCAGTTCTGTTTATTGATATGTTTTGCCCGTACTTTGCTGGAACGTAAAGTACGGGATTTACCTCCCTACTTGTCTGTGACCATTCTTTGCACCTCCCGCCCGCTAACTTCAATCGATATTTACCGTCGTTTCTGACCCTACAATTCAAAACTTTAATGTTTCATGGCTCAGCGTGAAGCGCCTCGGATTGTTTCTAATGCGACAAGCAAGACTCAGACAGTGTGGGGCGCTGTGCATATGAGCAAAATACAAGTTTTCTGAACAAGAAAGAATTCTTGTAAGTTATTGATTTATATAGTCAAAATATTTTACACGAAACGTGACGAACTTTATGGAAATTATTTTAACTATATGAATTTTAAATAAAAAAACAATTATGGCTCATACCTTGCTAAAAAGGTTGCGCCTAAAAACGAACTATTACACAAGGGGTGTAACAATGAAGACTACTCAAGGTCTAGGAATTTTAACTTCATTAGTATTTGTAAGCTGTGCTTCTGTCTCCCAGGCAGCGGTGATTGACTGGAACAATGTAAGCGGCGGTGATTTTAACAATGGAGCAAACTGGGCGGGAGGCTCGGCGCCGGGCGCTGCAGATACAGCATCATTCAATACGGATGTTGCCGGTTCGTATACTGCATCCCTATCGCAGGACACTGATGTCGATAATGTGTCAGTAAAAAATGACCACGTCGTGATCGATTTGAATGGCCAGAATTTGGAAACGCTGACAGGAATATCTGTCAGCGGCGACAAAGGCGCTACGTTAACGCTGAGGAATGGCTCCTTTAATCAGAACGGTGATGAATACGGAGACCTGGTGGAAATCTTGGTGGATAGCGCCTCAGCCTCCGAAAGCCGACTTGTTTTGGATGGCGTTGATTTCGGCGGGAGAGGAATGGGCTCAAGGATGCAGCTTTACGTGGGTTATCCCCCTGCATCGGGTGGGACCAGAGAAGGGGTTTTAGAGCTGAAGAATAAGTCAGGCGTCACCGGGCAGTCTGCTTATATCGGGGGCAAATTGATCCTTTCGGAAGGCTCTAGTATGGGCCTGGCTGGCGAGTTGGACCTTGATGGCGTTCTGGAGATTACAGGCGGCGCTGGGCTAGGATCTTCCGGCGCCTATATATCCGGAAAAACGCTGGTGGATGGAAGAGGCTCAGATCTCAGTGTAGGCGAGTTCGGAGATTTTAGTGGAGAGACCACCTTTCAAAATGGCGCCACGGGTTCGGGCGGCCGTATCTCTACGGGAGGGCGTTTTACTGTAGATGGCGCTGGAACTGAAATTAGGGCTATAGGTTCTATGGATTTGGGCGGTAATGTTGTCGTCAGTAATGGCGGGAGCCTTGTGGCCAGTGATCTGATTACGGTTACTGGCGTTATGAATTTAGACAACGCTCAAATTGAAGCCTCGTCTTTAATGACTGAATTCGCTGGCCGTATTCAGGGCGCTGGAGATATTACCGGTAATGTTAAGAACACGGATAAAGGAACCGTCGCGACGGGAGCAAACGGTTCTTCTTTGAATATTGATGGAAACTATACGCAGGGGCATAGCGGCACTTTGGAGCTGACCTTGGGCGACTGGGATGCGATTGGCGACTACAAGCTAAATATCAACGGTGACGCTGATCTGGACGGCATTCTGAAGATTGATCTTTGGGATACGTTTAAACCCCAGCTGAATGACGTGTTCACGCTGATCAAAGCAGACAACATCAATGGTATGTTCAGCGACTTTGTGTTGCCGAAACTGTCTCCTGGCTTAGGTTGGGATTGGGGAAGCGACATGGTGGCGGGCTTGGAAACGTTTAGCCTGAAGGTCGTCAAAGGCGTGCCAGAGCCTTACACCATCGTGCTGATGACTATTGGCCTGGCTGGATTCGCTGGCGCGAGACGTTTTCGTAAAGCGGCGTAATCCCAGTCCTGTTTATTGAGATATTCCGCCCGTACTTTGTGATATCGCAAAGTACGGGACTTACCTTCCTACTCCTGACAGTCTGTGACCATTTACTGCACACCTCGCCCGTTAACTCCTGTCGATATTAATCGTCGTTTCTGACCCTACAATTCATAACCTCAACGTTTCATGGTCTCAGTGTGAGCGCTGTACATGGATGCAAAATACAAGTTTTCTGAACAAGGAAGAATTCTTGTAAGTTATTGATTTATATAGTCAAAATATTTTACATGAAACGTGACGAATTTTACGGAAACCATTTTAAGTGCATGAATTTAATATAAAAAATAATTCTGGCTCGTACTTTGCTGAAACGGCTCCGCCTAAAAACGAACTATTACACAAGGGGTGTAACAATGAAGACTACTCAAGGTCTAGGAATTTTAACTTCATTAGTATTTGTAAGCTGTGCTTCCGTCTCCCAGGCGGCGGTGATTGACTGGAGCAATGTAAGCGGCGGTGACTTTAACAATGGAGCAAACTGGGCGGGAGGCTCGGCGCCAGGCGCTGCAGATACAGCATCATTCAATACGGATGTTGCCGGTTCGTATAGCGCATCCTTATCGCAGGACGCCAGTGTCAAT
The DNA here is from genome assembly GCF_000012985.1 of Hahella chejuensis KCTC 2396. NCBI lineage: Bacteria > Pseudomonadati > Pseudomonadota > Gammaproteobacteria > Oceanospirillales > Hahellaceae > Hahella > Hahella chejuensis. The sequence goes on along the minus strand of NC_007645.1, from coordinate 7,001,370 downwards.
GATGTGTCAGTAATAAATGACGACGTCGTGATCAATTTGAGTGGACATAACCTGGATACAGCTAGAGGTATAACGGTAGGCGGAGCTAAAGCCGGGAAGCTCGTAATGCGGGATGGCGCTTTTAATAAAGAGCAAGGTTATGAAGGTGAGCGTGTCTCTATCTCAGTTGGTAGCCAGGCTGATACTTACGGAACGCTTGTATTCGACAATGTTAACTTCGGCCGCAACGGTACCCATAGAGTGCAATATCAGATCGGCCACTTTATGGGTACCGTTGGGAAGGGCGCTTTGCAGATCAGGAATGATTCGAGAGTTTCGGGCCAGGATGCCTTTATTGGAGCGGGCAGTGAAATGTCGGTCACTGGAGGATCGAGTTTTTCTGCGATGAATGACTTCACACTAGAGAATAGCGCTTCACTTGACATTTCTGAGGGGGGGAGCGTTGGTGTTTCCTTTGGCGATATCAGTGGTGACGCTCTGGTGAGTGGCGAAGGTTCTAGTTTATTCTTTTCTGAAATCGGTCATATAAGTGGCGCTTTGACCTATCAAGATGGAGCTACAGGAGATGGCAGTAACACCAGTGTCGTCGGTAAGTTGATTATTGATGGAGTGGGTTCTGAGTATGAAAACACCACATATTTGATGTCCATAAGCGGAAACGCGACTGTCACCAATGGAGGCCTTCTTAAATCCGCAGATGCTATCTCAGCAATACCAGGAGGCGTATTGCTGTTGGATGAAGGTAAGGTCGCCGCGCAAAGAGTGATGACGGAAGGCGGTAAAATACAAGGGAATGGCGACATAACCGGTGATGTCCAAAATACATATGAAGGGACTATCGCGACGGGAGCAAACGGTTCTTCTTTGAATATTGATGGAAACTATACGCAGGAGCATGGCAGCACGCTGGAGCTTACCTTGGGCGACTGGGATGCGATTGGCGACTACAAGCTGAATATCAACGGTGACGCTGATCTGGACGGCATTCTGAAGATTGATCTTTGGGATACGTTTAAACCCCAGCTGAATGACGTGTTCACCCTGATCAAAGCAGACAACATCAATGGTATGTTCAGCGACTTTGTGTTGCCGAAACTGTCTCCTGGCTTGGGCTGGGACTGGGGAAGCGACATGGTGGCGGGCTTGGAAACGTTTAGCCTGAAGGTCGTCAAAGGCGTGCCAGAGCCTTATACCATCGTGCTGATGACTATCGGTTTGGCGGGATTCGCTGGCGCGAGACGTTTCCGTAAAGCGGCGTAAGCCCAGTCCTGTTTATTGAGATATTCCGCCCGTACTTTGTTAAATTGCAAAGTGCGGGCTTTTACGTTCCCTTCTTTTAATCTGCCTTAATCTATACGTATCTGAACTTTATTTGTTTATTTATAAAACAAATTCTCACCTAGTTGTCTTTTCTTGTATATGGTAAGTCTTCTTTATAAAAATGAGATTTGCTGTCACATATATATTGATAGTACAAGTATTCTTAATAGTTAAGTATGCTTGTAAGATGTTGATTTATATAGTCAAAATATTTTACATATTTGTCTTGTTGAATATTTTATAAGTTATATATTGTTGATTTTAAATATAAAAATATTCTGGTCCGCACCTTGCTAACGAGTCTGCGCCATATAAATGAACTAATACACAAGGGGTGTAACAGTGAAGACGACTCAAGGTCTGGGAATTTTAACTTCATTCGTGTTTGTAAGCTGCGCGTCTGTTGCACAGGCAACAGTCATTGACTGGAACAATACAAGCGGCGGTGATTTTAATAATGACGCAAATTGGGTGGGAGGGACGGCTCCCGGCGCATCGGACTCAGCTTCGTTCAATACGGGTGCAGACAGCGCTTATACCGCGTCACTGTCTGAGGACGTAAATGTTCAGGGCGTTTCAGTGAAGAGCGACGAGGTTGTTATTGACCTCGATGGTCATAACCTGGAAATGCAAGATGGTATTTCTGTAAACAGCCATTCAGGCGGACATTTAACACTGAGGAATGGTGAACTCAATCGGTATAGAGACGACACGGACGAAGAAATAAAAATACTGATAGGAAGTGAGAGCGGTACTAAAGGCAGCCTTGTTCTTGATGGCATGGAAACAGGAAGAAGCGCCTTTTTAGGGATGAAATATTATGTTGGCTTTTCAGACACGGATAGCGGAGGAGGCGAAGGGTCGCTAGAGCTGAAAAATAAGACGCATATTACCGGATACTCTACTCATGTGGACGGCAGGTTAGCGTTCAACGATCAGTCCACCATGTCCCTAAACGAAGATGTGCAGTTAAGAAACGGGGTGCTCGAAATTAATAGTGGTTCTTGGTTGACTGCAGAGGAAGCGGAACTTAATGGAAAAGTGCTTATGGATGGGGATAACTCAAGCCTGAGCGCACATTATATGAATCTGACGGAAGAAGGGACTATTAGTATAACTAACGGCGCCAGGGTCTCTGCGGAATTCGGTAGCTACTATGGAAAGGTAGTGATAGATGGAAAGAACTCTTCAATGGACATGTGGGATACAGCTTATTTTGGTGAAGACCTGATAATTCAAAATGGCGCAACCATGACGGGTAGCTATATCAAAATTGGTAAGAGTTTAACCATCGAAGCAGGTTCTAAGTTTGATGAAGGAAGTTATTTCTTCATTGATGGAACGACAACGGTTAAAAACGGAGCAAGTCTCTCAAGCAGAGAGTTAATTGTCAGATCTGGTGGCGTACTGGTGATGGAAGACAGCGATGTCGACGTGAATATTATGCAAACGGAAGGCGGCAAGGTCCAAGGCTCTGGAGTGATCAGAGCGGGAGACGTTCCTGGAGAATACTCTACTATTGTATGGAACAATGACGGCGGCGTTGTCGCTACAGGAGAAAACGGCGGGACTCTGACCATCAAAGGGGAGTATTGGCAGGAGGAGAGCGCCACCTTGCAGTTGACGTTGGGGGATTGGGGCTCAATTGGCGACTTTATGGTCAATGTTGAAGATGAAGCGAGACTGGATGGTATTCTTAAAATCGACCTCTGGGAAACTTTCAAACCTGAAGTGAATGACGAGTTTTCACTATTTAGCGCGAGTAACATCAGCGGTATGTTCAGCCATTTTGAGCTGCCGGATATCGGTCCCTATCTGGAGTGGATCTCGAAAAGCCGGGTGGTTGAAGGGATGGAAACTTTTAGTATAAAAGTCATTAGAGCGCCCGAACCCTACACCCTGGTTCTAATGACCATCAGCCTGGCTGGATTCGCTGGCGCGAGACGTTTCCGTAAAGCGGCGTAACTAGGCTCAAGCAGCTTTAAGTATGGCTCGCTCTTCAAATGAAGTAGTTGGGCGGGCTATGCTTTTAGAATATTTTGACGTCTTGGCCAGGAAGTGGCATAGGATATGCTGACGTCAGTATGTGAACGCTCATACAAGGAGGAAGGCATGAGTCTCATTGCAATAGCGGAAAATCTCTGGATCTACAACGGCGAAGCGGTTCCCTACTTTGGATTGGCGTATACCACCCGTATGACAGTGGTGCGCTTGTCCAACGGCGATATCCTCGTTCACTCACCCACTCGTTATGATGACGCACTGGCGCGGGAAGTGGCGGAGTTGGGGCCAGTCAAATATCTGGTGACGCCGAATAAACTTCATCATTTGTTTTTGCCCCAGTGGATGGAGCGCTTTCCTGACGCGGCCTGTTACGGCACTCCTGGCTTGCAGGAAAAACGTAAGGATATTTCCTTTGACGGCTTACTGGGTGAGAACCCGGAGCCGGGGTGGGAAAAGGACGTGGATCAGACTTTGTTTCGCGGCAGTTTCGCCATGAAAGAAGCGGTTTTCTTTCACCGCAGCAGCCGCACACTGATTCTCGGAGATTTGATCGAAAACTTTCGGATGGACCACTTTCATGGTTGGCGACGCTGGGTCGCCTTGCTGACCGGAATTGTCGCGCCTCACGGCAAGACGCCGATAGACTGGCGTCTCACTTTTATATTCGGCAGGTCCAAAGCCAGGGCCGCGCTGCGCAAAATGCAGGCGTGGCGACCGGACAACATCATCATCGCCCATGGCGAATGTGTTATCGGCCATGGCTCCGAGTTTCTGGCGCGGTCTTTTTCCTGGCTGAAATAGCAGGCCGACGCGGGGTCGCCTACATCAGGTCGACCCCACACTTCAGGTCTTCGAACCAGGACAGGAACTGGCCGATTTTGTCCTTGCCGAAGAACGGTTTGCCGTGCTGCGGCAGCATCATTTCCACATCCAGCTTGCGCACCTGATTCACCCACGCCTGACAGGCTTTGTTGGAAGCCATGTAGCGCTTATGGAAGCCTTCCATCAACGGGATATGCTTGGCCATATCCTGCACGGGTTCATGATCCCAGCCTGGGGTCATGGCGGCGCCGACGTCGCCGGAGAACAAAATTTTGCTGACCGGATCGTAGAAGTGAAAGTTACCCACTGAGTGTAAAAAGTGCGCAGGTACGGCGCGAATCTGGGATTTACCCAAGGGAATCTGCGCTCCGTCGTCCGGCAATTCCACCATACGGTGGCTGAGAGATTTATTCATTTTTCCGGAGACGAACTCCGACACCAAATGCGGCAGGAAGCGCGCCCACAGACGTGAGGTTACTACCTGACAGTCAGTATGCATCAGCCAGCGCGGCAACGAAGTGATGATGTCCGGGTCCTGATGCGAGGCGAAGACATAACGCAGGGACGACTTGATGGAAATGTGTTTGGACAGTTCAATGGAAAGCGGCGTGTAGGTCAGTTCGCCGCCGGGATCAAAGAGCGCGGCTTCGCCATGGTCCACGATGACCAATTGATTGCTGGGAATTGCTTCCCCTTCGACCAGACCGGTCAAGAAAAGGCAGATATGCCCGTTTTTATCATACAACTTCATTGCTTTTTGGCTCATATTCCCTCCATAGCCATTCGGCGCCGACCGCCTTCGGTCAAAAATAAGACAGCCTGACAAGAAAGCGGCGTATTGTACGTGGCAAGTCCGACGCGGCTCTGATATAGGTCAAAATGGAGAGATGAGGAGGACCTGAACCATAAGGATATCAAGGAAAATAGGGGGCTCAGGCCTGTTCAAGTAGTTGTTCGACCAAGGTGACTACGCCCTGGGTGGCGGGTTCATTTATCACCTCTGCGTCGTGCGCCTCTGAATCAGCGTTAGGATCGACAATATACATAGGGACGCCGCGTACGCGCTTTTCCACCAGATAGGCAGCGGGATACACCTCCAGGGATGTACCGACGACCAGCATGATATCTGCGCTATGTACGATTTTCTGCGCTTGCGAGAACAGAGGCACAGGTTCGCCAAACCAGACTACGTCCGGTCGTAACTGGCTGCCTCTTTCACACTTGTCCCCGAGGTTGATGTCCCGGTCGCCATGCTGATAGACAAGCTTGGGGTTTACCGAGCTGCGGCTTTTCATCAATTCGCCATGGATATGCAGTACCTGATTGGAACCGGCGCGCTCGTGCAGGTCATCCACATTTTGGGTGATGATGGACACCAGATAGCATTCCTCCAGTCGGCTCAGAGCGTAGTGCGCCGCGTTGGGCTGAGCAGCGGCCATGATGCGGCGTTGCGCGTTCCAGTAGGTCAGCACTTTCTCGCGATCTTTGCGCCAACCTATCAGCGAGGCGACTTCGTTATAGTCAGTCTCGCGCCACAGACCGTTCTCGCCGCGATAAGTTTGAATGCCGCTTTCGGCGCTGATTCCGGCGCCTGTAATTACCACGATATGCTTCATATAAAACGTACTTCAGTATAGGGAAACTGCATTGTGCATGTGGGTCAGAATGCCAAACAATCCGCCGCTAAGGCAACCTGGAATAGCCGCTGGGACTGAGACGAATTCAGCGCTGGACGTTCGCAAGGAGAAGCAATGAGTTTCGATGCTTTTGTCGCCCGTCATCTAAGGCATCCGAAGGGATTTCTTGGGGAAATATTCGCCAGCGTCATGAACAACGCCAACCACGAACTCAATCAGTTCATGAAGCAGGCCATGTGCATTGGACCTTCCGATCGTGTGCTGGAAATTGGCTTCGGCTCTGGAAAACTCATTCACGAAATGGCGCATATCACCACCAACGGTGGGGTCGCTGGCATTGATACATCGGCGACCAGGGTGTCCCAGGTGACGCGTCATAATCGTAAGCTTATCTCCTCGGGACGGGTGACGCTGGTGAACGCGTCCGTAGAAAGTATTCCTTTTGATGACGCGGCGTTCACGAAAGTGTGCAGCGCCAATACACTGGATTGGTGGCCGGACCCTGAAGAGAATATTCGCGAGATATATCGCGTACTGACCAATGGCGGGTCTGTTGCGTTGGGATTTAGTGCGGAGAAACAGCGGGGCCGACAGCCGATTTCACGTCATGGTAATACACTTTACTCTGAAGATAGCGTTATGGCGCTGTTGCGCCATGGGGGCTTTTCCTGCATAGAAATGTTGCGGGAAAAACGTGGACAAATGACCACCTACTGCGCGTTGGCGACCAAGTAGTCGCCGACTTTGAGGTCGTCTGGCGTGACGTAAAAACTGGCCCCGGTGCGGCTTTTAACCGCAACGCCATCTTGCATCATCGCCAGACATCCGCTGATTTCCAAGGCGCATTCCAGTTGATTGGGATGCGCTATATCAATCATTATCAGATAGCGGTTTCCGGCAGCCGATGTGACAGCCGTTTCGCTATGGCTTCCGGCGCGCTGCAGCAGCTCCGCATAGGAAGCGTCCCAGAGTTCTTTCATCGCAGCCTGCAGCGCAATAATGGCGTCTTGATGTTCGTTATTACTCAGCATAGAAATGATCTCATGGATAAAAAGAATGCTCGGATTGCGTTAGTGGCCGCGGCGGCTAGCTGCGGGAGACTGGGCCTGACATGCGCAGGCCCTGGCGTTGTAGACAAATAGAAGGAAGCTATTTGGCTGCCTGATTAATAGTAAAGGTATCGGACTGGCTGTGGTGAAAAAACTGTTGCCTGAGGAAAATCGCGTGGTCGCCTGTGGCGTAAACGACGCCAACTGAAAAGACGCCAAGGCCGCGCATCCAAATTGGGACGTCGTGGAGTGCTACGCCTGCGACCTGACGGATTGCCATTCGCTTTATGTGATCGGCCATACTCTGGCCGTCGATGGCGGCTTGTCGCTGACCTGAAATTTGCGCTGACCTGGAAAACACGAGAGAGGATTAATGTCTTACTTTGCCCCGGCGGCGGCAGTGGAAACTGTCTCTGAAGTGAAAAAAAGCCGTTTCATCGCCCGCGCCGGATATGCGGACAGTCGGGAAGCCGCTATGGCGATGCTGGCTCAGGCGAAGCAGGATTATCCCGACGCCGGCCATCATTGCTGGGCCTATTTGTTGGGCAATCCGAAATCCGCCCAGAGCGCGGCCATGTCCGACGATGGCGAACCCAGCGGCACGGCGGGAAAGCCGATCTTGAACGTGCTGCAACATAAGGGCGTTGGCGATGTCATGGTAATCGTCATCCGCTATTTCGGCGGCGTTAAGCTGGGCGCGGGCGGTTTGGTGAGAGCCTATTCAGGCGCAGCCCAGCAGGCGATGCAGGAATTGCCGGTGCAGCTGCGGGAAACCCTGGCCAGCGTGAGTCTGGGCTGTGATTTCCGCCATGAGCAGATATTGCGGTTATGGCTGGAGCAACAGGGCGCCCGGAACGCTACCGCGCAGTATGGCGAACACGTCACGCTCAGTGCGGAGCTGTCGCAGGACAAGCTGTCCGCCCTGCAGGAATTCGCCGCAGGTTTGGGAGTTACCTTAACCGTTGCGGATTGATCGGGGAGTTACCCTGAAATCACGGCGACGATGCTTAGAGGAAAGTTGCCAGCGACGCCGGCATGTCTTCTAATGTACGTCTAGCGCACGAATTGAATATCTGAACGAATGATTTATTCCGGGCTTGCCTGCCGGCGGGTCCGTTCAACCATAGCTGAGGAAGCCTGAGAATGTTGCGAAAACATCTATTGCCTTTAGTCGCCGCCCCGATTTTTAGCCTGGGATTGGTGTCCGGTTGCGCCAATAATGGCGCTTACACCGATTCCGCTTTGGCGCTGGGAGCGGGCGTGCTGCAGGCCACCACCCTGTCGGAAGAGCAGGTGAAATCCGTGTCCCAGCAGGCGGCGGATAAGATGGACAAAGAAAATAAAGTGGCCCCGTCCAGCAGCAAATACGCCAAGCGTCTGGAAGCGATCACCCGCAATCTTAAAAACGCGGACGGACTGACGCTCAACTATAAAGTATATCTGTCGGACCAGATCAACGCTTTCGCCATGGCGGACGGCACAGTACGGGTCTACTCCGGCCTGATGGACGTTATGCCCGACGACCAGGTGCTGGCGGTCATGCAACATGAGATTGGCCACGTCAAACTCAAACACAGCTACAAACAGATGCGCGAGAAGCTGCTGACGGACGCTGCATTTCAGGCGGTGGTTTCAGCTGGCGGCACAGTAGGTGAACTGACCCAGTCGCAGTTGGGACAAATCGCTTATGCCGCGGTGAATGCGCGCTTTTCCCAGTCGGATGAACTGGAAGCGGACGCTTACGCCGTGAAATCGCTGCACCGGTTGGGCAAAGATCCCTATGCGATGAAGCGCTCTATCGAGACTTTGCAGAAGAAAGTCGGCGGGGAATCCAGCTTTCTGAGCTCACATCCGTCCAATGAGAAGCGACTGGAAAAAATCCAGGAAGAGATCAGTCGTCTTTGATAAGCGATTCCTGATCACCGTTCTGATCCCGATAATGGATGTTGGCGGACAATGCGGCGCGCGTCGGTTTGGCGCCGCCGCAAAGTGGGGCTACGCTTAAGACAGTTTAACCAGACGCAGGGAGTGTGTGATGGCCGTGACAACGATCAGTCCCGTAATCAGTAAGGCCGAACAGGAGTCCGGCTATACCGAACCCAACTTCATTCCCTTCCCGGAAGAAAACGCCTGGAGCGACTTGGTGAAGGTGGTCGGCGGTGCGCTGAAGATGTTTCCGCCGTTCTATCTGCAATCCATTTTTGGCCCGATATCAAGCTGGCCGCCGCCCCACCGCGAGTTGTCGGAATACACTATCCTCGACCTTTGGCGTTTGAAGCGTACGCTCGGGTTTCTGGCGGACGCCAATGTTCCGGCCTATTCACATTTACCCAATAAATGGGCGCGCACCTTTCTTCCGCCCTTCGTCAATAATCTATTCTGGCGTCCCAGTAACTATTTTCAGCAGGCGGACCCGTTCGATTCCGTCACATCATTCAGCAACGAGCGTTGGTTTTTTCTCAACGGCATTCTGACCAACAAGGCCATTGCGGAGCTTAACTCACAGCTGATCAGTCAGATGTTTCAGCGCCCGGTGACGGTGATTCATAACCAGACCAGCTCGTTTCTTTTGGATTTGTTTCAATGCGCAGTAGGAAAAAGCTTCAAGATCGATCCGGATCTGGAGATTCCGCAGACCATGACCGAACCGGACGTTAAGGCGACGATAGCATTGCTGGAAGCAATGAAAAATCCTGCGCTGGAGCGCATCGTGCTGATCTGCCACTCTCAGGGAACCATTATCGCCGCCAACGTTCTGCGGGCGATCAGCCGCGCCCTGAAGGCGCTACAGAAGTTGAAATACAACCCGGAATGTAATGACTGGGCGAATTTGGAATTCATTGATCGTCTGGCTTTGGCGCACCTTACGCCGGATCAGTTTGGCCTGATGGATGAGGGAGGCTTTAACGCTTATGCAATTAAATTGCTCCGGAAATTGGAGGTGTACACCTTCGCTAATTGCGCCAATACCATGACTTACATCGCCAAAGTAAACATGCCCATTGAGATGGGCGGCGGCGTAATGGCCCTGCCTTATATTGAAAACTTCGCCAATCAGTATGATCTGGTCGCCCGCCTAGGCGTCATTTCGCCTCTGCGGGAGTTTGACTCTTCTGTTATCAATATCGATGGGCCTCTGTATTTGCGTACCGATATCGACGCTTGGGGACATCTGCTGAACCAACATCATCTTTTCGCTATCAGCGATTACTTATCCGCCCCCCAGGGAACTTCGCGTAATCCCTACCAATTGGACGGAGATAACGCAGACAAAACGCCTAGACTCTACTGTTATTTCCGGGGCGACAGTCCTGAACGGATGAAGTCGCTGGATGAAAATCTGCGAAGATTCCCAGTCGCACTAGACATGGTCTGATCTGTTTTCTCAGCGGGTCGCAGTCACCAAGGCCTTCAGTGAAGGGAATGTCGGAACGGTTTTCCCTGGCTGAGTGTTGATTTTGTGATCAGCATCGCAGGTAAAATGACAAAAGGAACTTGTTTTTAGCGTGAAAACTACAAGTGTAAAAAAAGTTGACGATAATTGTCTCGCTATTCCCGTGAAATCCCATTAGAGAATAACTGCATGTTTAATCGGCGTATTACAGAGGGGAATCTCCGCCAAAATATATGGCATATTATTATCTTTGTTGGATTTTTATCCGTTTATAAAGGATTGATTGAGTAAATTCCTATATATAGTCCTTAGTAAATAATCCTAAAAGTCTATTTGCGCCATTCCCGAAATTATCGGGACTATTACTTAACACCTATATCTTTTTTGCGGTTATTTAAATGTGAAATTATAGATTGGTTAAATTTTGTCAGGCCTATATCTAAAGGCTGTGTCCATTAACTTTACTGAGGAAATATACTTTTATATTGGTTAAAAATATAACGATATGTTTTTTATTATATTTTTATACCAGGGAATACTTTGTGCCTTTCGGGTAACTCCAAAATCAAAATTATAAGGAGTAACCATGCACAAGGTTATTAATGCATTGTTTCTAGCAAGTAGTGCAGTGGCCTTTGTAGGGTCTGCTCAAGCCGCCATTGTAGACATTTACACGGATCAAGCTGCTTGGGCGTTAACAACAGGAGCCTATGAGGTCGAAAGTTTCGACCGGGACGCGTTAACCTCAGGACTAAGTATTTCTTCAGGATGGAGCCACTCCACGGTCAGCGGCGGGAAGTTCTATGACCGTGTTAGCGACACCTATTCCCCAACCGTTTTCACTTTTGAAGGCGGCGCCAGCTCTTTTGGCGGCATTTGGGACTTGGCCGGCCCCGGAGGAGAGGGGACCGGCATCAAGATGGAAATTGAGCTGCTGGACGGCAGTAAGGTTGTCGAAGAAATGGCTCCGACGTTGAGCGGCACTTTCTGGGGCTTCGCCCTGGACCAAGGCTTCTCTTCGATCAAATTCCTGGAAGGCTCTTTCGCTGCGCTGTTTGAAACTTACAGTCTGGACGAACTCTTTTTCACAGGAGTCGCCGGTAAGGACAAAGACGCGGCTGAGACCAGCGAAGTTCCCGAGCCGGGAGTATTCGCGCTGCTAGGTTTGGGCATGCTCGGTTTGTCGCTGCGCAGGAGATCTTCTCAAGCGTAACCGACGCTACCGATGGAGTGGGCCGACGGAGACGTCGGCCTGAACCAGGAGTTAGCTCAAAAACTCCCTTTCCATTTTGCGAGAGTGCGCTGCTGCGTTAGCGCCCATGAAGTACTCGCTCCTTTTCCGACTTCTCGTCACATTGAACGCAAATGCGCCGGGATGATCCTTTCTTCCAGAATCTCTGGAACCATCAGACAAAGCTCCCAGTAAACGCCGTCTTCTTTCTCTGAGCGGTGTGAGGCGAAGCTGTATCCCAGCCGGCTCAAGACATTCTCAATTCGTTTAGTGGAGAAATCAGGGCCGACTTTGAAAACGCCATTAGAGCGCCCTATACATCTGGCTTCCCGCACCATGCGAAACAGCTGTCGCTCAAACTCCGGAGAGGTTTTCTTGGTGGTCATGTTCACCATACTGGGTCATGCTGAGTGTTGGTTTTGAGTCAAACTTCCCGGACCTAATAGGCGGGCCTAACCGTGCATGCCGCCTGTCTCAGCGTTAGGGAATAATGCTATGGCCACAAAGGCGCGGCAAATAACACTTGTATGAATATGATATAAAAACATCAAGTTATCAATATTTTTTAAACTGGTTATTAAGTGTTCGAAATGGTGCGCGTAAGAGAAGCGAAAGCCCACACAGGCCGTGGCGGCGGAGCCGTTCGGCCTGGTGTGCTCTTAACGCTATTGGAGTGTGGCTTTATCTCAGGAAGTCGACTTGCCGGCGAGATCCCGCACCACATATTGCAGAATTCCCCCATGACGGTAGTAATCCCACTCAGTTGGCGTATCAATGCGCACGACCATGTCGAATGTCTTTTTGTCGCCTTCTTTATTTACTGCGGTGACAGTGATTGCTTTGGGTGAGTTTTCCAAAGAACTGAAGGTGTAAGTTTCCTCTCCATCGAGTTCCAATGTCTGCGCAGATTCACCGTCCATGAACTGTAGCGGTAAAACGCCGAAGCCAACCAAATTGGAACGGTGAATGCGTTCATAGCTTTCCGCCAACACTGCTCGCACGCCGAGCAGGCTGACGCCTTTGGCCGCCCAGTCGCGACTTGAACCTGAACCATACTCTTTACCGGCGATAACGATCAGGGGTGTTTCTTCTTCCCGATAGCGTGAAGCGGCGTCGAAAATACTGATGACGTCGCCGCTGGGCCAATGGGTGGTCCAGCCGCCTTCCGTACCGGGCGCCAGTTGGTTGCGTAATCTGACATTGGCGAAGGTCCCGCGCATCATCACTTCATGATTGCCGCGCCGGCTGCCGAGACTATTGAAATCCCGTTGTTCAACGCCGCATTCGAGTAAATATTTGCCGGCGGGGCTATCCGGCGCGATGGAGCCGGCAGGGGAGATGTGGTCGGTGGTGATGGAGTCGCCCACCTTCACCAGGGCCCGCGCCTGTCCAATTTTCGGCAGAGGGGGCGGTGACAAGGTCATACCACTGAAGAACGGAGGTTTCTTGATGTAGCTGGAGTCGGGCCAATCATAGGTTTTTCCTTCTGGAACCGGTAATGCGCGCCAGGCGTCAGTCCCTGCAAAGACATCCGCGTATTGGCTGCGATAGCGCTCAGAAGAAACCGTGGCGGCGATGAGGTCGGCTACCTCTTTTTGAGAAGGCCAAATATCTTTCAGATATACATCTTCGCCATTTTTATTCTGGCCAAGGGGGTCCTTATATATATCCATACGCATAGAGCCGGCCAGGGCATAGGCGACCACCAGTGGCGGCGAGGCCAGGTAGTTTGCGCGCACCTCAGGATGTATGCGGCCTTCGAAGTTACGGTTACCGGATAGCACGGACGCCACCATGAGTTTGTCTTTGCGGATGGCGTTTTGAATGGGCTCTGGCAGTGGACCGGAATTACCGATGCAGGTGGTGCAGCCGAATCCCACCAGATTAAAGCCGAGCGCCTCCAAATCATCCATCAACTCCGCCGCCTTGAGATAAGCCGGCACGACCTGGGAACCGGGCGCGAGGGACGTTTTCACCCAGGGTTTGACGGTTAACCCGCGTTGTCGCGCATTTCTCGCCACTAGTCCTGCAGCCAGCATTACTGCCGGATTAGATGTATTGGTGCAAGACGTAATGGCGGCGATCACTACGTCGCCATGCTGAAGTTGATGTGCGTCCCCATTGCCCTCCTGTCTCCCTTTGCTGTCGGGAGCGGAACTCAGATCCAGATAATCCTGTAAGGTGCTTTCAAAGGAGGTCTTGGCGTCGGAAAGCGCGACGCGATCCTGGGGGCGTTTGGGGCCGGCCAGACTGGGTATTACCGATCCCAGGTCGAGCGTCAACGTATCGCTGTACTCCGCTGGAATAGAGCCGGTTTCCCGCCACAGTCCCTGGGCTTTGGCGTAGGTTTCCACCAGTTTGATCAGGCTCTCTTCTCTACCTGAAAGCTTGAGGTAGGCCAACGTCTCTTTATCCACAGGAAAAATGCCGCAGGTAGCGCCATATTCCGGAGCCATATTAGCGATAGTGGCGCGGTCCGCCAAAGGCAGGTGGTCTAGGCCGTCGCCGTAAAACTCGACGAATTTTCCTACCACCCCTCTCTTGCGCAGCATTTGCGTGACAGTGAGTACGAGGTCTGTGGCGGTTGCGCCTTCTGCAAGCTTGCCGGTGAGCTCGAAGCCTACAACTTCCGGCGCCAGCATACTGACCGGCTGCCCCAGCATGGCGGCTTCCGCTTCAATACCGCCCACACCCCAACCCAATATGCCGAGACCGTTGATCATGGTGGTGTGAGAGTCAGTGCCGACCAGGGTGTCAGGGTAGGCGAACCATTCACCGTCGATTTCTTTTTGCATCACCACCTGTCCCAGATATTCCAGGTTCACTTGATGCACGATACCGGTGCCGGGAGGGACTACTCTGAAATTGGAAAACGCTTTTTGTCCCCAACGCAGAAATTTGTAACGTTCCTCATTGCGCTCGAATTCGATTTGGGTGTTGCGCGCAAGGGCGTTGTTGTCGCCGAAATAGTCGACCATCACGGAGTGGTCGATGACCAGATCAACGGGTTCGAGAGGATTGATCAACTTTGGGTCGCCGCCGAGGTTCATCATGGCGTCGCGCATGGCGGCCAGATCCACCACTACTGGAACGCCGGTGAAATCCTGCAAGACAACCCGCGCCGGCGTGAACGCAACCTGTGCGCTGGGTTGGGCGCTGGCGTTCCATTGCGCGAGAGCGGCGATGTCATCTTTGGTGATGCTATAGCCGTCTTCTCGCCGCAGCAGGTTTTCCAGCAGGATCTTGATGGAATAAGGCAGCCGTTCGACCTTATATTCCGCGGGCATCGAAGGTAACAGATGGATGCGGTAGCTGCGGTCTCCGACGGATAAATCGGAGAGAGTGTTAAAACTGTTCATGGCGCCTCCTTGATCCGCCTGGTTGGAAAGGAAGGTTAACCGCTAGCGGCGCCGGCTCCGTGTACTACTGCATGGGGAGAGGAGGCGGGCTTGGATAACCGGCCGAACCGTTCCCAGGCCTTTTCATGAAAGAAGTAGGCTACAGTGTTGCACAGTGGCTCCACTAATGCGATAGCGCCCCCGACGATGAGGTCGCCGGTTAACAGGTACCCCACGGTGAAGGCGACGCTGAAATGGATGATGGCGAAGGTAAACGTTTTGATCATGTCTGACTCCCCCGTACCACGGTAGCCGCGTGTCTGTCAGGAGTAGATTAGAATGATTCTCATTATTGTAAAAGATAATCATAACTATGCTTCCGATTGATATGCTCTATCAGAAGCGAGGTCTGAACGGGAGAGAATATTCCTGTCTCAGGGCTGCATCAAAGCTGTTGTTGATACGCTTGATAGCCAATCCACAGAATAGAGCCAAAAAACCCAAGATAACCCAACACTAACCCGGTGATAGCCAGACCTGCGCCGGTCAGCACGCCTGCGCTTGCCCGAATTTTGTGGAGGGCGATATGTCCACAGATGATCGCCACCAGGGAGCCAAAGAAGAACAAACCGATGAGGCTGAAGATAAAACTGGTGACGGCCAAGCCAGATGTATGGGAAAACGTGGCTTTGCCGGATGAGGAGCTTACGCTGGGACGCTGTCTTGGTTGCGATGGCGGCGCCGTTTGCGCGGCGGGAACAGGCCCTGTCGCATGCGCCGCCGCGCTTGGCGCAGAGGGCTGTTCCGGCGTGGCGGCTCTTTCCAGAAAGTAGATTTCTGTCGCCAGCGTGCCTAAGGGAAGGAAGTCTACTTTGTCGCCGCGTCGTGGCGCTTCCTGACTTTTCCACTCAGCCAGACTGAAGGCGTAACGGTTGCCCTGATGACATCTCAACACGCCTTCGCGGTTGTTATGATTGATATCAAGCACTACTCCGTCCATATCTGTCACCTACGTCTGCTGGAACTCTATATGCGTCATTTGGAAAATAGGGAGCCGGTTAGTGTAACGGACGCAAACAGCGGAAGTAGCCTGGGGCAAACCCTAGGGGCGTTAGGTCGTCTTATCTAAAAATACAAATAGAATCAGAGAGAAAGCGTTGAATAGTCAGGGCTTGCCGGCGATGCCGAAAATGCGTCCGGCAGCCTGTGTCGAAAAAGCGGCCAGGGATAGCGACAGTGCGGTGATGAGGTGAATCCCAAAGAGCCAAGATCGACTGTCCATGTGCGTCTCCAAAACTCATTGAACCCAGTATTGTCTCTAAGTATGGAGCAATTCCCGTGAAATTGACGGCTTAAGCTACTCGTACTTGACTGGGAGCAGTTTAAGCGAGTTCAGAATTTCTGTTTTGGAGAAGGAAACAGGGTTACTGATGAATTTAAAACCAGTTCCCATGAGAGGATATCGGAGTTGGAACTCAACTGTGTCAAAATCGGATTCAGCCAAGGCAACGGAAATTTCGCCATGGTCTGATTCCACCATTAGATTGGAGAAATCGAAGGCGATATAACGCTGACCATTAAAATGTCGCTCATCGATTTGATTATTGCTAATGACATACGGACCCATCGCGATTGAACTGCCCACCGAGCGGCCATCTTTAAAAAGTTCCGCCCGAACTTGCAAAAGTGGATCGCGTGTATCGATATGCTCACTATTGGCGCTAAATGCGATACTGAGATAACGGCCTGGAAATAAATCCAGGCTTTGATTCCCTTTGGAAATGTGGGCAACTGCAACAGTAGGATCGGTAATGAGTACCTGCTCGCTGGCGCAACCGCTAAGCCCTGCGTAAATTGATAGAGCTGGCAGTAACATATAAATATCTTTCACTCGAATCATTACTTGACGCCTATAACTTTAGGGTTTAGAGGAGCATGGCTCATCTCTTCACGGGCTTTCTTATACATTAACAACGCATCTGCATGTGTCACATCCAACTCAATATTATAAGCGCCATTTTCCTCTCCTAATTGTCCTCCTACATTAGCTATATAGCCGCCGGATCTACCGGATTGAGTAGCTAAAGAAGGTAGGGATAGTAAGCTACTGGCAATGTTGCCAACCAAAGGGATTTTTCCGATAGTATTATCTATGAGTGACTGTTTTATATAGATATTCACCCATTTGGCAACCATTACTTTGCTGAACGGCCATAAAGAAACTGGATCTAAAGTAATGAGTTCGTCAACAGGAATGCTTAGACTGAAAAGCTGCTGGGCTATGTCCATAACGGCTTGCCCTCCCCAGCTATGGCCTGTTAACCGTATGCTTTTGTATTCGCCTGATTTCCACTTAGACTTAATATTAGTCAGGATGAGTGTTTCTTCTTCGTGACCGTAGTAATAGCAGGTAATATTAGGCGCGGATTTTTGACGATAATTTTTGACGCTTTCCATCAAATTGGTTGGGGCTGCTATAGTTGTTATCCAGTCCTTTTTATCTCCACCACCGCCAACAAAAAACTCTACTTTGGACATGTCTCATCCTTGTAAACTATATTCGCTGTTGTTCCCCTCTAGAGTTCTAGAGTTCTAGAGTTCTAGAGTTCTAGAGTTCTAGAGTTCTAGAGTTCTAGAGAGCTAAAACTAGTGATAGTAACGTCCATGTTCTAAATGTTTAATTTCCCAAATGGTATAGTCTCGGTTTGTTGGGGATTAACCAAATTCCTCCATAAAATCCAGCGCGAACTGGTGGCGTATTTGTTTGCGGTGGTTGGCCCAGAGTTCGGCGATTTTTTCCTGGTTGCACTTTTGTCTGTCCACCAGAACGCGGGTTTGCAGTTCTCCCACTGGTCGGGTGGTGGGGCATTTGGTGAACACGAATTGGTTGCTGATCAGGTCCATGAAGGGGCCGGACTTGCTGGTCGGCATAATGAATACCAGTTGCAGACCCAGCGTCTGGGTCAGATAGTTGATGACTTCGCGGGAGCGGGTTTCGTCCATTTTCGAGAAGGCTTCGTCCACCAGCACCATACGCAGATGGCTGTCGCCTTCGTTGAAGCGGAATGCGGAGGTGATCGCCGCTGAGCGGATGATGTAAGCCGGGGTCTCCAACTGTCCGCCGCTGCCGGTGCCGTATTGAGACAGCGGAATCGGTTGTTTGCCCTGCGGCTCCTTGTAGATTTCGTAATTGCGGTAGTTGCGATAGTCCGAGATGCGTTCAAGTTCCCGCATCGCCTTTTGCTCGTCGTCGGACAGTAACATCGCCATCATGCGATCGCGCACTTGCGAAGCTTTCTTCGACAACTCTGCGTCAAACAGCGTCGCGCCTTCGCCGAGATTGGGCAGAGCGATGATTTCCTTGAAGAAATCCCAGTATTCCTTGAATTCCGGCACCCAGGTCCAGTCGAAACGGAAGGATTCGCGATCGGCGCCGAAACGATGGTGTTCCAGCTCCCGGTTCATGTCCTCCAGGATCTTCTTGCCGTCATTGATGGCCTGATAAATGGCGTGGCAGAGGTGGGTGACGAAGGTGTTGTTGAACGCCAGTTTCAACTGCGACAGCTTCTCTTGTTTCTCCACCAGAATGTTGTTTTTCAGGCGGTTGCGGATTTTGTCGATTTCCCGGCTGACTTCACAAATGCGGCTGAAGAAGGCGCGGTTGTGCATCTGGTCATAGTCAGGCAGATAGGCGATCTGATCCAAAGGATTGCTCGACTGGTTATGCTCGATCAATTTGTTTTCGAATTGTCGCGCCAGGCTTTCAATGTTGGACTGGGTGTCTTGCAACTCCAGATGCAGCTGATCGGAACGGATACTTTCCGCACATTGATCCGCTTCCTGCAGACGCGCTTCGCTATCGAAATTCGGCCACAGGGACGCAATTGAGCGCAGGGACTCTTCTTTCTCGTCCTGCTTGGTTTCCGAGGCGTCTTTGCGTTCGCTGAGCGCTTTACAGAGGTCGGCCTTCTGCGCCAGTTCGGTCTGCAGACTGCCTTCCCGCTTAAGAAGAACCTCAATACGCTGCTTGAGTTCTTTGTCCTGCTGCTTGAGTTGCTCCAGTTCTTGTTCCAGCAATTCAAAGTCAGCCAGATCCAGATGAGCCAACCGATCTTCCGCTTCGCGCAGTTCCCGGTGGATGTCCAGCATGGCTTTCAGGCGGTCGGCATAGGATAACGGCTTGATCTGGTCCGCGGCGCGCAGCAGATTGGACAGCTCCTGCCACTGTTCGCTGGCGCGCTGATGCTCAATGCGAATTTGCTGCAGCTCTTCTCTTTTGGCGTCCAAGGCGCGTTCCCGCGCTTGCTGGCCAAATACCAGCTCACTGTCGGCCACGTCGCAACGGAACATGCTGTAAGAGCCGGAGCCCAGGCCATTGGCGGTGACGCCGCGACGGGTCATCCGCAGCTCTTCTTCTGAACGCACCCGCAGCACGTTGCCATAGCTGGCGGTGATGTAGTAGCGCGCGGTGGCGTGGCTGAACTCCATGACGTGGATGATGGAGTCTTTGTCCAGGTTCATGCGTTCGCAGTCGCGACGGGCTTTCTCGCCCTGGATAACGCGGGCCTGTCCGCTTCCTTTCAGCGAGCGCAGGATGCGGGTGGCGCGGGCTTCGTATTCCGGCTCCACCAGAATGGAGAAGCGGCCGCCGCCAACATAGCCTTCAATGGCGTTTTGCCATTTAGGGTCTTTGATCTCGACGTAATCGCAAAGCACCCTGGGGTCCGCCTCGGGGCATTCCCGGCGAATCGCTTCTAACGCTGTTTTTACGTGGTAAGGATAAGTAACCTGACGCGTCTCCAGGCTTTCGATTTCCGCCTGTTTCTGGTGGCGTTGTTGCTCCAGCTTCTGGTTCAGACTTTCCCGCCGGTGCAGGGCGCGACTGACTTGGTCGCGCAGACTGACGCCGTCAGCGCTGATTTCGCCGTCGTGCCACTGGCGCTGCCACTGATTGGCTTTTTGCTGAATTAATAACGCCTGTTCGAGGTGGTTTTCAAGAGGGGAGATATCCACCCAATCCCGCCCCAGCAGAGCGGCGAAGTCCACCTGACCGTGTTGCTTGAGCTGGCTGAACTCCAGCGCCCCCGCCCACACATCCTTATGGCCCAGACGGGGTGCGTCATCCAGAATATTCTGGTTTTTCATCAAATTGATGATGTTATTAGTCGCCTGGAAGATGGCGTCCAGGCGATGATTCTGCTCCAGCAGCCCTGGCGCCTGTTCATGCAGGGCGCGTCCATTGGCGGCGATCAGTTTCTCCAGCTCATCTTTCTGCTGTAGCGGCTGATGGCCCATACGCTTGGCGGTCAGCTCCAACAGGCGGCCCTCAATCTGGTCGTGGCGGGCTTCCAGCGTGTCGCGCTCCTGCTGGTTGGAGACTTTCTCATCCTGCAAGGACTTCTGTTGCTTCTTGGCGGTGAGATAGGCTTCCTGGTCCGTCAGATACTGGTGGCGCGCGGCGACGTATTGCCAGACATTCAAATCGATCCAGCGTTGAATATAGCTTTCGCCATAGCCCATGGCGTCACTGAGAATGCGAATGGCGTTCTTCAGGCGGGAAGCGTCGCTCTCCATCCCGTGGATAGTTTTGAGCAGATCGGAGACAGAGCGGATCGCTTCGCCCAGGTCTTTTTTCTCCAGGATTTCATTGGCGACGAAATCATTGATGCTTTTTACTGGCTTGTAGGCCATGAAGCGGGAGAATGCGCGCGCGGCGTTCATCGCTTCCCGCTCCGGCACTTCATGGGTTTTACCGCGCAGAATGCCGTAAAGACGTTTCAGATAGCCCTTCTTGGTGTCGTATTTCTCCACCTCGAAATTTTTGCGCAGGCGCGCAACGATCTTGTCCATGGGCATGACGAACTTGTCGCCGCTGGCGTCTTCGCCCTGTAGGGCGGACAGGCTGATTTCCGCTCCCGGCAGTATCAGGAAGAACAGGTCGTCCTGACGCGCCACCCGCTGGGAGCCGGCCTGATCAATGTGGGCGCGGCAGCAGATAATGGCGGTGAAAGGCTCGGCGGATTCTCCCATGGTGGGGTGAAAACACGCGGCGATGTAGCCTTCGGTGGGCTCCAGGCGGGCGAAGCTGCCATCGTCGCATCCCAAAACGTAAGAAGACAGCGTACGCACCTGTTTGCCGCCGCGACCCCGTTGGGTGGTTTCATCCTGGCCCGGGTTATAGGTGAACAGGTAATCGTGGGCGGCGGTCATCACTGTTTGAATGGCGTCCGCCGACGTGGTTTTACCGGAACCGTTGCCCCCGGAAAGCAGGTTGATAGGGCCGAAATCGAATTCGCTGTTGGGGATGTTGCCCCAGTTAACGTAGATGCATTTCTTTAGAAACATGGTGTTCTCAAATCACTGATAGTGGACGCCGCCGTGTTTTTACCGTCCATGGGCCAACTCCGCCTGTTAGATCTCTTCCGGGGACGCCGCTGCGTCCTCCTGCTCCGCCTCTTCGCCGCGCAAAGCGGACAGCGCTTCATCGCTGACGAAGTTGACGATTTGCGGGCGGATGCGGACCCAGCTTTCGCCGCTCTCCAGCGTGTCTTCCTGGCTGAATTGCAACAGTCGCAACTGACGCAGGCGCTTCAGCAGCTGACGGCGTTCCGTCAGGTTTTCCGGCAGGGTGCGTTGCAGCAGGTTTTTCATGGCGATAGAGAGCGCTTCAAAGCTGAGCGTGACGCCACCCTGATCGTCCACCTGACCTTCGCGCAGGGCTTTGTCGTATTGGCTGCGCAACACCAGGATCAAGGCGATCTCCTGCTGATTCAGACGCGCGCGCAAACCGGTGTTGAACGGCTGGTCCACCTCGTCATCGAGACCCGGCGCCTCGGCTCCCGGCGGATACGCGCGGATGTACTGGAACTGACGGTCGTGCAGCAGACGCACGCCGAGAACGGATAGATAATCGTCCACCAGCTTGTCGATGCGCAGATAACGATCATATAAAGTTTGTTCGATCAGGCTTTCATCGCGGCAGATGATGCTGTAATCCAGTAGGCGCAGCGCCAGTTCGCTGAAGTCCGTTAACTGAAGTCCTTCGGAGGACAGTTCATTTTCAAGGCATTGACTCAGAATCATAAGGTGTCTTGCATCGCTTTTTTCGGTCGTACTTCGATGATGAAATCATCCGCCTGCAGTAAATATTCATTGCTGACCAGATCCCCTGTCGGCTCTACCACGAACTCGTATTCGCTGGAGAGGCCTGACACGGAGCCCAGCTCCACGGCATGCATCGCCGCCAACAGATCGGGAGCGGCGTTAATGGGCAGATGTTTGGTCTGGATGCGCTGGCCGCCCCGTAGCGCCTGAATCAGATATTGACGGGTGCGGTCGTCATTGATGACAAAAGCCTGATCCAGCGCGTGTTGTATGAACAACTCTTTGCGAGCGCCCTGGTCCAGCGGTTCGTCGTTGAGCACCCGGCTGTCCACGGTGATTTTCCGACGGCCTTCGCGCAGACTGATCTGTTTGGGGTCGATAAGGCCGACATTGAGGTTGGCCATCAGGGCTCCTGCGCGCTCCAGACGCGCCCGTTGCTCTTCCGCCGGCAGCTCGGTCAGCTCCTGACAGATCTGCACCATGTCATTATGGCGCTGACTGGCCAGATAGCTCATTTGACGAATAATGATGTCCGCGCGTCGTGTGAAGTTACGCAGCGCACTGCGCAGAGCCGGCAACATGATGTCGCAGGCGTTGGTGAGACGGATTTCTATATTGTCCAGCAACAGCCAGAGCAGGGATTGCCCTTCCACCACTCGGTCCGGCAGCAGTCGACGCAACTCGCTTTCCGCGTGCGCCTTGGTCTCTTTGGGAAGTCTGCGAATCTGACGCACCTGGGACATGATCTCGTCCCGATGCTTCTCCACGGAGTCCGCCGACAGGCGCACAGACAAGTCCGGCTGGAAGCGTTTATCCATGAAGTCGAAGAATTCATCGCTGGCTCGTTTGATCAGCGCGGTGATTTCAATTTCTTTCACCAGCTGGCGTTTACGGTCTTCCAGTTCGGTGATGATATCAGTGAAGTCGCTGATGATGCGCTCAGAGTATTCATAGGCGTCCAGCAGATCGTGGACTTCACCGGCTTCAATAAACGCCCGCAGCGCATTACGGGTATTGCGGGTATTGCGGTGACGGGTGCGCACCGAGGCGCCGCTAAGCTCCAAAAACGGCTGCGTGAACAAGCGCCCTTTACGGCTGAAGTGGTAGCTGGACTGTAGCGTGACCTCGTCCACCTGTACTTCCAGCCATCCGTAATCAATCAGCGTATTGAGTATCCACAGAGCCTTGTCGCGATCCGTGCGGAAACGGCCCTCGGTTTCGCTGTCCTCATCGGTTTCCAACTCCGGTGCGCGGGTCAGGGCGGTTTGAAATATCTCC
This sequence comes from Hahella chejuensis KCTC 2396, assembly GCF_000012985.1. Lineage (NCBI taxonomy): Bacteria > Pseudomonadati > Pseudomonadota > Gammaproteobacteria > Oceanospirillales > Hahellaceae > Hahella > Hahella chejuensis. The sequence continues at coordinate 6,978,193 of NC_007645.1, read as the reverse complement.
ACCATCTGCTCCCGCTTGAGGGCGTGTCCGTAGTCCGCCATGCTGCTGTAGAAACGTTGATACAGCAAACGCAGACACTCCACGATCATTTCGCGGTATTTGCTGGTCAGCGGACGAAAGAACTGCGGGCAGTCTGTGGAAAAAAACTGCTGAAAACGGTCTGGATTAGACATCAGTAACGGCTGTGCAGGTTGTTCTGGGGCGACCGCCTATTATAGGGGCAAGGTGGAGGAAATCCCATGAGCAAAATGTAACTGGGGATGCCCCGACCGGTATCCTTACCGGAGCAGGAAGAAGGCTGACAACGCGCCGAACACCACGGCGAAGCCGATGACGGTGTAAAGCAGATAGCCGCTTTTGGATTCCGCCTTAACTGCGACTTCATGAGCGGGAGCGGGTTTCTCTTGCGCGGGTTTTCTGGCGGCTTTGGGCGGCGCCGCAGGACGCGCTGGACGCGGCGGCGGATTATTGGCGACGGTTTCATCACCGGTTGGCGCGGGTGATGGCGCTGGCGCGACGGCGTCTGGACGTACGATGGTGCGGTCGCCGTCATCTTCAGGTCCGGTCACGGTAAAGGTGACGACGTCAAAACGCAGGCGATCGCCCCTTTTGGCGCGCCCTTGGGTAATACGCTCGCCGTTCAGGTAAGTACCGTTGGTGGACCCTAAGTCCTTGACCAACATATAATTTCCCGCCACAGTCAACTGGGCGTGCTGACGCGACAAATGGGAGACCGGCACGGTGATGTCACACTGTTCGTCGCGACCGATGATGACCGTATCTTCAATCGGGTAAAACGACTGTTTGGCCCAACTGGCGTTGGTATGCAGGCCCCATTCATTATGGGCGATGCTTTGCGGCGCTTCGTGTTTCGGTTTATGCTCGGCTCCGGGATGCACCACTTTAAAGCGGGCTTTTCCCAGTTGGATGGTATCGTTTTCGTTGATTTTTACGGCTTTTTGCACCTTTTTTCCGTTCACGCCCACGACATAATCGGGGCTGAGGTTCAGCAGATACAGCTGTTCCTCCTGCAAACGGATCTCGGCATGAAAGTCCTGGATGTCCGGCTGGTTGAGAACCAGGTTGTTGGAAGAATGCTTACCTATTTTCAGGCGCGGTTCTACCAGCCAGATGCTCTCCCGGCTTCCATCGGTGAATTGCAGTTTCAGCATGCTGCTAGGGGCCTCGTTACGCTCACACTTGTGGAAATGACTACTGAATTAAGGTTCTGCCGGTCAGAAGGCGCTTTAACACTTTAGAGTATAGTCAAGGAAACTAAACTGAAAACCCATCTATACTAAAGAAATATACTTTTTTAATCCCCATGAATCAGGGACTTGGAAATCTTTTAATGCAAGTAGGTTTCGCAACTCATACCGGCCGGCGGCAGCAAAATCAGGATAATGGATTAGTAGACGAATCGACAAGTCTCTATGCCGTCGCCGACGGCGTTGGAGGGGGCGACAGTGGGGAAGTCGCCAGTGCGAGCGTATGTCAGTCCATGCAAAGAGCGGTGCATGCCGGGCATCCATTGGAGCAGGCGATTCTGCTCGCCCACCAATCCCTGTTAGGCGACGATATCACTGGCGAACGCGGCTACGCGGCGTCCACCATCGCTGCGTTGCACGCGCATCCTGATGAAATGGAAGTGGCCTGGGTAGGCGACAGTCGCGTGTATCTGTTGCGGGACGACCTCATCATGCAGATGACGGAAGACCATTCCGTCGCACAGCGCAGCACCGGTCTATCGGAAGAAGAAGCGGCGCGCATTCGCCATGTGCTCACTCAGGCGGTGGGCGCGGCGGGTGAGAATGGTCTGCACGTGGATGCTTATCGTGTGCCCCGGCAGGCGGGAGATGTTTGGTTGATGTGCAGTGATGGTCTGCATGGCGTTGTAACCGAGGAGCGGATACAGGAAGTGCTGGCGCGCCGCGGCAATTCACAGAGTAAAGCCGATGAACTGGTGGAAATCGCCCTCACTAATGGCGCCGATGACAACGTTACCGTGCTGATAGTGACCGATAAAGACGGCGCGCCGCACGGCAACGCCGCCCCCAGGCGTGACCATTCCGGCGAAAGAACCCGGCCTATGCCGCCTTTCGCTGAGCCGAACGCATCCGACTCCGCTTCGGGACGGCCTTGGCGTTACATGGCTTTAGGCGGCATACTGGCCGCATTGCTGTTTTTGGCGTTGGCGTTCGCTCTTTAGCGCCCTGGATAGATCCGGCGACGGACTAATGCATCTAATTCGGAAAAGATAACTACATGGCGTGGCAGGGATACAAAGTTCTCAGCAAGCTGGGCGAGGGCGGCATGGCGACTGTATACAAAGCCATGCAGGAGTCGCTGCAACGTCCTGTCGCCATAAAAATACTATCCGCCAACTTAAAAGATCACCCTGAGATTCTGGAGCGCTTCGAAAAAGAATCTCTCATCATCGCGCAACTGAACCACCCTCACATCATTCATGTCATTGATAAGGGCGTTACTGGCAAAGGGCGTCCTTATTTCGTCATGGAATATGTTGAAGGCATGACCCTTGAGGACGCCATCAATCGCGGCAAGCTCGACTTTTCCCGCAAGATGGATGTGTTGGTGCAGTTGTGCAAGGCGTTGGCCTATGCACATAAAAATGGCGTGATCCACCGCGACATCAAGCCCTCCAATATCCTTATCGATAATGATTGGCAGGCGCGGGTGCTGGATTTTGGCATCGCGCATTTCTACGACTCGTCCAGCAAACCGAAAACCCTGCATACCCAGACCAGCAACATTATGGGTACGTCCGCCTACATGGCGCCGGAACAGCACAAGTCGGCGGACGCCGCCTCAGTGCAGAGCGATATCTATGCGCTTGGCATTCTCATGTACGAGCTGTTCACTGGAGTCTGTCCGCAAGGGGAAATCCCGCCGCCGCGCAAATTTGAGCCGGATATGGCGCCAGCCTTGAATTCGCTGGTCATGCGCTGTCTGGAGAAAGATCCGGCGGAGCGACCGGCCTCGGCGGACGAGGTGAAGAATGGATTGCTGCACATTCTTCAAGGCGGTCACCTCAGTAAAGCGCAGAAAGAAAGGGCGCTGTCCAACAGTGAAGCGATTGAATCCAAGTTTTCTCTATTGGACGTGCTGAAGGAAGATCGTCATAGCTCCGTCTATTTATATGAAGATCAGGGCAAACAGAAGCTGCTGATCA
>NC_007645.1:1500000-1587500 GCF_000012985.1 Hahella chejuensis KCTC 2396 | reverse complement strand
GAGTTGGGCGCGGGAGCTGTATCCGCAACACGACATCAAGATTCAAGCGCAGGCTTACTTGGAAAAGTTTTATCAAAGCTTCGGCTTCGTCACTATTTCCGAGCAGTATGACGAGGACGGCATTCCTCATATTGATATGTTGCTGAAAAAATAAATTTCTTATACAGGGAAATCCCTTCAAGGTCTTCTGTCAGATAGAAGGACGACAGGCGGCCTCCATGCCTGGGTTTAACAGCGCTTCTGCGTCAATTCCGTTTATAAGTCCGTTTCGACCCAGCCGGGTCAGCGGGCTAATCCTTTTGTGAGTCCATTTGTGAGTCCTTGGTGAGAGCGTCCCTCGCTATCCCGTCGCAGGAGTAATATTACCTTCTGCAGCGACAGATACTGTCGCAAACTTGGAATTTTTTTTTAGCAATTATGACGACGCCAATGCAACGCTTTTAACGCGTCGATGGCATGCTGCCCCCAGTGAATACGAAAGCTTTCTTCCCAATAGCACACCGCCTCTCTGGTGTGATTGTGATCCCATAAGGACAGGCCGTCTTTCATATCGCGATAGATATCCGCCAAGTCATCGGCGATGTCTCCCGCATTGACGGAAGCGGATTGCATGTCGAATGGGTCGTCGATATCGCGATACTGCGTAAATGGCATGGAACCGAATCTCTGGTAGATTTTTTGCCAGGCATCGTGGGTCATGGTTTCAAACTCCAAGTCCGTACCCGCCGGTTCGAAAGGAAGCTCCAGAATCGTCGCATAAAGCTTGGCCAGCAGTCTGGCGGCTGTCGCCATTTCTTCTTCTGCTGAGCCCGGCCTCGCTTCGCTCCATTGACAATATTCCCGGGCTAATTCTACAAAACGTTGAGTTTGCTCACTGCTGGGCTCTATTGTTTTCAAGTTCAGTTACCTCTGAATATTAGGCTCGTTGTAATTCTATTGCGCAGGCCATTGCACAATTAAAGCTGTGATGATCGACGCCCACTAAATCTTTGTTATCCGCGTAAAGACATGGGGCGTTTCGAGTGAATTTGTCACCAACGTTACCAAATACCCTTTTGATTCGACAGCTAGTATTAATGCTAGCCCTGTATTCATAAACGTGGATAGAGAATAATTGGCCACCCTTGCAAATTGCTGACAACACTCCCGTTTATCAGCTCAATACAGCAGGTCATGTATGAATACGCCGCCATCAAGGCGCAGACAGAGTTGCTGGAGAGCGATGAGGGGTTTAAGCAGATTAGCGGCTCAATTCACAGTCAGTCAGGGCCGAACGATATGTATAACTCCGCCAGCTTGAAACAAGGCTCTTGCACATGACCGGCGCAAGCGATTTCGTTATGACGGGAGACACTTACACCGCACCGGCGGACAACGCCTATACCGCCACATATAACCAAGCGCCGCAACTCTGTATGAGTGCAGCGCGTTCTTGCTCTTCCCACTGTAATGCGAGGCTTTTCAGTAGCTTCTCAGCCGGACTTTGTTTAAAAACTGCGTTCGCTCATGTTCGTCGGGAATGCACTCCGCCATAGCCTGATAGAGCTTGATTTCCGTCGGTGACTCTTCGCGGCATTTGCGCACGATACAGCCCGCCAGCGGCCCGACATAACGGCTGAGAAGCTGTGTCAGGCGTTGCAGCTTTTCTTCGCTCAAGGCGGTGCCAACGCTACTTTTATACTTAGGCTTCAGTCTGTTCGCTGCAGGCGCGGCCGCTTTCTGGCGCGCGGTGGAATCCATGCTGCGACCAGGATGAGTCATAACGTCGTTTCTATGGGCGCGATCAAGAAAAGTATCCCGTTCCGCGCCTTTGGGAATATGCAATGACAGCGTATCTATCATTTCCGGCAGCGAGCGGGAATGCGAGGCGGCATTGCGAATCAGGTGTGTTGAGACCGGCCCTAAATGTCGCGCCAGCGCAACGGTGAGGATGCCATAAATTTCCGCGGACAGTTGTAGTGGCGATGCTGTTTCAGATTGACCATTGCGCGTATTGCTTCGGCTTGCGCTCTCGTCGGCCGTGTGACTTCCATCCTTCCCATAAACTCTGGTTGCCAAAATATCCATACCATAGCCGCCTGTAATGTTGCTTTCGTTTTTAGTATCAGGAGATGTGAGAGAGTTTCACATTAAGAGAGGCAAGGCCTTGCAAGGCAATACAGATTCGACCGCATGACATCCCTCTCATACGCCGCGAACAATGCTGGGTCCGGGCGTGCGGCGGCTCAATGAAAGCATTCCGGGCTTCATGAGCCGCCAATTGAGCAAGCGTCGCATCAAGCGGACAACCGTCATTAATGTGATAAACGATCACCCGCGTGATGACGTTAAACGCCTACGACGTCACACTCTATCATGATAAAACGTCAGTTTCAGTCCTCTCCTACTTCTACGCCGCCATTTTGTTTCGGCGCATGAGCCAAGATTCGATCCGCCAGCCGTGAGAAAGGCAAACTTTGAATCCAAACGGTCCCGGTTCCCCGCAAGGTCGCCAGAAACATGCCTTCTCCGCCGAAAAACATGCTACGAATGCCTTTGACCATCTCGATTTCATAGCTGATGGAAGGCGTAAACGCGACCAGACAGCCTGTATCCAGGCGCAGTGTTTCGTTATCGAGGCGCTTTTCCACCACCGTTCCGCAGGCGTGGATAAAAGCCATGCCATCCCCTTCCAGCTTCTGTAGCACAAAGCCTTCGCCGCCGAAAAAGCCGCTCCCCAGTCGGCGATTAAACTCTACGCTGATGCGGGTTCCCATGGCCGCCGCCAGAAAAGAGTCCTTCTGACAGATAATGGTTCCACCCTGATTGGCCAGATCCACCGGTATAATGCTGCCGGGATATGGCGCCGCGAATGAAACCTGCTGCTTGCCGTGGCCGCTGTTGGTGAAGTGAGTCATGAACAGCGACTCCCCAGTCATCATGCGCTTGCCAGCGCTGAACAACTTGGAAAAGAAGCCCTGCTCAGGGTCCGAGCCATCGCCCATCTTGGTTTCGAACTCTATGCCGCCGGTCATATAGTTCATGGCCCCAGCTTCCGCAATGACGGTTTCACCTGGGTCCAGCTCCACTTCCACCATTTGCATATCGTGGCCTATGATCTTGTAGTCCACCTCGTGGCTGCGCATATCAGTTTTTCTCCTTGCGGTTTTATTGATGATCTCATAACGCCATAGTTATCAAACAGATGCAAGCCTCCCTCTTTCCACACAAGACGGGACAGGTCGTTGTGTTTCGTATTCTTGGCAAGGATCAATACAGCCATCGATAAAAGCAATTCCATCATCGTTTTGGCGCCCAGCGTACAGCCAATTTCATCACTGCAATTGTCCCGCCGCTGAGGTATAAAGGGAGCGCAAATATGTTCGGATACAAAGACTATTACAGGAAGCTTTTAGGTAGGATCAACACCATGGAACGCACTGAAAGGGAGCAGACTTCGGACAGCAACAAAGCCTTGCGCACACTACGCACCGCCATGTTCGCCGGCGCGGCGGCGATAGGACTCTACGCGCTGCAGTTTTCGGCGATCTCGCAAAAAACAGCGGTAGCCAGCGTCGGCCTGATGGTAGCCGGTGCCTTCCTGCTGCTGGGCGGCGTATTGGGCTTTATCTTCGGCATCCCCCGAACGTTGCAGCAGGAAGCAGGAGCGGCGGACAGTCAGGGAGCAGGCTACCTCGCCAACACCAACCTGGAGCAAATTTCCGACTGGCTGACCAAGATGCTGGTTGGCGTCGGTCTGACTCAATTGACCGCCATGCCTTCACACCTGCGCGTCGTCACCGGCTATATTGCGGAAGGCGTCGGCGGCGGACGCGACGCCTCTATATTCGCGCTCTCGGTGCTACTGTATTTTTCCATTATCGGTTTTTTGTTCGGTTATCTATGGACACGCCTGTTCCTTGCCGGCGCCTTCCGGCAGGCGGACCAAACCGCTCTGGGGACGTTATCTGAACGCATGGAGCGGGCGAATCGCGATATTGAGGAAATTAAAAAACAAACCAAGATGGACGCTGAGGCGCAGAATTTGGTGGATCGCCAGTTGAGTCCAAGTTTTGAATTGCCTCCCGCGCCACAGCCGGAACTGGACGAGGCCATTGCGGCCGCCTCTCCGGAGGCCAAGGCGAAGATTTTTTACCAGACCTGGAAAGTGCGTGGAGAAAGCTGGCGTAATAACAAGCAGCTTATGGAAAAGACCATTCCTGTGTTTCGCGCCCTGGTCAAAGCCGACCCCGACGGTCGCTTCCATATGAACCATGGACAACTGGGATTCGCGCTCAAGGACAAAGTAACTCCCGAGTGGGAGGACGCTTTAAAAGAGCTGACCTGCGCCATCGACATTCGCGGCGGCAATAAGGAAGAAGGCTGGAGATACTATGAATTCAACCGCGCCATCTGCCGCATTAATTTGGATGAGGCCTTTCGCAATAATCACCCCTCTGCCCCGCCTGTGCGCAAAGCGATTGTGGCGGATTTGAAGGAAGCAATCGCTCACGACTTTACGGACTTAATCGGCGCCAACGAAAATATTCAGGCATGGATGCAGTTGAATCATGTCAGCATGGCGGATATCGCCGCCTGATTAGGAAAGGCTGCACGGGAAGTCTGATCCAGGCTTCCCGTAAAATCCAGCTACTCTATCTCGACAATCTCAAACTCTTTCTCCCCATTTCCAGCGACAAGGGCAACAACATCGCCCACCATTTTCCCCATCAGTTTCATACCAATGGGAGAGCGCCGCGTAATGACCAACACTTCTTGTTCATCCAGCAAGAATTTAAATCCAGCCGCTTCAGGGCCCACAAACAAACGACGTTCTGAGCCATCTTCCGCTTCCAGTGTGACTAACGCGAAAACAGCGACTTCGTCTTGATCAGTGAAGTGTTTGGGCGGGGTATTCTGGTAAGAGGCCAACGCCGCTTCGAACTCCCTTACGCGTCGGGATTGCCCCTCCGCCAGATAAGACGCTTCCAGACCAAAAGTGTCGTATTTATTTTCCGCCACGCTTTCTTCATGAGTAGCGGTTGCGTGAGCGGTATTGGCCGCCTGCTGGGCGACAGCCAAGTCGTCCTGCAATTTAGCGATGATCAGTTGGTGAATTTTCTCTTTTCGCATGGTCCTAAAGCACAATGGCGCCGAAAACGAAGAATGTGATTATGGCGGCGCGCCGTGAATAAACGGCGCGGACATATAAGAGCGCGTCCGTTCAGACAAATAGAAAGAAGCTGCTTGTCCGCCGAGTGAATAAATAAACCAGATTCGTATTCCTGTCCATATCCGCCATGCAAAGAGCCGGATTACAGCCGCAAAAAAGCCCGGAACCGAACGAGTCGGCCGGGCTAAGCGCTATGGGTTTATCAACCAAGGATCAGTGGATTATTTGATCCAGTGTTTACCCCAGTGAGTAATGTCATAAGAGGAAGCGCTGGAGCTCGCGCTGAATGCGCGCATCGCTGCAACACCTTCGTCTTTCTTCGCCGCAGCCTCGATTTCATCATCGATGACTTTGGTGGACAGAGACAGCCAGCTGGTTACGAACGCCACAGCGTCGATATTAATTTCCAGTGCGTCCTGCGCGATGTTGTTGATGTCATCGCAAGCCTGATGGTAGCAGGGGTCCAGAGCTACGCCGGCGTCGCCGCCGTATTTCTCAGCCTGCTCTTCTGTCTTCGCAACTTCCGCGCCAGTGAACAGACCGCCGAAGGCTACGCCGTCAGTGAAGAACTGCGCATAGTCGGAACGGAAGCTGATCTCAGTGCCTTCATAAGGCAGCGCACGCAGCTTGTAGTAGTCTTCGAACAGTTTTTCAGTGGCTTTGGAACCGGGAGGGCCTTCCAGACCGAAGTCAGAACCGTCGCCGTCATAAATCATATAGGCGAAGTTCGGAGAAGCGATCATATCAAAGTTCAAGTAGACCTTGATTTTCTTCAGCTCATCTTCCGGCAGGTTCTGCACATAGTGAGTGGAGCCGACCAGACCTGATTCTTCCGCACCCCACCATGCGAAACGAATCTTGTTGCGGGGATGCGCGCGACGCGTTTGCAACGCCAATTCCAGAAGCGCAGCGCTGCCGGAGCCGTTATCGTTGACGCCAGCGCCTTCATAGACGGAATCAAGGTGCGCACCAACCATGACCACGTTGTCTGGATTGCCTCTTCTGGACTCAGCAATCACATTAACGGTTTCAGTTTGCTTTCTCACCACGTCAGTTACTACGTGCATCTGCAGCCCTTCGGCGCTGGCCCATGCGGCGCCGTTGTCGTAGGTCGCGAACACGACAGGAATGCCGCCGGTGTAATCATCGCCCAATGTGGCGTTCATCAGACCTTTACGGTCGTCAGTGTTGCCCTGGTTGAAGATGATGACGCCGATTGCGCCAGCCGCTGCTGCATTTTCCGCCTTGATCTGGAAAGTACAGGAGCCGCGCTGAATCAACGCGATAGAGCCTGCTGGGAAGCCAGTGAAGTCTTCCGCCTCACAGCCGCTGGTGGAGGCGTTATCCGGACCCAACGCCAGATCAACCGCAGCCACAGGGCCAGTTACATCGCCTGCGTCGGTTTGCGACAGATAAGTGAAGTCAACTTCCCACTCATATGAAGTGGTGTCCGGCGCAGTGGATTCCAGAGTTCCTGGACCCTGCGGATAAAACGCGTTGAACGGGAACGGCGCCAGCGTCACATTGTAGCCCGCGCTTTCCAGCGTGGATTTGATGTAGTCGACGGAAGCGTCGTAACCCGGCAAGCCAGCAGCGCGAGTGCCGTCGTTAGCGCCAGCGATGTCGTTCAGCATTTGCAGGTGCGACATGACGTTGTTAGCCTGCATACAACGAGGCAGTCCCCATGGGGAGTTATTTAAAACGCCAAAACGGCATTCCAGTGGGTGCAGGCGGTCTGGGCTCCAGAATTCATTCAAGAGATCGCTGCGTGAAGGGGGCGCCGAATGAGCGGCGGTGGCGAGAGCAAGAGTAAGAGAGCTCAAAGCCATGGATAGGCTTGTCTTCTTCGTTAGCATTTATTCCTCCAGTCCATATAGGAGATTTATTTTTATCTGATAGGCCTGTTTTTGACCGGCTATCATTTTCGCCCTATACAACTCCTCCTAGGCGCGATCCGTCTATAGTAGTCAGATTGAGTCTATGCGGAAGGGGTTAGTCCGAGCTTTAGATAGGTAATTACCGAGGGCCATTATCCCTCACGTTTAATTAATGTGAAGAGGCTCACACTTTATAATGTCAACCCTTAGCGGACTATCCCAATAGTCTCGGCTGGACAATAAGTTAGCGCGCATGAATCGCATTCCCGGCCTATTCAACCGCCTCTCTGAAAAGGTTTATGTGCCATAATACGCCGCCTGATAAGTCATATAACAACACAGCCAACACACACAGTTAAGGAGTCCACGATGAGCGAATTATTGAGTTATGAACTCAAGGACAATGTTGCCGTCATCACCCTGAACAACGGCAAAGTCAACGCCATTTCCCCGCAATTGATTGATGAATTCAACACCGCCCTGGACGCGGCGGAGCAGAACAAAGCCGTGGTAGTGATAACGGGAACTCCAGGCATGCTCTCCGGCGGCTATGACCTGAAGGTCATGACGCAAAGCATGGAGTCAGCGATGGCTCTGGTGAAGCAAGGGTCCACCTTGTCCCACCGCCTGCTTTCCTTCCCCATGCCCGTTATTGTCGCCAGCCCTGGTCACGCCATCGCTAAAGGCGCCTTCCTGTTGCTGTCCGCGGACCTGCGCATCGGCGTCGAAGGCCCTTACAAAATAGGCCTGAATGAAGTGGCCATCGGCATGACCATGCACCATGCCGGCATCGCCATCGCCCGTGCGCGTCTGGCGCCGGTATTCCTCAACCGCTGCGTCATCAACGCGGAAATGTTTGCTCCCCAACAGGCCAAAGAAGCCGGCTTCCTGGACATCGTGGTAGACGAGTCGGAGCTGATGGCGCGAGCGATGGAAGAGGCCCAAAAGCTGGCTTCGCTGAACCTGAAAGCGCACAAGAACACCAAGCTGAAAGTGCGCAGTGCGTTCTTGAATGAGCTGGCGGAGGCCATTGAGAAAGACGCGGCTGGATCTCTGTAATCCCGATCCGCCTCAGGCGCGCCCGCTCATTATCGAGATTTCCCCGTAAACCGATAACAGCAGCGACGCGCGCCTTTCAGTAAATGTTCCGTGCGCTCCACCATTGCAAGCCCCTCAAAACAACGCTGAAAATTTTGCAGTTCAGCGCGGCAAAGTCCCTGGCAATGCTGCGCCGCAACACAAACAGGACAATGGTTTTCCACCAGATACCAAACACCCTCGTCCTGCTCAAAAAAAGCATTCGCCATGTAGCCTTCCGCACTACGTAGCTCCGCCAGTGCAGCGACGCGCTGAGCCATATCCGGGTATACCGACAGCGCAGTGAGATAACTCTGCAGCTGCTTGGCGTTGCGAGCTTCGATAAGCTTCTCCAATCCCTTCTCGCCAAACACCTCGCGAGTGGATGCGATCAAATCCACAGTCAGGTTGGCGTGACTGTCGGGAAACCGGCTCTGCGCCTTCTCCGTCAGTCGCCATTTCGCCACTGGGCGACCCCGCGCTTTCCTTTCCTCCACGCTATATAACAGCCCTTCCTGCTCCAGTTTCGCTATATGTTGCCGCGCGCCCATAGTGGTCATGCCCAACAATGCGCCCAACTCAGGAGCGCTGGCCGGCCCTCGGGATTTAATCAAGTACAGAATGCGCTCGCCGCTGTCTTCCTGCGTCGTCAAAGAAGCCTCACCATTAAAATTATGTGGATAGCGCCTCAGTATACGTCGATAGGAAAAATTTAGTAAAGCGATAGCTTTACTAAAGACGACAACGGGAATAATCTATTTTGGAAAGCATTCGCTTTACTATATAAACCTAACAAAAATCCCAGCCCTGGACGGGGCGACAATGGAGGACGAACCATGTATCTGGAGCACGCAAACATCACTGTTGAATCCATCGAAAAGTCCATGGAGTTTCTGCAAACCGCTTTCCCTGATTTTGCATTACGGGGCGAAGGAAGCCTGATGAATCAAAGCGGAAAATGGGCGCATGTGGGCAATGACAGCTTCTACTTCGCGCTACAGCAATGCGACGACCATCTAAGCGAGATCAGCACCCGTTACATCCACGACGGCATCAACCATATAGGCATGGTGGTGGAGGATCTTGATGGAGTGACGCACCGTTTACAGCAACGCGGTTACGACGGCTACGAGACAGAAGCCCATCCCTTCCGCCGCAGAGCTTACTACTTTGATCCAAACGGTATTGAGTGGGAGTTTGTGCAATATCTGAGCGACAAGCCAAAGGAGAGGAATCTCTATTAAGATGCGAACTTTAGCCGAGATTTTATGACGTTAAACGCCTCGTAAATGGGGCGTTTTTAGTCAATGCCAGAAAAGTTGGCGATTTAGCAACCAACGCGCAGGAAAAGTCCATTTTCGAGGCTTTTATTTAACAAAGTTTCACAAATAAGCGCGAAATAATTATCGGAGAAACCCGCCGCCATCGGATACCATGACTCAACATTATTACAAGAACCGAGAGTGCTATGACCAAGTTAGTTTTCCGGGTCGCAGTCAAGCAAAGTGAGAAAGCGGACTATTTCTCTTCAATCCCCGGACTTCTGGTTTGCGGCGTGGGAGGCACGCTGGAGGAAACGCTGGCCAACACCCAGCTCATCATCGCTGACTATCTGAAAGACAGCATCAACGCCCCTGTTGCAGCGATAGCGGACACCAAGGTCACTTATACCGACGTCACCTGGCATATCGTTGAGATTAACCGCCCTTAGTTCCATGGCTAAGTGACTCTGCGCTCAGCCCCCGTTTTATGCCGAGCTTCGATCAACGCTGCTTACAACCTAACGACATTTCTTCATAGCCGACAACGAGATCAGGGGAGACAACCACTCTTCGCAACCTATCGCTACTCTTCTCATAAAACCAGAGGGATTGATCCCCGCCTTGGGCTTCACTGACCCGCATATCGCTTTTCGCCATCACTTTGTCGCAAGGCGGAACGGGAAAACGCATTAGCAAGACCATCTCACGACGAACGGCGTCTTCAAGCCGCCCGGCGAACTCGCTCCATTGCATAAGATACCCCACGCCAAATCCCAGCAAGAGGCACATTAGCGCCACAATAATCGTCTTCATCTACACACTCTGATATCGAATAAGTTTCAGGCTGATAATTTACAGTATTAGAGACAGTGAAACTAAGCAGAGGAGATCGAAATGGGAGAAGAAAGCCGACGACAAAGATTTGCATGACAATCTCGCGAGCTCTACCAACCGAGCTACAGTCATCAAAGACTGCCAGGACTCGAACCCGGGACCTCACGAATCAATGTAGTCATACGGACATTCGTCAGCGTAAACCAAAACGTTTTTCCATATACGCCCAAAGCTAAGACCCAGGATATTCCTCAGCTCTGGCGTTATGGAGAAACGCTCTTGTGAGCGCTTCCCTTCAGCGACAAAAATGCATAAGACGCAGCATGGTTTCAGTATGTAGTCTTATACGCATTCGCTAAAAAGAGCGAAAAGAAGCCAACAAGCGCAGCGCAAGGCGTGAAGTATGTAGCCCAGCAAAGTATTTGGCCTAAAAAGTCGGCGACAAAAGTTTGTATGACGCATATACCGCGCGCCTTTCCAATGGGCCTCAACTGTGACCAGTCGCCGGGATTCGAACCCGGAAATTCGCAGCCCCGATGTAGTCATACGGGCATTCGCCGATTTAACCTAAGAACCTTTGCATCAAACGCAAAAGCGCTTTCCCATAATTTCATCGTTATGGGGAAACGCTCTTGCAAGCCTTTCCCTTCGGCGACAAGAGTATGTGTGACAGTCCTGCTCTCCCAACTGAGCTACCACGCCATTTTAAGCGTGGGCGGGACTCGAACCCGCGACCTGGCCATTAAAAGTGGTGTAGTCACACAGGCATTCGCCGGTTTAACTTTAAAAACTCCTGATTATTAACAGCAAAGCGCTTTCCCATAACGTTCTTGTCATGAGGAAGCGCTCTCACGAGCCCTTCCCTTCAGCGACAAATGTATGTGAGATATTTTCCTGCTCTAATCCAATTGAGCTACCGCGCAAGACTTCAGCGCGAACGGGACTCGAACCCGCAACCTGGTCGTTAACAGCGATGTAATCCCACTGGCATTCGCCAAAATCAACATTGGGCGGCCAACAAGTTGTGGTCAGGATGTTTTTGGATGTAATCCTGACCGGCATTTGGCCTTAAAAAACACGGCGACAATAAGGGCGTATGACAGGTCATCTGCTCTACCAGCTGAGCTACGGTCGTAGACCGCCGGGACTCGAACCCGGGACCAAATGGTTAATGTAGTCATACTGGCATTCGCCGATATCAAAATCTAAGCCTTCGAAACAGGCCGCCCGCAGGCGGCCTTTTTCTCCACCAAGATCCCTGGCTACAGTTCGATTTCCCTGATGGTGCGCACCCAGGTCTGTGGGTTATCGCTCAAAAAGGACTTCATCACGGTGAATACCTGATCGGAGAATCCTCCCACGTTCAGGATGTCATCGCGCTCCATCGCCTGGGTGTACGCGTTGGGCACAACATCGATACACACCATTTTTGCGCTGGGGTTACGCTGCTTTAGTTTCAGCCATTCCTGCATTACCGCCGTCCCTGAGTTGTAACCCGCATAACGGCCGTTCGTGTCGATCCATGACTCGTTATCGCTAACGAAGACCACCGTATCCACTACCGCTTTACGCCGGTTCAGCTCCACCAAGGGCGCGGAGCAGTTGGTTCCACCGCCGCCCAGTTGCGCCAGCTTGGTCGCGTTGGTCATCACCGAATCCCGGGGATTCAAACGCACCTGATGCACAGAGGTCGCAAACGGGAGAATCTCCGCATCCTTGTTTTTCGCCAGGATAGCCGCAGCCACCAAAGCGGCGACATCGATACACCGCACCTTACTGGAGGCGCCGGGACGATAACCTGACACCGACTGAGTCATAGACCCGCTGGTATCCGGCAGCACGACAACCCGCCCTTCCAGCGCCGGCACATTCTGCAGCGCGATTTCCATCGCATCCTGTAAGGCCTCCGTCACCATTTTAGGCACACCTTCGCCCGCCATGGTGTAAGCGGCCATCAACTGGTACGGGAACGCCTTGGCCTTGCGAATGGCGTTCTCATCACGCAGACGATCAGCGATCACACGATCCATTCCTTTTTCATTGAACACCCCCTGCCGCGCAAAGGTGTTCAAGTTCATCCGCGTCATCTGCCATCCGGCATTACGGGCGATGCCCGCCCAATGCGCCTGCGTCAGGTTCAGCGCCGTCAGCAACCGAAATTCCACTTTCGGCAACGGCTGAGACTGGTCCGCCTTGAAGGCTTCATAATCCCGCACTACCTGCGGCAGCTTCTCCGCATCGTATTCCTTATCGATCAGATAACCGTACAGAGCCTGCCGCATCAGGCTTTCCGGCTTTGGACGCACCATCTTGATGACATCCTTCATCGAAGGCGACGCGCCGACTGAATCCATGAACAAAGAGGACTCGCCACGAGCGTTGATCCACTCTTTCACCAGCCGCTTGGGCATGGTTCCCAGGGATTTACGCCCCACTACGCCGGAACGCATGATCTGCACAAAGTTTCTCACCATGCGTCCGTTATCAATGACCCGCTTAAACACAGCCGGAACCAGCTCCGGCGCCCTCACAGTCAGTATCGCAGTCAATAGCGCCGGCATATCTTTCATGAAGCCGCGCTCCCGAGCGAACACCGCCAGTTTTGCGATAAACTCAGGCTCCACTTGAGCCGCGAATTCCAGGACTTTTCCCAACTGATCTTCAGCGGAAGCATAAAATGTACTGGTGAAACATCCGGTCACCGCATACTGCGCCAGCGCATGCTCTGCGGAATATTTATAAGCCAGGCCGCCGGCCTGATTAAAGGTATCCGCCGCAGGCGCCATATTTCCGCGCTGGGTGTTGAATAGTGTTTTACTCGCCATTTCTTTACTCCCGCCGACAATACATTCGGCTTTACTGAATTTCACTGCTGCTTGTTCTAGTCGTCAGGCTGTATCGCAGTGTTCTAAAACATTGTTTGTTTACTTGCCAGATGTATTGCAGCCTAAATGCCAACTTTCCAAAACCATCTGAAAATATTTTTTAACTCATTGATATAAAACAATTATATTTTTATCTCTTGATTTCTCATGGAGAAATTTCAGTTTTCAGAACGTGAATTTTATATCTATAAAAATAAATGATTATCATAATAAATAATCGATATCCTGGTCTGCTTTCAATTTGTCTCGTGTCTCGTGTCTCGTGTCTCGTGTCTCGTAATAACGACTATACTTAACGCCACAATGAAAACGCTTTCACAAAATTCATAAAAATCAGGACGCTTGAGACAAGAGTTAATAACGGATTAACAAGGAGGCAACATGGAGATAACTATTTGAAAATAAATATTAAAAGGAACAAACATCGCCAGTTCCGTCAACGCTTGCGTCTGGCATGAAGGAAAATGCTAGTCCGGATTACCGATTCATCTCAGCACCTGAGCGTTGTATAAGCCTGAACTGGCCAATACCAAACAGGGATAGCTTTAGATGTATGCGCTTCCTTAAGACAAAAATGGTAACGCTTTCATAAAGAGACCGCCTATGAAAACTAAAGACTCCATCATGGACAAGCTGCTGACGACTCTACTACTGCTTTCAGGAACCGCCTACGCCGCTGATCCCGGCGACCCTCGCGAGTTCACTCAAACACTACAGATGAATGGCGGCTCAGCCATGCTGCGCTTCCACTCTCCTCAAGCCCTCAACCTGCGCTCCCCCACGGAACGGGTATATATCAACTACCGCATCAATGGCTCGCAAATACAGGTTGAAGAGCTGACGGAAACAGCTTCGCAGACCGATTTTGAGGCCCAGATTTCCGGATTAAACGACGGCGACCGCATTGAGTACTACTACACCCAGGTGCTGGACGCCCAGTTCGCAGAACTGCCGGTGGATAGCGGCTGGTTCAAATACAAAGTCGGCGAAGGTTTCTCAAAGCCCGCCTACCCGCTTACCTTTACCTTCGGCGGCCGTTTTCGCGACCGGCATGAGGGCGAAGGCCGCTTTGATCACTATGTCGCCGGCTACACCAGCGGCACCAGTTACATCGCCACCTTCAAAGACTGGGGCGATCGTCTGGAAATGACTGTCGTGACCGACGATCCTACCGATAACGGCGACATTCGTTGGAGCGACCATATCGGCGTGCCTGACCCGCTAAACAAGCAGGATGTCTGCTATCGCGCGGAATTCGATAAAGGCGGCGACATGGAGCAGGTCAACGCCAACACCTGGCGCTATGTCATTAACGACGTCAAAGAGGGCCAACTGATTGATCTGGAGTGGACGTTCAAGCGCGCCAGCACCGATCAGCAATACTACAACGACATTTTCCGCATCCGCATTGGCGAGGGACGTCTATCTCAGGAGCGTCAACACCCTTACTTCTCGCCTGGCGGCGACACCACACCCAACATTATTCAGGATAAGCAGTTCCTGTTCGCACAGCATGTAGTCAATATTGGCGGTCAGGAAATGAAAGACTTCCTGGCGGGTAAAACCTTATTCGACACTGACTTCGGCGAGAGCAACCCGGATATCGCACTGCATGCGCCCCAAACAAAATACGATTGTATCGGCGATCAGCCTTCCCCCAAGCAATTCATCGACTTTCCACAACGTGCGCGTACGCCGGTGACGCTGGCGAATCAGCTGGGACCGCAGTTCAACAACAGCTCCTGCTTCGCCTGCCATACCAATGACGGCCGCGGAACTCCGCCGGAGCCGGGACAACCTATGCAATCCATGCTGCTGGCGCTCAGCGTCGCGGGAACGGATGCTCACGGCGGCCCTGCGCCGCACCCCACTTACGGGTCGCAGTTACAGGACAAAAGCGTGAATGGCGGATCTGGCGAAGGACAGGCCAGCGTGACTTACCAAAGCATCACCCGCAACCACATTGGCGGAGGAACCTACACTCTGCGCAAGCCAATTTACGACTGGACGCTGGACTCCCCCATCAATAGCGGCGACATTCTGTTCTCACCGCGCATTGCGCCGCAACTGACTGGTATGGGGCTGATCGACGCTATCTCCGACGCCACCCTATTAGCTTTCGCTGATCCCGATGACGCCAACGGCGACGGCATTTCCGGCAAAGCCAACTATGTGTGGGACAGGCAATCGCAAAGCATGCGTCTGGGCAAATATGGCTGGAAGGCCGGACAACCCACCGTACTGCAACAGACCGCCAAGGCGGCTCATGAAGACATGGGCGTCACCAACCCTATCTTCGGAAACGGCGCAGAGTTTTCCATGGAGGATTTGCATAAGATCGAGTCCTACGTACGCCATCTCGCCGTGCCGCCCAATCTGGAGTTTTTCGCCGATGAGGCGTCACAAGCCAGCAAGCTACGAGGCAAAGAGCTGTTCAAGGAAGCCAACTGTAGCGGCTGCCATATTCCCACTATGACCACCTCGCCGGACTTTGAAGTGGTCTCGCTTCGCAATCAGGTTATCCAACCCTTCTCCGATTTCCTGTTGCACGACATGGGACCAGAACTCGCAGACAAGCGCCCCGAATACGCCGCAACCGGTTATGAGTGGAGAACGCCGCCGCTATGGGCGATCGGGCACTTCGCGGAAGTTAACGGCAACGCCCGTTATCTTCACGATGGCCGCGCCACCTCTATCGAAGAGGCGATTATGTGGCACGGAGGCGAAGCCGCCGCCTCACGGGACGCCTTCTCAGCCATGTCGCCCTCTGAGCGCGAAGACCTGATCGCATATACCCGATTCCCGTTTGTTGATCCTGTCGCAGATGGGGGACCTGCCGTGAAAACACCATCGGCATCGATCGTTTCACCGACGCAGGGCAGCCAAGTGCAGCGCGACTTCGACCTGACTTTCACCCTGCGCAACTGGGAAATGAACGTTGATGGCCGTCATTTGCATTGGTTCGTGGATGGCGTCGACCAGGGCGAGCGCTATGACGCGTCTACTATCGCCATCTCCGGGTTGTCCGATGGCGAGCACACCATCGCCGTGAAACTGGCGAACGCCGACCATCAGTTTGTGGGCGGAGCGCAGGTCAACGTGAAAGTGGGCGGCGACGCGCCCGGACCAGATCCGCAGCCGCAAGGCATTACAAAGAACGCAGATGGCAGCGTCACCTATTCCATCACGCTCCCTAGCAGAATGGAGCGCGTGCAGTTGTTTGTGGAGAAAAACGGCGGTTCAGGCTACTTCTGGGCGCCAATGTTGAAAGCGGACGGAGTCCTGCAAAACGGTGCGCAGGAAGCCGCCAACAGTGACGGCTCATACCGATACAGCATCACGCACCCGGCGTCGCATTACGCACAGGTACAAACCTTGCGCCATCGCTTCTACGCATATAGCCCTGCGGCCGGGCAGTTGTTTCAACCCGGCCCTGGCGACGCGCTGGGCGAAGTGTTCAACTACTGAAGCCGAGCTTAAACGCGCAGCATAAAACTGTTGCAGACTAAAAAGGGGCGCTAGCGTCCCTTTTTACGTTCTACGTTTTACTTTTTTTAGCCCTCAAGCCAATAAGGCGAGGATCTCCGTGACAGCCTCGTCAATTCCTGTCAAAGCTGGAGGCTTCATGGGCGGCGCGGCGCAGATCTGATTCAACTCATCGACAATCGCGCCACTGAACAGGCGCCTCTCATCAATTTCCTGACATGGGACATGCTGCTGCAGCCACTCAATCTGCGAAGGTTCTTCCGGCCAGTCTCGTCTGGGCAGATACAACACCGGCGTTTGATTCACCGCCGCCTCCGCCAGCGTGCCATAGCCGGGTTTGGTGACGACGGCGTCGCAGCTGGCGAGAAGATCGATATGTGGTATTGGGAAGTCTTTGTAGCAGATAAAGTCATCCCGGCCGTTTACCGGCTCCCCTGTCAACCAAACCAGCCCTGGAGTGACCGGCCAGTCGTGAAAGGGGATGGCGTAAGGCATCCCGCCCATAGACACCAACACAAATCTGTCTGCGTCCGGACGCTGCAACGCCTCACGCAAATCGCATCGGCGACCGGATCGCGATATCGGCCCGATTGACTTCACATGGGCCATGCCCGTCATCAGCATCCCCGGATTCACTCGCAAAAACGCCTGGGCTTGATTGTAGGATTCGCACAACCAGTCGTAGATCTCACGACTATTCGGTTTATCTCCGCAATAGGACAGAAAAATATCCGCCCAGTTCAAAGAGCAAAAGTGTAGTGACGGTATCTGTAGCCTGCCTGCGGCGGCGGATAGCCGATAACTGATATTGGTCAGCACCAGATCAGGTTGGCGCCCGCTCAGGTGCGCCGCTTCTGCGGCCAATATGTCCGCCCGGCGCTCATATTCGTTCAGGTAGGCCTCATAGGTCGCCTGGACGTTCACCTTCAACGCATTGAACATCGGCATACCCAAGTCCGTTTGGCGTATTACATGCCGAAACGGACACTGCAACCAGGTTTGCAGGATCGACAGCGGCGCTTCGCTTTGGATGACCAGTTCGATATCCGGGCGCGCACTCATCAGGCGGTTCAGTACGGGCGCTGCTTGCGCCAGATGTCCGAAACCATGAAAGGAAATCGCGCAGTAAACAGTCTTCATTCCGCCGCCGCTCCGCCCGACATCAATTAAGCGCCCAGTAGCCAACCGGTTTCAGATGTTTAGTGAAGAACGCCTTGGTCAACTCCACCACTTTAAGGTCATTAAAGCGTCCATGTTGCCCGCCTTTAACCGTGTAAAAAGACACCGGCACTTCCGCTTCTTTCAAAGCCGTCTCTAACAATTGGCTTTGATGATGGGGAACGATGGGATCAGCATCGCCATGCACAATCAGGAATGGTGCGTCGCCTTCACTGACGTAAGTGATCGGATTGGTCCGCTTGACTTTATCCTTGTTGTCCTGAATCGCGCCGCCGATCAAACGGGATTCGGGAGAGTCGGCCTTATCATGAGACTCACTGGCGGGAAGGCGGTGCTCATCCATCTGCAGGAAATCCGTAGGGCCGAAATAATCCACCACTGCCTGCACCCGGCTAGATACGTTCAGGTTCTCGCCGACGTCAAAGTCCTCCACATCTCCCGTCGTTCCCAGTAAAGCGGCAAGATGACCGCCGGCGGAAGCGCCCCATGCGCCAATGCGATCAGGATCGATGTCATATTGTTTGGCGTTGGCGCGCAACCAGCGCACTGCCGCTTTGACATCTTCCAATTGCGCGGGAAACTTGGCCACATTGCTAAGGCGATAGTTGAGGCTGGCTACCGCGTATCCTTCGTCTACGTAGTCAATGGGAACGCCTTTGACCTTATCGCCATTCATCCAACCGCCCCCGTGAATCCAGATAATCAGAGGGATATTTTTACCGGCGGAGGGGAGGTACAGGTCCAACTTCTGTTGCGCATGGCCGTTACTCACATACGCCATGTCTTGATGCGAGATGACTCCCTGCTCTGCGGGAGGAATGAATCCGGAATCGGGCGTCGGCGCAGATTTTCCCCGCGCGGACGGCTGCTCAGACGAGGAGGTCGTCTCAGGAGAACTCTCAGCCGCCGCCACCGAAACACTTACCATGAGGAAAGCAATGAATGCTTGAAGCCGCATCTGACTATCTCCTTTCGATGCAGTGACCACGCGTCGGTTTTAAGCACATCCTTTTCCGTACGCGTTATTAGCATAGGCTCACGCAGAAAAAGCGCCAGTATATCCGACGACGACAAATGGCGCTGAACATAACATGCGGAAGAACGCAGTGACAACCGAGCCTGTTTGTCGCTGAACGTGAAGCATCCTATTCCAGCGCGGTGGAAGAGACGGTAATGGAAAACTTCCTTTTATACTGTCTTCTTACGCCTCATCCCAGACTACTCGTTGCAATGTATAACTCATGAGCGGCTTCGCCAAGAGCGCGAGAGAACAGGCTGAATACGGCGGAGCGCGGCTCTGAGCGTTCAATCACGCCAATACGCCGATAAAAAACATCACCCTTTAATTCAAAAACACGCACTTGGCTGACATCCAATCCCGGCGAGATCGGCAACAAGGCGACGCCCAATCCTTCCTCCACCATTTTGACGATCCCCGTGAGTTCATCCATCTCTGCGCAATCATTCACATGCAGACGATGTCGACGCAGAAAACGCTCCACCAGACGACCGCCGAATGCGCTGCGGTCATAGCGGATAAAACGATGGGCCGTTATTAGCGCGCGCCAGTCGCTTTCATGTGCGTCATGGGGGGCAATCAACGCGTAACGCTCATTCGCCAGGGGCGACCAGTTCAACTCACGAGGCAGTGCAAAAGGCGGTTCCACTAATATTGCAGCGTCGATTTCGCCGCTATCGACCAGCGCCAGCAGCTGCAGCGATGAGCCGGGAATAATTCGTAGCGATATCTCGCTTCCCGCTCGACGCAGATGGGACATCGTTACCGGCAACAATCCGGCTTGAGCCGTGGAAACCGCGCCAAGCCGCACTTCCCCCCGTATAGGCCGCGACTCAGTCCCCTCGCACATACCGCCGAACAGGTCCAAAATCTGCTCCGCTCGCCCAATCGCCGCCCTGCCCTCCGCCGTCAGTTGCGCCGACCGCCCCGCACGTTCAAACAACGGGTAGCCCAGCGCCTCTTCCAGGCGTTGCATCTGCGCGCTAACCGCAGACTGGGTCAAGCCAATACGATCGCCTGCGGCGGCGAACGTCCCGCACCTGGTGACTTCCAGAAAGGTTTTAAGCTCTCTCAACATCGTCGATTGGGCCTCTGTAGCTACACGGATAGACAGTTTCGGATAAACGAATTGATCAATAAAATTTGATAATAGGCTAAAAATTTATTGTTTTAAATTCCAAAAATTAATCAATAGAGTAACTCCGCTGAGGTCCTTAATCATACGGAGAAAGACTGTGTCCCTACCTTTAACCGACGACGGGGCACAATGGGTGAAATCCATTCAGAACGGCGAGTGCAAGGTGGAAGAAATGTGTGAAGCATTGATCACTCAGATTAATCGCTATGAACCAGACATACGCGCCTTCGCAGCATTCGATCCTCAAAAGCTGTTGCAGCAGGCTCAAGCGATAGACTCCCGCCCAAGCAAAGGAAAACTGAGCGGACTCCCCATCGGCGTAAAAGACATCTTCGACACCGTCGACTTTGCCACAGAATATTTCTCTCCTATCTATCGAAATCACCGCCCCTCGCGAGACTGCTCCGTGGTGGCGCGACTTCGGCAAGAAGGCGCTATCGTCATGGGGAAAACGGAAACCACTGAATTCGCCTTCATGCATACCGGACCAACCCGTAACCCACATGCAATGGATCACACGCCAGGCAGTTCCAGCGCCGGCTCAGCTGCAGGATTGGCGGCGGGATTCTTCCCGGTGGCGTTGGGCTCGCAAACGGCGGGCTCCTTGCTCAAGCCCGCCTCCTATTGCGGCCTGTTCGCGTTTAAACCGACTCGCGGCATTGTCTCTCTGGAAGGCGTGAAACCTCTGGCGCCCAGCTTTGACACCGTCGGCTGGTATGGACGCAGCATGAATGACTTGCGGTTACTCGCGGAAGTCCTGCTGGAACCCTACATATCACTGCAGACGTCTCCCGTCACCCGCCCTCTCCGGCTGGCCTGCGTCATCGACGAGTTTTGGCCTACAGTGGAGACGTCAGTCAAGGAGTCTTTCCTCACCAGCCTGTTGACTCTACGCTCCCAGGGACATCACATTGAGAACACTTCCACGCCATTCGGTCTGAGGCAGTTGGCGGAGAGCCATAAGATTGTGAACGACAGAGAGGGCAGCCGCGCTCTGGCTTATGAGTACGCCAGCCGCCGCAGCCAGCTCAGCGCCTCCACCTTGGAAATGATCGAGAACGGCTTACGCCTGACCTTCGTCGAAGAACTCGCGGCCAAAACCACAATCAACGCCGCCGCAAACGCCTACCCTCAATTCATGGCCGACTACGACGCCATCATCACCCTCAGCACGCCCCACTCCGCCCCGGAAGGCCTTCTTACCACAGGCACATCCGATCTGATCAAAGTCTGGAACGCCCTGGGCGTCCCCCAACTCAACATCCCCCTCACCCTCCCTGGTCGCCTGCCAGTGGGACTGCAAATCGTAGGGATACAAGGAGGTGATGGATGGTTGTTGGAGGTAGGTAGAGTGATCGCTGGCGCGTTGGGAGTGAGCACATCAATGATGACCTTAAAGCCTTACTGACAATGTAGATTAGACCTTATACCCGAGTGACCCGTTTTAGCTATTCCTCTTAGAATTTGATTTCTATTCGCTTACGCATACAAGGAGGTTATTCAATGTGCATAAAGAGCAGTGTGGGCCTGCACGGGACCAATTCAAAAACAGACGTAAAAGTCATTCAAGCAGCATTAAATCTTTATACATCTGGCTCTTTTCTCTTAGAGTCGAAATTAACTGTAGATGGACAGATAGGCCCAAAAACCATACAGGCCATAACGCTACTTCAAAAATCCTCGGTACAAATATCCAAGCCTGACGGAAAAGTCGACCCCAAGGGGAAAACACTTAAAACTCTAAAGCAGGGCGTCACGAAAGGATTAAGCGAATACGCTTTGGCAGCAATCATGGCGCACGGGAAATCATCAGTAATTAATAAGTATTTTCCCTTGCTCCAAAATAACCTTTCCCGATACCAGATAAATTCACCGCTTCGCATTGCGCACTTTCTTGCCCAAGTCGGCCATGAAAGTCTGTCTTTTAGATACACAGAGGAACTAGCCAGTGGAGCCAATTACGAGGGCAATCTAGCTCTCGGAAATACACAATCAGGCGATGGCGTTCGATTCAAAGGGCGAGGATTAATTCAGCTAACTGGTCGCAGCAATTACTCAGAGTATGCCGAGTATTCCAGAATTGACCTCATGAAAAAGGGAAATGAGGTATTGGTGGCGTTAACTCCCGCCTATGCATTGGATGTAAGTCTCTGGTTTTGGAATAAGCGACGCTTAAACACCAAAGCTGATAAAGATGATCTCCGTGGCGTTACTTATCGTGTAAACGGTGGTTACACTGGTTTACAGGACAGGCGAGACTATCTTGATCGCGCCAAATTCTTTCTCTTGCCTTAGAGTCAACTTATGCGAAACCCGTACATACTACTAACCATTTTCCTGGCCGCCTGTTCGCAGGCTCAAAATCAGCCACAGCAGAACGCCTCGCCAGTGATTTGCGCATTTGAGTCTGAGCAGATAGATACCTGTCACTTTGAAGATGGCGGCAATGAGATATCCGCAACGCTGACAACCCATCTCAGTAATGACGATGAGCTTCATATCTCTGCTATCAACATCTCTCGGGGCAAGCGCCGGCAAACTCTGAGCGTATCGCCGGATGCATTACTATTGCCGGGTGACAGAGGGTATATATCGTTCGAAGATATCAACTTTGATAACCATGCAGATATCGCCGTCACCACCAGCTTAGGGGCCGCCAATCTTTATCTGGATTATTGGGTCTACTCGGAGGACCAGAAGCGTTATGTGAAGGTTGGAAACTTCCCTGTGCTCAAACTCCATCCAGAAACGCAAACAGTCACAACTGAAGTCCGTCTCAACGCCGCGCAATACGATAGAAAAGCCTACCAATGGCGCGGATTAGAACTTGTGGTGGTTGAATAGTTGATTGAACGCCAAACGCCTTAGCCCTTACAGACGAATTGCCGTTGCGGCGTCTCGCGCTTAGCATAAATGCGCCCGGGAAACGGGGAGTCATTAATGTGAGTACGACTCCTCTATGTGATATCAGGCGCCCAGGGCGTCTGACTCTTATCTCGACGAGAAGGACTTTTTATGCGACGCGTTGCGCTTCTTCTATTTCCCATCATCACGTCATGCGGCGTCTCGCCGCTTCAATCCATATCGAAAGACGGGGACGCTTGTTTGTTTGGCGTCGGCCGCATTCCAACCTGTGAACATACGTCTACGACTCTTCAAGTGAAAGCTTCACCGGTACTGACGACGCTTGCGGATGATCAGGTATTGCTGCAAGCCGTAGCGGTCTCCATCAACGGTCAGGAGCAACGTCTGGAGATAGCGCCCGACACGGTATTCTTCGCTGGCGACATCGGCCATATCGCTTTTGACGATATCAACTTCGACGGTTTTCCCGACCTGGCCATCACCACCTCTGCGGGCGCAAAACACGTGTTTCTGGATTATTGGCTGTACTCCCAAAACGCCAAGCGCTTCATGAGGCTGGGCAACCTGCCGGAGCTAACTCTCGACCCCGCGACTCAAACCCTCAGTTTGCAAGTTCAAGTCAGCGAAACGCAGTATGAGAGAAAGCGGTTGAAGTGGAAGGGCGCAGACTTGATTCCCATTGACTAGGAACCAGCCTCAGAACAAGCCGATTTGCCCGCCGGAGATATCCTGAAAGGACGCGTTCATGAAGCGAAGAATGCCGTCGGCGATTGGCTCGATCTGTCGCTCTACGTAGAGGTCATAATCCAGCGCGGAACGTCGATACTCCAGAGGCTCCGGCCCATTCACCGTCACCACGTATTCAATCCATCCGCCGCGCTGATAACGAGGCGGCAGCCCCTGCTCTTCACGAATCCGGTCCGCCGTGCGCGCCGCCTGTACATGAGGCGGAACATTGCGCTGATACTCATCAAGCCGACGACGCAAACGCTTACGGTAGTAGAGCAGGTCGTCTTTTTTGCCTGCGCGAATATCGCTCACCAGATCGCGCACGTAATCCTCGTAGGGCTCATTATGAAAGATGCGACGATAAAGCTCTTTCTGGAAAGTGCGCGCCAGAGGCGTCCAATCGGTGCGCACCGTTTCCAGCCCCTTGAACACCATTTCCGGCTCGCCCTCTCCTCTGGCGGCCAAGCCGGCATAGCGCTTCTTGCTGCCCTTTTCGGAGCCGCGAATGGTCGGCATGACAAAGCGCAAAAAGTGCGTCTCAAACTGTATTTCAAGAAAACTCTCGATGCCGTATTCCTGCATCAGATAGTCCCGCCACCACTGATTCAGCGTCGCAGCCAGTTGCTTTCCAACGCTATCAATTTCCGCCGCCGCGCTTTGCTTATGCTCTTTCAACCAGACAAACACTGAGTCAGTATCGCCATAGATGACCTGATGCCCCTGCTGCTCAATCAGCTCCTTGGTGCGGTACAGAATCCGGTGTCCGCGTAATGTGATGGAGCTGGGCAAGCGATGATCGAAGAACCGGCAACCCGGCGTGCCGAGCACGCCATAAAATGAATTCATCAGAATTTTTATCGCCTGCGACATCGCCGCGTTTTTGTGGCGTTTCGCTTCATCCCGGGCCGCCCACAGCTCACCGATAATATCCGGCAATATATTGTGATCTTTTGAAAAAACCGCGCCATTAAAGCCGGGAACCAACCGTTTACGGTCAACCTTCACGGTTTCCTGTTGATCCCACAGATCTTCACGCAGAACATCCTGTCCGCGTTCGATTTCAATCCCCCTGATACGCGCCAGCGGATCAATTTTGAAGGTGCGGATGATGCTGGGATACAGGCTTTTAAAGTCCAACACCAGCACGTTGCGGTACAGTCCCGGAATCGAATCCATCACATAACCGCCGGGGCTGCCCACGCCGACAGGATTCTGCGGCAGCATCGGCGCTACATAGCCTGCGCGATGCAAACGCGGCAAGTAGCGGTTATCGAAAGACGCCACCGAGCCGCCGAAACGGTCCAACGCCAACCCAGTCAGTTGCGCCCGCTCTACGGCGAACTCAATCAACAGCGCGTGCTGAAAAATCTCCCACACCAACTGACAATCTTCCAGGTTATACGCCGCCAATCTGGGCTTATCGTGAAGAAACAAATGGGTGATTTCATCGCCCCGGTTATCCGGGTCATGAATCAATTTGCCTCGTCCCAACAAGTGCTGGGCGACATATTCCAGAGAAAAGCTTTCGAAGTTATAAGTGGCGGATTTGAGCGTATCAATGCCATCCAGCACCACACGGCCAGGAATGCATAAAGTGAAATGCTGGTCGTCGCTGCGCGACTGGCGCCAGTCCATCGCTGCGCCGCCGCGTCCAGGATGGAAAGGGAAGTTCAGTTCGTCAGCCTTCTTTTGCAGAAAGCGCAGATCGAAGTTGATGACATTCCAACCAATCAGAATGTCGGGATCAAAACCGTCAAACCACTCCACAAAGCGCCGAAACACTTCCGATTCGTCAGCGCAGTAAACCAGGTAATCCGGGCTGTCTTCCGCATTCTCACCCACCATGAACACACGATGCTGCATGGCGCCAGCGCCGACATCCGCGCCGTAAGATGTCGCCGCCAAACCGATGGAATATAACTGCGCCCCATCCATGGACGTTTCAATATCCAGTGACAATACCTTGAAATAAGGCGCATAAGGCGCGGGCTTTATGCGTGGATTGTGGAACTCCAGCACGCCATCCTTTTCCACCGCCTCGCCGTGAACGACCATGGAGCCGGTCACAAAACGCTCCATCAGGAAACGGTCTGTAGGATGAATATCCGCCTCCATGGGCGCGAGGCCCGCCTGCATCAGCATATCGCGCACGCGATAAAGGTTGCGTTGCTCGCGCAGATACACCCCGTGCACCGGCTGCCCGCCAAAATCCTTCAGTTCAAGCTCTTTTTCATACCAGGGAGGGCGCTCGCCACTGCTATCGCCGAGCAGGTTGGTCAGAATACGACGCGCCACAGGCATCGCCGAACTTTCCAGAAAAAACACCGCATATTGATCGCTGACGATCAGTCGCACCGGCCCCCGATCCGTCAGCATCCAGAATTGCAACGCCAAGGATTTGGTGAGTCCGCCCCGCGCCCTTTCCTGCTCAGGGACAAGGTCATCCCATTGGCGGGTCAGCAGAAACCCTTTCAGCGGCGCGGACATTGGAATTATTCAGCCTCACGTTTGCGGTCGCGGCAGGCGAACAGCGCCACACAACCGACTATTTCCATTTCGACGTGATTAAAGTAGCGTCGTAAAACGTCATGAAGCGCCGTTGCGCAATCCTCTTCGTTGCAGAAAACGCCAGCTTTGTTGAGGCTGCTCATACAGAGCCGGGTGAACATATCTTTCTCTACCCCAACGCTCAGCACCGTGGAGCCGAACAGGACGCCGTCATCATTCAACAAGTGACTCAAATGCCCGAACGCCTCGCCTTTGCGTTCGAAGTTCCCCGGCACGCAATGCATGACATAGTTCACCGCGATAGAATCAAAACCCGGCGCGCCAATCTCGACAGGTTGCAGTATGTTGCGACGATAGCATTGTGGGTGATAACGGGTGAGCCGACGTGACGTCTTCTGGAGACAGCTTTCACTCAGATCCATCAGCGCCAGCCTTGGTTCCTTGGAAGGGAAAGTCGAATGATCCAGCAAGTAGCCCGAGCCAACGCCGACTTCCAGATGATTGGCGCTGAGATGATCGCGATAATGGCGCAATACCCGCTCGGTTGGACAGCCCCAGGCGTACTTATCGATGAAACCAAACAGCGCCAAGTCGTAGACCGCCAATGTCAGCGGGTTAAAGTAGCGTTGCGACAGCTTTACTCTGCTATCCACAGGTCGGGAAACTGTTTCCATCTATCACTTCTCCTGGAGGCCGACCGTCGTTTCATCCCTCTTCCTGCGCGAGCATCACAAAACCCGGGCGCGCCCGGCAAGACAAAACAACATGTCTGAATTGAGTTTTAAGGCATCCTAACACCGAAACTCTGTTTTCGCCGCTACTATTTATTTTATAAAAGACTGACTGATTTATAACTAACAGCTTGATTTATAAATGACAGGCTGATTTATGACTGACAGATTGACTTATAACTAGCGGATCAAATATTTGACGAGAATCTCTATGCCCCTTCGAACGCTGCAGTTTTCCAATATCATTGACTTAAGCCACCCCATTGACGCCAATATCCCCCTGTGGCCGGGAGACCCTACGGTTCATTTCACCGACGAGGCCAGCATCGCAAAAGACGGCTACTTCCTGCGCAGTTTTCAGATCGGCGAGCACAGCGGCACTCACATGAACGCCCCGGCCAGTTTTTTCACTGATGGAATGACAATTGATAGTTATAAGCCCGAGCAATTAATGCCGGAAGCGGTAGTGATCGATGTCAGCGCCCAGGCGCAGGAACAACCGGACTACACCGTCACAATACAGGACATACATCACTGGGAACAAAACCATGGCGTCATACCCGCCGGGTGCATAGTTTTGTTCTATACCGGCTACCAACATTTCTGGAAAACGCCGGAGCGCTTTTTCAACATGGATGCGCAGGGCGTCATGCACTTTCCCGGTCTGGCGGCGGAAACAGCCAAGTATTTACTGGAAGAAAGAAAGGTCAGTGGACTCGGGATAGACACCCATGGCGTCGATCCCGGCTTCAGTGTGGAACACCAGGTCAATTGCATGACGCTGGCGCAATCCGGCATTGTGCTGGAGTGCCTGACCAACCTGGACCGCTTGCCGCCCAAAGGCGTCACATTGGCGATCGGCCTGCTGCGATTGCGCGGCGGTTCAGGATCGCCAGTCTCCGTTCTGGCGTTCATACCCTGAACGCCCGGGGCATTACCACATCAGATCGTCAGGAATCTGATAAGCGGCGTAAGGATCATCTTCGTCAGGCTCAGCGTTTTTGTTATCGTTGAGCACCACAACAAACTCCGGCGCGCGCTCGCGGATTTTCTCCGCCACTTTCCTGCTGATCACTTCGTAAGCGTCCCCCATTCTGGCGATGGCGAATCGGCCGGAGGCCAAACCATCCTGCAGCTCTTGCGTGACGTAGATTTTCTTGACCTTACCTTCATCCGCAAACTGATAGCCGACCTCGCCTTTATTGCGGTTGATGCGATTCATCTCGATCAATTGTTTGACTTGCGCCTTCAACGCCTTACGGTCAGCCTCCTCTTGCCGGAGACGGTTCATCTCCCGATCCCGTTGCGCTTTTTCCTCACGCGCCTGTTGCGCGCGCAGTTTCGTCTCGTCCTCGACCTGATGACCTTTCGGCGTCTGTTTCGCCTGCTTGCGCTTTTCCTGTTTTAACTGTTTCGCTTTTTTCTGATCAACCAGCCCCGCCTTGAGGAGCTGCTCTTGAAGAGACTTAGCCATTATTCGCGTTCCAAACCATTAGTTAACCGAAAAGGATTTTAACAAATTCAACGCCAAGGTTTCAGCGCTCTTTTGCTCCCGTCCGTATGTCCTTAATGTTGGCGATCGCCGCCGCCAGCTCCTGTTGCCCCTCATATACCGGCCGTTCAGGATCAGGAGATACTTTACGTATATACACTGCGGCGATCCTATCAGCAAAGCGCGCTTGAATATCCCGGTAAATCTCTGGATCACGCTCGCCGTCATCGCCTAGCAAAACGAAATTCACCCACGGAAAACGCTGCAGTAAATCTTCAATATGAGCGGTTTTATAAGCCGCCTGATCCAGCCAGGGTTCACTGTCGGACTCATTCGAGACCTTCTTGGCGACCACCACGCCCCGGGGAAAACCGTTATGTTCCAAAAACAATAAAATATTACCGTACAACTGCCGTGGCGAAGCGGACAAATAGAAGACCGGCGACGCATCCATCTGCGCATTGTCTGCGATAATACTGCCGATAAATCCAGAGACGCCTGGAACCGCCTCACGCTGAAGCGGATTCTTCAAAAAGGTATTTTTCAGCAATGAGGTCTTCGCCGTCACCTCACTGATCATAAGGGTGTCGTCCAGATCGGAAATCACGCCCCAGCGATTTTCAGACGGCGCCATATAGACCCCGCCTTCAACAGCTTCTGCGTTTTCTGTTTGCGCAGTTACCGTCAGCCAGCCCGACCGTTTTGCGTCCGTCAGTTCGCCATCCAGCCGGAAATAACCTTCTTCGTCCGTCTTCACTCGCCAACTTTGCTCATTCAGCTGGATACGCACAGCAACGTTTTCCTGCTCTGCGTTAAATAGTTGCGCCAGGTTGCGGCGTAGATTGGTCGCGCCGCCGTCATCTGAAGATCCACCCGCCGAATCTTCGTCCCACTCAATCACGCGCCCTTCCAGAGTAAACTTGCCTGCGGAGCCATAGCCGGCATAGAGGATCACCGCCAAAGAATCCTCTTCTTCTGCATTAGCGAAACCGCAGAAACATAGCCAACCCCAAAAAATGACAATCCAACGCATAAAAAGCTCCAAAGCCTCACATACCACACCGGAGGTATCGCCAAGCAATACTCTCCGCAAAGAAGTTCAATACGTATGACGACTGGGTAAGCATGCCTCCAGGTAGCCGCCGGAACCCAATAACTCCTCACACTTGCCTCCGGACGGCGTTCTCCCCAATAGCAAAGGTGATTGCATATGTTAAATGGAAAGGCCGGACTAGCATCTCTCTCCGCCTGCGTATTAATGTTATCCCTATCCAATCCTGACGCAGCGCAAGCGGCGGGATTACTCAAACCCCAAGGCGGCAGTTTACCAGACCTGGATTTACGCTCCCAAGACGTCAATGTCACCATCGAAGGCGAGTACGCCATCACCACTGTCGACCAGGTTTTCTATAACCCCAACGCCCAGCCCCTGGAAGCTATCTACTCATTTCCCGTGCCGGAAAAAGCTGCGGTTTCCCAGTTCACCTATTGGATCAACGGCGCGCCGGTTCATGGCGAAGTCGTCGCCAAAAAACAAGCCCGGGAAATCTATGAACAGGAAAAGTCGGAAGGCCGCAACGCGGGCCTGACCGAACAGGACGCTTATAAAACGTTCGATATTTCCATCAGCCAGGTCTTACCGCAACAGGAAACTAAAATACGCTTAGTGTATTTGCAGCCAGTGCATATGGACACCGGAATCGGCCGTTACGTCTACCCGCTGGAAGAAGGCGGTGTGGATGAGGAAAAGCTGGCTTTCTGGACCGCCAATGAAACGGTGAAAGAGCGCTTCACCTTCAATCTTGATTTACGCAGCGGCTACCCGGTGGAAGCCTTGCGTTTGCCCGAACATCCACAGGCGCAGATCGCGCGAATGGACGAGCGTCGCTGGACGGTTTCGCTACAGTCAAACGCTCAGAGTATGGAAGCCGTTCAGGAAGGCGACGCCAACGCGCCCGCCTCCTCTCCCAGCGCCTACCGATTGGATAAGGACATCGTGGTCTACTGGCGGCAACAACAGAACCTGCCAGGTTCCGTTGACTTGATCACCTATAAAGAGCCAGGCAAAGACAAAGGGACCTTTATGCTCACGGTGACGCCCGGTGATGACCTGCCCGCGATAACCGAAGGACGTGACTGGACGCTGGTGTTGGACCGCTCCGGCTCTATGTCAGGCAAGTTCTCCACATTGCTGGAAGGATTGCGTAAAGGGTTCGCCAAGTTCAACCGCAATGACCGCGTTCGCGTCATCATGTTCAATGACAACGCGACTGAAGTCACCAATGGATGGGTGCAGGCGACGCCGGAAAATCTGCAGCAAGTCGTCGGCGCCGTTGAAAATGCAGGTCCCAGCGGCGGCACCAACCTGATGTCAGCGATTCAAAGCGCGCTCACCGGACTGGATGCGGACCGCACCAACGCGATCTGGCTGGTCACCGATGGAGAAGCCAATGTCGGCGAAACCAAGCAAAAGGCGTTTATTGAGTTATTGGAGAAAAAGGATATTCGCCTGTTCACGTTCATCATGGGCAACTCCGCCAACCGACCGCTGCTGGAAGCGATCACCAAACACAGCAATGGCTTCGCCATCAGCGTCAGCAATAGCGACGACATTATCGGACAGCTCATGCTGGCCGCCAGTAAAGTCGACCACGCCGCCCTGCATGGCGCCAACCTGAAGATTTCCGGCATCAAAACCACTGACGTCTTTCCCAAACAGATCGGCAGCGTTTATCGCGGCCAGCAATTGGTGATGTTCGGGCATTACTACGGTTCCGGGCAGGCGAAAGTGGAGTTGACTGGCAAAGTCTCAGGCTCTCCTATCCGCTATCAGACTCAGTTCGAAGTCAAAGACGGGACCCTGCATCCTGAACTGGAGCGTCTCTGGGCCTTCGCACAGATCGAAGACTTGATGGATCAGCAACAGGACTATGGCGAGGATGCGGATCGCAAACAGGCCGTCACGGACTTGGCCGTCGAATACGGCCTGGTGACGGATTACACCTCAATGCTGGTGCTGGATGAAGGTCGCTTTGAGCATTATGGCGTGAACCGTCGCATCGGAGATCGCATCAGCCGCGAAGAGTCCGCCCGGGAAATACGAGCCCAGCAACCCGGGCAATCTCACCGCGTGGACAATCAGCAGCCAATGTACACCAAAAGCCGTCCTTCATTCGGCGGTGGCGGCGGCGGTGGAGCCATCGACGGATTCATGTTGGCGCTGCTGGGCGCACTGGCGATAGCCGGACGTTGTTTCCGCCTACGCAAGCGTTAACTTCGGAAAACCAAAAAGAGACGGAGACTTCCGTCTCTTTTTCTTTATAAGACAATGACATAAATGTCTACTGCCCAACTTGATCGGCTCAACGACGCTGGTATAGCATGGCTGGCCAATCGCGCCATATCCCATATAAGGAAAACCGACGCTAAATGGCTAATTTTAATACACATCTACTCGGCGGAGCCGCCGCATCGGGCGTACTGACCTCCACACTATTGTTAACCGGGTTGTTCACCCCCGGACAAGGCATGGCGTTGTGGGTGGCGGGAACCCTGGCGAGCCTGGCGCCTGATCTGGATGCTGACACGACCGCCATTTTAAAAGGGTTGTTCAGCGCCCTCGGCGTGATGGCTTCTTTTGTCGTGCTGTTCACGTTCCCTGATCTGCCTCTCTTACCCTTGTGGGGCGCTATGCTGGCCGCATTTCTGACTGTCCGCATTGGCGTGCTGCAAGTGTTCGCACACCTCACCGAGCACCGCGGCTCTTTCCACTCACTATTGGCCGCCACCAGCTTTGGGTTGGGCTCAGCATTTTTATGCTGGCGCTTCATCGATCAAGGCGTGGACTTCTCATGGGCGCTGGGCGCCATGGTGTTCGCTGGCTATATCGTCCACCTGATTCTTGACGAGTGTTACGCCGTCAATCTGGCGGATATGGAGTTCAAGCGCTCATTTGGAACAGCGCTCAAACCAGTGAGTATCGATAACTGGTGGGCCAGCGGTCTCTTTCTCGCTATTGCTATCTACTGCGCAATGCAACTGCCCCCGCCGCACAAGCTGCATCTTGAAGTAGTCAGACTGACCACTCTGGATCATATCTGGCTGTCGCGCTCCTAAAGCCCGTTTAAAATTTATGCCAGTACGAATCTGGAATAGCCCTAACCTTGTCGCTTAGATAGGGATTATCGACATAGAAAGTTTTTCGCCGTTCAGGATGGAGGGCGGCGATCATCTCTTTGATGGCGGGATGGGAATCAAAGTTTTTCATAAAGGCGCCATGCTCGTACGCCCGCCGCAGTCCCAGTGTGAGAATACGATAACGCTCGACATCGTCTTTCCCCAGATAGAGAAAATAATCGAACTTATACGCGACCATCAGCCGCGGCTCGATCATCACCCCTTCCCCCGCATGCTCGCCGAGTTCAATAACCGCTTCGTGAACGCCGCGATTAAAGCCGTCAAAGCGACCTCGCTTTAACATCAACCAGAGACTGGCGTAAGTGGACTCGATCACGGTAAAGCCTGCGGAGCGCAATATATCGGTATCCGGCCAATTAACGCCCGAGCCTATCGTCAAGGTCTGCAGATCCTTCAGTGTGCTGACTTTGGAGAACTTTTCCACTTGATCCTCACGAATCATGAATACCCTGTGCCCCAACAGCCCCCTCGTCATGGGCACATCGACCTGTAAAAAGCGTTCTTCCCGATTGCGGCTGTAGCCCGTGAAAAACACATTGAGAATGTCCGAGCGTCGATGTAGCAGATTTAGGATACGCTCCTGAGTGGCGTCTCCCATAGATACTACTTCCAGAGTATGTTCACCGGGCGCATAGTTAAGCGCCAGCTGCACAACGCTGATTTCGTAGCTGAAAATTTCAGCGTCGCCATGCAGCAGGCCCAGCTTGAAGTCCGCCGCCGCTGAACGGTTGCATAGCATGACGAATATAAAAAGGAAAAAGATACGGGTCGCCATAACGTGGGTTGTCCCAGCATAGGGGCGGATATCAGCAACTTAATCATTGACGGCTTTATAAATAGTAGACCAGTTCGGGCTTAAGTCAGCCCAAACTGTTCCAGAGCGAGAAGCTTAGCGCGACATGGATTTTAGTGTGACCAGGGAAATTTCTGGAGGAACCCGAAAACGCACGGGAAGAATGCTGGTCCCCACTCCCGGCGTCACAAACATCTGTCGACCGTCTTCATCAATATGCCCAATGGCGAATCGCTCACCGTATTGCGAGGGCACAATGGGCCGCCCAATCAACGGCAGGTTAACCTGACCGCCATGCGTATGACCGGCGAAAGTCAGGGACACGCGATGGGGAAAGTCATAAAACACATCAGGATTGTGAGTAAACGCCAGAATGGGCGCCTCGGCAGGAATATCAGCAAGCGCTTTGCCGATATCATGCGCGCCTTCCCAGTAGTCGCTGACGCCAGCCAACCAAAAACGGCAATCCCCCTGAGTCAGCTCTTTGGACGCGTCTTCCAGAAACTCGATATGGGTTCCCGCAAAGGCGTCGAGAATCAATTGCGGGCCATGCCACCAATCATGATTGCCCATGACGGCGTACACGCCCAGACTGGCCTGTAGCCTGTCCAGCTCAGCGGCGATGTCGCGGGGTTCCGCAAATTCGCCGCCGATAACGCCCTGAATAACGAAATCTCCCGCCAGCAATATCAGGTCAGGCTTCAGCGCGTTGGTTTCGTCAACCAGTTCCCGCAACCGTGATAAACCATTGTGTGGCGATCCCACATGCAGATCGGCTATTACCGCCACCTGTAAGTCATCACAGGATTGCGGCCAAGGATGAATGGCGATGCTGACTTCATTATCCACCAAAGACGCAGGTTCGATCCAAAAAGCCCAGACGCCGAGCGCGATGCTCAACATAGCCAGGCCCATCATAATACGACGAAAAACTTTCACTGCCTGAACTCCAAACCGCCTCTCACTAAATCAACTTTCCGCGCCTGACTTTTTGCGCAAGTGGTAGGTCAACGTCATAGCGATACAATGACGCAACGCCTCCACGGGAATATCATCCGCCGCATCAAACAGAATGCTGCGGTTTCCCTCAAAACGAAACTCATCGCCATAAATGCGCCGAAACGTCTCCACCAGGTTGGTCTGGCAGTGAAAATACACCGCATACCCGGAGGGCTGGGTCTTTAGACGATCTATTCTGAGCGTACTGCCGCTTTTCGTCTTTGCGGTCAGATAGCTGGGCTGTCCCCATTTCAATGTTTCCTGCAGCTCGCCCACGCCTTCAGTGCTTCTCGCCACGTCAAAAATCAGATCACGCAGGAACAACAGTTTTTCTCTCACTTCGTCCGGGTACGCAGCGAAGACCGCCTGCACGCGCGCATCGGCGAACTCAACATGGGCGTCGCTCATTTGGCTTCCTTCTTTAAGATTCAGCGAGAGCAGATGGCTCGCCAGGTTGTAAGTAGACATTCGCGCCTCAGCGTACGGCGGTTGCAACGCCCTCACAACGCATCGTTAACAAATTATTGCAACACAGCCTTTAAAGCGCGCTGCGTGGGAGGTTTATAATCGGACTTTTGGCTCTCCAGCGCACTTTACGAGGATGTAATTTTTACGATGAAAAGATGGTTGCTGCAATTATTGGTGGTTGTCGCGCTGGTTCCCGCAGTCTGGTTTATCTCTACGCCGGATCAACGCAGAACCTATCTGACGTTGTTGAATCTGCCGCAAGATCCCTCATGGCTACATGAAGGCAATTTACTTGCCCTGCTTGGTAGCGCGCCGCAGCGGCCGCCCGAAGCAGAGCCTTTTACAGAAACATCGTCTACGCCTGACGCACCCGCATCATCCGCCATGTCATCGCAAGAGGCGGCGCCTAACGTCCTGTCCGCTCTGCGTCAGATGGCGCACAGCGCCCTGCCTCAGACTCTGTGCGGAAAAACCGCCACTCGCGATATTCGGGACGTGGAAACGCCGCAGATCTACAAGTGGACTGACGCCAACGGACGCGTTCATTTCTCTGACAGCGCCCAGAACAAGAGCGCGCAATTCGTAGGCGAGAGCTACGCCTCGCAGAAAAAGTATTTTGACTTCAAGCTGACCAGCAAAGGCATGCCTCGCAACGGCTTGGTGGAAGACAAGATCCGAGCCGCCGCTCAGCAGGTCTATACGCAACTGGAGGCTTACCTGGCGCCTGAACGCCGCAGACAGATCATTCTTAACCTGGAGCTATACGGCGATCGCGCAGAGTACGAAGCCCTGCGCAAAAAAGTGTTCCCTGGTTTCAACGCCGCCGCGTTCTTCTCCCATGGGGCGAACACCATCTATATGGTTAACGAAGACCAACTGGAAACCACCGTCGCCATCGCCAAGCATGAAGTGGTTCACGCCGTCTTGGCCGGCTTGGTCGGCCCGATGCCAACCTGGCTCAATGAAGGCATGGCGGAATACCTGGAACACGGCGGATTGCCTTACAAAGCGCTGCCCATTGATTTAAGCGAGAACGCTATCAACCAGTTACTCGCTACGAAGCATCAGGACTTTTACAACGCCAGCGCAGAAAGCAACTATATGGCGTCACACAAATTAGTGGCGTATCTGAACAGTTCCGGCGAAGGGCGTCGCGTCATCGCAGACATATTCAATGACCTCGCCGAGGCGCCTTGCAGCCAGGTGGACAGCCTTGGCGCGGTCACCAGCGCAATGGGGGATGTGGGGCATCTGGCCAAGCTGCTCTAGCTTCCATTTATATTAATCAGGCAGACAAATAGCTTCCTTCTATTTGTCTGCAACGACAGGGCCTGCACAGGTCAGGCCCTGTCTCTCGCGGCTAGCCGCCGCGCAGGCGCATCCATGCGCTTGATTATTAACATGCCAATATCATTGCCATATTAATAACTATTGGACGTCGCTCCCATCAAGCGGCCATCGCCAAAACCGCTCCCTGGCGTTACCGGGACGGCTATTAGTCATGAATAAACCTACCGTCCGGTATCTCGGCTCCACCTCAATGTTCCCATGCAGACAGGCGGCGGAGCGCGGCGGATTGGCCATTGCTGACGACGCCTGCATCCAGACTGGGTTATCTGCTGCGCCAGCCCTCTGACTGAAACGAAGCATGTTATAGGGCGTCGGGAAAGGAAGCGTCAGCCTGCCCCGCTCTTCGTCCAGCCTGTAGTCGCTGGAGAGTGAAGCGTCCGTGTCGATGCGAATAGCGCTTTCATTGCTGCTGTATGGGTCAGAACTCCAGATATAACCGATAGCGATCTCCGACTCCGCTGGAGTGACAATATGCAGTTCGTCATCCAACCAGCATGCATAGGTCACCGCCAAGTGCTCAATATCCTCATAGCGCTTGCCATCCAACTCCAGGTTCAAGCGCAGCACCTCCGTTCCCACGGGCTTTTGTAAAACAGCATGCCTGATCGCTTCACCATCAGGCATACGCCATACTTCATTTCCCACTAATTCAATAACGCCTTCAGCCGCCTTTGGCGAAGCGGTCAGACTACGTCTGGCATCCCATTTTCCCTGGATAAAAATACCGGATGTCCCCTCCGCCAACCAGACGGGGACCGCGATCACAATCACCATACGAAACAACAGCAAAGCGATATGCGCTATCGAAACTCGATATATGGCGGAAAGCCCCCAGACAAACATGGCCAGAATAGCCGGAGACAGAACCAGCGCGCATAAATAGAAAACGCCCAGTCCTTCCATGCCGGAGACGCTACGAGGTATCAGAATGGAAGCGCCGATGGCGGATACGACGCCAATGGCCAGAATCAGATGTACGGCGATGGAGCTGAACCAGTCCAACGGATAATCCGACCTGCGACGGAGCCCGTTACGACAGGCGAGAAACAATATGACGGCTAAAGCCAAAACAAGAAGGATTTTCAGGCAGGGCAGGATATATAAATGAAAGATCGCCGTCACGGTATATCTCCAGAAAGGAAAAGGTATCTGAAAGCCTAACTTTCATAGTTACTCAGAGCCATATTCGGGAGAGAAGTATCACATACCGAGATGATCAGACTAATTGATGCCCACCTGTTCCCGAGTGGCAGACGAGGATGCTGTTAAGGCTGCAGAACACTCCCGCAGCCTTAACTATAGACCGCCAGGGTCAGCGCGGAGACATCTCATGTTCTTGAATTGTCCGCATAATTCTGCGCGCAGCTTTCATGATGGTGTCTTCAGTGGGGTGAATGCCATCGCCGCGATGCTCGAATGTACGCCAGGGGTTCACCAGTAGAGCGCCTTCAAGCTCATCATGAATTCTATGCGCATATAAGCGCCCGAAATAGTTGAAATCATCATTGCTCATCGCCCAGGCCAACCCTGAGAGGCTTACGAACAGAGGTAAATCCAAGTCATCCGCGTTGGGATACAGGGGATATACCGGGGTTAAACCAAGATCCAGCACCTGTCGGCCAATAGCGATCAGACGATCCACTACTGCGTTCATTTGGGCGTTACCGCACAAAACTGTTTGAGATTGTTCGATACCAAATGAGTCGGAATGTAGACAATCATTGCCAATGCTGATGATCACGTAATCGGCGTTGTATCCGGTCAAGCCTGTCTGATCGTACTGCGCCACCCGCAATAACGCCTTTTGCAACTGCGTCGAATAGCTATCCCATCGGGCGGAACCGCACACCGGGTTACAACTGATGCGACTGAAGGTCGTAGCGCCTGCTTGCGCCTCGCTTTTGACTTTTACTCCAAACCGAGTCAACGCCGTCCCTAGATCCACATAGTCTCCAGAGCCAACCGATATCCCCGCCAAAGGCCCCTGCAAGTCAGAGTTCAGAGGCGTATCGCCGCTGGCGTAAGAAGCGCCGATCAGTAATATTGGTTTGTCCGTCGCGGCGACGGAGGCGGACAGGAAAATTCCAGTGGCGAGCAGCAGTCTCACAATCAGTTGTAATGCGTTCACTATTCTTGATCTCCATGTGGTTTAACCAGTACCTCACCCTCTAGCCATCCGGGACACCCACCGCCGGGACAAACTTGGCGACAGTTCGCTATCAGGATGTAACGCATTTATAACAACTCCGAGCACATTGAAAAACGCACGATTGTTACATGGCGGAACGTAACAAAGCATATATGCTGAATAATGTTTGTTTTCAGAACATTTCAAAAAGCAGAGCGGTAGAATCATGAATGCGGAATTTTTCCACCAGCCCCGCCAATTTCGAAAAAGCGACTTTGCACAGCGTCTGAAAGAGCTGCGCAGTCATTTCGGCTATACCCAGCAAAAGGTCGTGGATGGCGTCAATGAACTCCTGCCCTTAATACAGCATCGCCCCCACCCGCTTTGCCGCAGCCGATACGCCAAGTGGGAATTGAACAACCGCACAGAAATGCCGGACTATCCGGAGCTGCTCGCCTTGTGTCACTACTTTGAGCAGGAACCTTACTACCTGCTTACTGGCGTCAACGGGCCTCGCAAGTCCCGCAATAGTCAGCATGCGCTGGACACCCTTTATAGTCGCTGGGAGGAAGACATTCACTTCAAGTATGTAGTGAAAATGTTGCTGGAGCGCACTCCCGAAGCCACCCGGAAACTGGCGGAGTTAATCGACGTGCTGACGTTAGGCGATCGTTGCCTGCTCAATAATCACAAGAACAGAGCCAATTGACCCTCCGCCCATAGAACCGGATTTTCCCTAACATCTTTCCTTAGGGTAAACCCCATATTGCCCCTCTGCTGCTGAGCCTGCACACTGCCTACTACCCTAAGCATTAGAAACAAAAGGATATTTTATGAAATCAGCACTAGGAGCCCTGTTTGGGTGCGCGCTCTCCAGCGCCTGTTTCGCCACCAATTTGAACATTGTTGACTACGGCGCTACGCCAGATAATCACAGAGACGATGACTCCATCGCCATCAACGCCGCCATTAACGCCGCTCGCGATGGCGATACCGTCATCATTCCTGAAGGAACCTTTCACACCCACGAGGAAATCATACTGAAGAGCCGTGTTAACCTGAAAGGCGCGGGGTACGCCAAATCGACGATTACTGCGGTATACACCAGTGAGGGCAATGACGACGAACATCAGACCTTAATTAAAGGCAGGCACCTGTTTTCGGTCACCATATCCGGGCTGAGACTGAAAACCATCCATCCAGAGGGAGTCAGCCAGCTAATTTCCATCATAGATTCTGAAAATGTCAGCGTTAATGAAAGCAGCTTTTATCGGTTCATAAAGCATGCCATTTACTTTAATAACACCATCAACGGCAGAGTCGCTGACTCTCGATTTCAGGATGCGACTATTACAGAAAAGGGTGGACATGGCTATGGCGTGGTCTATACAAACGGGTGTGATAGAGGCAGAGTGGATGACAGCTACTTCTATGGCCCCGATATTCGTCACGGCGTAGTGATTCAAGGCGACAAAAAAACTAACCGACCCAGCCATGGCATCACTGTAAACAACAATTACTTCAAAGACACAAAACAAGACGCCATTGATCTGCACGGAACAGGTGAATACGACAACATCGTTATAGACAATACAATTGTGGGCGACCCCAACGACAAGACGTTAGGCCGAGGAATTGGCGTCGGCGAAGATGTGCACGGCCCTTCTGGTAGCGGGAATATCATTAAAAACAACGTTATTCGTAATACTCTTTACGGCATACATGTCCTTGCAGGTTCGCCCGACGTCAAGATCTCGGGGAATAAAATATACAATTGCGATCGCATGGGTATATTCATTGAGAACGGTCAAAACGTAGATGTACGAGCCAACACAGTAGAAGGGTGCAAATGGTGGGGCATCTATGTGGAGAATGGCGACAATACCACCATTGCCTCAGGAAGCAAGGAGACAAACGAAGTGCACGGCAACGGCTGGGGCTCCAGTGGACGCTGGCGTTACCCAAAGGTATATGGTAACGGCGGCGTACGCGTAATGAGCCAAAATACTGGGATGAATGTGCGAAATAATAACTTTTGCGATAACGAGAGCAATGGCGGCCCCAACTTCCAGTTTGAAGGGCAAGGTACAGTCCTGAATAATCAATGTCAGTGAGGAGAACCAACCCTCACGCATGTGATTAATGCATCACCAGGGCAGTCATAAACTGCCCTGGCAGCTTCCCGCGTCTTCAGTCCAGCCCTATGAATCGCTAATACTCCGTCTTGGGAAACTCATTTTTCGATAACCAGTAATAGAAGATCGAGTAAATGGTGTCGTAAAAGTCCTGTATCCCATATTCCATTCTTTTGCTGATCAAGCTGGATGCGCCCGATTTATAACACTCAATCGCTGTACGTTCATGGGTGGATTCCGTCAGAACGACAATAGGCGTAAAACGATTATGGTCCGATTTACGGATCGCCTGCATGACTTCATAGCCACTGGCGATTGGCAACCCCAGATCCACCAGAATCAGGTCGAAATGAGCATTCTGGACCTTGAACATCGCCTTGGCGCCATTGTCCACAAATTCGCACTGGCATCGAACTTCCCGACGCTCCAGAACCCTACGCATGAGGTCCACCGTGTCCTGATCGTCCTCAATCACCAGAACCCTGCGGTTGTGTGAAGTACTGCTTTCCAACAGACGGTAATCTGCATAAGACACGTTTTCCGCTCCTTATGAAACGCATGATCAAAATGCTCGCTCAGAGGTTAACGCAGGGAAGGTCGCATTTCTGCAAAACGCGGACGGTGAGCAAACATAAATGGACATCTAGCTGATAGTAACCCGCCAGAGGAACCGCTCCCTGGCGACAGGTCGATTTAAGCATAGTTTAAACCGAGACTTTAACCGTGTTTGTCCCACAAACAAAAAAGCCAGCCTTCTCAGGCTGGCTTTTTCAACAAATGCTGCTGGCGTATTAGCCTTGCATTGGCACCAGTTTCAGCTCAACGCGACGGTTGGCTGCGCGACCTTCGGTCGTGCTGTTGGTGGCCACAGGATAACGCGGACCGTAACCGATAGTCTGAACGCGCGAACTCAACACGCCTTGTGA
Organism: Hahella chejuensis KCTC 2396; assembly: GCF_000012985.1. NCBI lineage: Bacteria > Pseudomonadati > Pseudomonadota > Gammaproteobacteria > Oceanospirillales > Hahellaceae > Hahella > Hahella chejuensis. The sequence goes on along the minus strand of NC_007645.1, from coordinate 1,546,271 downwards.
AATCAGGTAACGACCAACGCTGCCGGCGCGCTGCTCGCTCAGACGCTGGTTCAGGTCCAGGCTACCGGTAGAGTCGGTATGGCCGCTAACCTGAATGATAGTCTTATCGAACTCTTTCAACACCAGACCAACTGAATCCAGTGTGTCGTAGAAGTTCGCTTTCACTTCCGCACGGCCGGTATCGAAGGTGATATTGCCAGGCATAACCAGCGTAATCTCGTCGCCGTTACGCACGACGCGCACGCCAGTACCTTCCAGACGGTGGCGCAGCTCGGACTCTTGCTTGTCCATGTAGTAGCCGATGCCGCCGCCTACAGCGCCGCCTGCGGCTGCGCCGATCAGTGCGCCCTTGCCGCGGTCTTTCTTGCTGGATGTGGCTGCGCCGATCGCTGCGCCAGCAACCGCGCCGATGACAGCGCCGGTAGTTGCGTTAGCGGTTTTCTTCTCCCCGGTGTAGGGATCGTAGGTTTGGCATCCAGCGGCCAGGGAACCCGCTACTACAAGAGCACAAAGCTTAAATTTCATTCTCTATCTCCAGATTTATCAGAGTTGGCGGTAATTCTAGTTTCATTTTTCTTAACAGAAGCTGAACGCTGATCAGCGATAGCTCTGTCAAAAGCTTCACTGATCCAGCCAAAGACCCTTGCGCGGATCTCTGGCGATTCGTTTACCAGTTGATGACGTCCAGTCTCCAGATATTGCACTTCCGCATTTGGCAACAGGCGCTGTAATTGCGGAATATTATGGCGCCAGTCCACGGTAGTGTCTTCCTTACCTTGCACGATGGTGACAGGTTGCTCCAGAGGGTCCGTGCTTTCAATACGTTTTACCCACCGTCGCAGCGCGCCAACCCAGTCAATGGACACCGCCCTCGACTGCAAAGGATCTTTGTCTTTGAGAAATTTAATAAATTCGGGGTCGTTGGAGTTGGCCATAAATACCCGACGCCAAGTACGGATAAAAGGCCCAAACAAGGTATGCAGCATTATCACAGAGCGCCACCCCTGCGGACGCACCAATGGCGCCAAAAACGCCCAATGCAGGAATGGGCTGCTTTCGGGCGTAAACCGGTTACTGAACAGATACTCTATTAAAACCGCCCCGCCCGTGCTTTGCCCCACGGACATCCAGGGTTTCGGCATATGGCCGTCGCACAGCATCAGACAGGCTTCCAAAATAGACTGATATTGAGCAAAGTTCTTGATCGAAACGGTCTCTCCGCTGGACAGTCCGTGACCGGGTAAGTCGTATGCGACCACCGCGTAGCCATCGCGCAACAAATGTTCAACCAAGTGCCCGAACAGTCCCACATGATCAAAGTAGCCGTGAAACACAAATACCGTACCGCGCGGCCGGGGAGGCGTATACATATGACAGGCCAGCCGATAACCAATAGCCTCAAAGTAACCCAGACGATGCGCCACGCCGGTTATGCGGGTTTCTTTATCGATGCGATAGTAACTGCAGTAGTGTTTTTCTATCTCAGTCAGATGGGGCGCGTCTTTAAATGAAATCGGACGCAGTTGCTTGCGCAGGAGTTCTCTGTCCCAGAATGGCGTCATGAAAAAATCAAACCTTAATTTCAGGTCGGGCCGGCCCGCCCCAGATTCCTTTTGGCGAGGCATTCATCGCCGCCGCTATCTTCGCATCGGATTTCAAACCGACGTCTGTTCAGCATAGACCAATCACGGGCTCGCGGTCCGGGCTAATTTAGCATGATCAGCCTTGCGCCAAGATTAACAATAAAAAAGGGAACACCCGTCGCATTATCTGCGGCGGGTCATTCCCTTCCTTAAGGTCTTATGCGGTCAGCGGATCAGTTGATCTTCTGATCAAGTTCACCACGGGCGTAACGCTGGAACATGGCTTCCAACGACATTGCCTTGATTTTGCTGGCCTGACCGGCGGCGTTAAACGCTTCATAACGCGCCACGCAGATTTCCTTCATAGCCTTGGTGGCTACAGCCAAGTATTTGCGAGGATCGAATTCAGACTTGTTCTGCCCCATGAAACGACGAATCGCGCCAGTGCTGGCCAGACGCAAGTCGGTGTCGATGTTCACTTTACGCACGCCGTACTTGATGCCTTCCTGAATTTCTTCCACTGGCACGCCATAGGTTTCCGCAATCTCTCCACCGAACTCGTTGATGATCGCCAGCCAGTCCTGAGGAACGGAGGAAGAGCCGTGCATAACCAAATGCGTGGTGGGAATACGCTCGTGAATCGCCTTGATGCGATCAATCGCCAGGATGTCGCCTGTAGGCGGACGGCTGAATTTGTAAGCGCCGTGGCTGGTGCCGATGGCGATCGCCAACGCATCTACCTGGGTCTTCTTGACGAAGTCCGCCGCTTCATCCGGATCAGTCAGCATCTGATCGTGGCTGAGAACGCCCTCAGCGCCAATGCCGTCTTCTTCGCCCGCCGTGCCGGTTTCCAAAGAGCCCAGACAGCCCAGCTCGCCTTCCACGGAAACGCCGCAAGCATGCGCCATTTCCACCGTGCGACGGGTAACGTCGACGTTGTACTCATAAGTGGTCGGGGTTTTGCCGTCTTCCCCGAGGGAACCGTCCATCATGACGGAGGAAAAGCCCAGCTGAATGGAACGCTGGCATACAGCCGGCGAAGTGCCGTGATCCTGATGCATCACGACCGGAATATGAGGAAACTCTTCAATCGCCGCCAGAATCAAGTGACGCAGGAACGGCGCTCCGGCGTATTTACGGGCGCCCGCAGACGCCTGCACGATAACTGGGCTGTCGGTTTGGTCCGCAGCTTCCATAATGGCCCGCATCTGCTCCAGGTTATTGACGTTAAATGCAGGAACGCCGTAACCGTGTTCAGCCGCATGGTCCAGAAGCTGGCGCATGGTAATCAGTGCCATTTCTCATCCCCTATAGTGTTCAATTTTTAGTTAATTAATCTCTCGCATCGACCATCGCGACGGATACTTCGCCCGTCGCGTTTTCTGAGCCGACAATCTGACTACAGTCTGTCCCCAAAACTTACTCTGCGGCCCGCTTTTGCAGCATGGCCACAGCCGGCAGGGTCTTGCCTTCCACAAATTCGAGGAAGGCGCCGCCGCCGGTGGAAATGTACGAAATCTTTTCAGATACGCCATATTTATCGATCGCCGCCAGGGTGTCCCCGCCGCCGGCGATGGAAAACGCATCCGATTCAGCAATGGCTTGAGCCAGGGTTTTGGTGCCGTCGCCAAACTGATCGAATTCAAACACGCCGACCGGACCATTCCACAGAATCGTCTTAGCTGATTTAAGCAGCTCCGCCAAGGCGGCCGCAGACTGAGGCCCGATATCCAGAATCATATCATCGTCCGTCACCTCGGCAATCGGCTTAACGGATGCTTCAGCGCTCTCGCTGAACGCTTTCGCCGTAACAACGTCCGTAGGTAGCGGAATTTGCACCTTGGCCGCAATACTGCGAGCCGTGTCCAGCAGGTCCATTTCACACAGAGACTTGCCGACTTTGTGATCGGCCGCCGCCAGGAAAGTATTGGCGATGCCGCCGCCGACGATCAACTGATCGCAGACTTCCGACAAAGAGTTCAACACGTCCAGCTTAGTCGATACTTTGGAGCCCGCCACGATAGCGACCATGGGTCTTTGTGGTTTATCCAAAGCCTGCCCCAGCGCTTCCAGCTCCGCGGCCAGCAAAGGGCCGGCGCAGGCCACTGGCGCAAATTTGGCGACCCCGTGGGTGGAAGCCTGGGCGCGATGCGCAGTGCCGAAGGCGTCCATGACAAAAATATCGCACAGCGCGGCGTACTTTTTGGACAGCTCTTCGTTGTCCTTGCCTTCGCCGACGTTGAAACGTACGTTCTCAAACAGAACCAGGCCGCCCTCTTCCACCTCGAAATCGCCGTCCAGGTAGTCGCGCACGACTGGTACGTCATGCCCCAGCAAACTGGAAAGATGAGCGCCCACGGGCTGCATGGAGTTTTCTTCGGAGAACTGTCCTTCTTCCGGGCGCCCCAGGTGAGACATCACCATCACTTTGGCGCCTTGCTCCATCGCCAATTTGATAGTGGGAAGCGCCGCCTGGATACGCGCGTCGGACGTCACTTTGCCGTTCTTGACTGGCACGTTCAGGTCTTCACGGATCAACACTCGCTTGCCGCGCAAATCCAGATCCGTCATTTTAATCACAGACATAACAGTTCCTCATTTCAACAAAACAGTTGTTATCGTTTAAAACCCTTCCCTATGGCGTCGGCAGGAAAATCCCGGCGAGCGCCGCGGCGGCCGGGATCTGGCGCTAAAGACTCAGCCAATGCGCTGATGTATCCAGCATGCGATTGGCGAAGCCCCATTCGTTATCGAACCAGGCCATTATTTTTATCAGTCGTCCGCCGCTGACTTTGGTTTGATTGGCGTCCACCACCCCACTGCGAGGATCGTGGTTGAAATCACAGGAAGCCAGCGGCTCTTCGGAAAAGCCAAGGATTCCAGTGTAAGCGTTCTGTGAGGCGGCCTTGAGCAAGCCGTTGACTTCCTCCATATCCGTCTCACGGGATACGCACACCGTGAGGTCCATCATGGATACGTTGATAATCGGCACCCGCACCGCGTTCGCTTCAAACTTACCGACCATGGACGGCAACAGTCTTTCTATGCCTTTCGCCAGACCGGTGTTCACCGGAATGATGGACGCCATCGCGCTACGCGTGCGGCGCAGATCATGATGATGGTAGGCGTCGATGACCGGCTGGTCGTTCATGGCTGAATGGATAGTGGTGATCACCCCACGCTCCACGCCGAGATTGTCGTCCAGCACTTTAATGATGGGAACGATGCAGTTGGTGGTGCAGGAGGCGTTGGAAACGATGCGATGGCTTTGCCGCAACCCGTCCTGATTAATGCCGTATACAACGGTGTAATCCACGTCGGCTTCGGCTGGTTGCGAAAACAGCATGCGACTGGCGCCGCTGCGCAGATGTTTTTCAGCGGTCATGCGATCGGAAAAGGCCCCGGTGCATTCCAGCACCAGGTCCACTCCGATATCCGCCCAGGGAGCCCTGGCCGGATCTTCTTCCCGCAGGATGCGGATTCTGTCGCCATTGACCATCAGTTGCCCGTCCCGTAAAGACACCTCCCCGCGGAAACGTCCGTGGGTGGTGTCATAACGCGTCAGGTAAGCGATGGTTTCCGCGTCCGCCAGCTCATTGACGGCGACAATTTCCATGGATTGGCGATAGCCGGATTCGTACAACGCGCGCAACACGCTTTGCCCGATCCGGCCATACCCATTAATGGCAATACGATGGGTCATACCGCTAAGGCGTTCTTCTGTCAGTAAGTGGATTTATGCATCCAGCGAGTCTAACAGATCTTGCGCCTGGGCCACCACGTTATCCACGGTGAAGCCGAACTCTTCGAACAGCAGGTTCGCAGGCGCGGACTCGCCGAAAGTGCTCATGCCCACAATGCGACCGTCCAGCCCCACGTACTTGTACCAGAAGTCTTGGTGCGCCGCTTCGATCGCGATGCGAGCGCTCACTTCCAACGGCAGTACTTGCTGGCGGTAGTGGAAGTCCTGCTTGTCGAAAACGTCAGTGGACGGCATGGACACAACGCGCACTTTGTGACCCTGCGCGGTCAATGCTTCAGCAGAGGCGACAGCGAGGCCGACTTCAGAACCGGTTGCGATCAGAATCAGGTCAGGCTGGCCCGCGCAATCCTTCAGGATGTAGCCGCCTTTCTCGATATTCGCTACCTGTTCAGCATCACGTGGCTGATGCGGCAGATTCTGACGCGAGAAAATCAACGCGCTTGGACCGTCTTCACGAGTGATCGCGCTCTTCCAGGCGACAGCGGATTCAACCGCGTCACAGGGACGCCATGTGCTCATGTTTGGCGTGGTGCGCAGGTTCGCCAGCTGTTCGATCGGCTGGTGAGTCGGCCCGTCTTCGCCCAGACCGATGGAGTCGTGGGTGTAAACCAGGATGGAGCGCTGCTTCATCAGCGCAGCCATACGCACTGCATTGCGCGCGTATTCCATGAACACCAGGAAGGTGGCGCCGTAAGGAATGAAGCCGCCGTGCAACGCCACGCCGTTCATGATGGCGGACATGCCGAACTCGCGTACGCCGTAATAAATGTAGTTGCCGTCAGCGTCTTCTTTGCTAACGCCTTTGCTGCCTTTCCAGATAGTCAGGTTGGAGCCCGCCAGGTCAGCGGAGCCGCCCAACAGTTCCGGCAACAGCGGAGCATATGCGTTGATGCTGTTCTGAGAGGCTTTACGGCTGGCGATGGTTTCGCCTTTGGCCTGACACTCAGCGATATAAGCGTCCGCTTTGGCGGCGAAGTCTTCCGGCAGTTTGCCGGCGCTGCGACGCAGCAGCTCTCCCGCCAATTCAGGATGCGCCTGCTGGTATGCAGCGAATTTCTCGGACCAGGCTTGTTGCAGAGCCGCGCCTTTTTCTTTCGCGCTCCAGGCGGCGTAAATATCTTCGGGAACCACGAAAGGCTCGTGGGTCCAGCCCAGCGCCTGACGCGCGCCGGCGATTTCGTCATCGCCCAGAGGCGCGCCGTGACACTCTTCTTTGCCCTGCTTGTTGGGCGCGCCGTAACCAATGATAGTTTTGCAGCAGATCAGCGTCGGCTGTGAGGTATTGCCGCGCGCTTGCTCAATCGCCTGCTTGATGGCGTCGGCATTGTGTCCATCGACGCCCGGAATCACTTGCCAGCCGTAGGCTTCGAAGCGCTTGGGCGTGTCATCGGTAAACCAGCCTTCCACTTCGCCATCGATAGAGATGCCATTGTCGTCATAGAAGCAGATCAGTTTGCCCAGCCCCAAAGTGCCCGCCAAAGAACACACCTCGTGGGAAATGCCTTCCATCAGACAGCCATCGCCGAGGAACGTATAGGTGTAATGGTCGATGACGTCATGGCCGTCGCGGTTGAACTGGCCCGCCAGCGCTTTCTCAGCCAGCGCCATGCCCACCGCGTTGGCGAGACCCTGCCCCAGAGGACCGGTGGTGGTTTCCACGCCGGGGGCGTAGCCGTATTCAGGGTGTCCTGGCGTTCTGGAGTGTAGCTGACGGAAGTTTTTCAGGTCTTCGATGCCCAAATCATATCCGGACAGGTGCAGAAGGGAGTACAACAACATGGAGCCATGACCGTTGGACAGAACAAAGCGGTCGCGGTTAATCCAGGAGGGATCGGTCGGGTTGTGGTTCAGATAGTCGCGCCACAGCACTTCCGCAATGTCCGCCATACCCATCGGGGCTCCGGGATGTCCTGACTTGGCTTTTTGCACAGCATCCATACTCAACGCGCGAATGGCGTTGGCGAGTTCTTTACGAGATGGCATTCAGCTCACTCCCTCTCAGATCGAGTTTTGGTTTGTGATTAGGGGGGTCAAAAACGAGTGCGTATTTTCATACATTAAAGAGGCAGGAGCAAATTTCATCGCCCGAATCCCCCAGTTTACCGCCCGTTCATCCCTCAAGCCCGTCTCCAAGGCGGCGACGCCGCCTTGTCCTACTGCCATTCACTGCAAAAAACAGCCCATTTTTTGCGCCAGAGAAACTATATCAAATTTTTTTGATATAGTTCTTGTACGCATTTTTTGATGTTGCTAAACTTTTGGCCTATGAATGATTCCATGCTCCCACACAGCGACAGCGCAGGTACCGAAGCCGCTGCGGACTACGCAGAACTGGCTGGCGTTTATAAGGCCTGCGGCGATGCGTTGCGTCTGGAAATATTGCGTGTCCTGGAACGGAACGCCTACGGGGTGCTGGAATTGTGTTCGATATTCGACGTCAAACAATCCGCCATGAGCCATCACCTGAAAGTGTTGGCCAAGGCCAGGATGGTGGAGGCCCAGCGGGAGGGCAACAGTATTTTCTACCGACGTCCTATTCTGGCCGGCGACGACAGCGCCGAGCTGGCGCGGCTGCAGTTGTACAGCAATCTGGACCTGTTGCCGCTGACCACGGACACCCGCGACCGTATTGGCAATGTAGGTGAACAACGCGCACAGCAGAGTCAGGCGTTTTTCTCCCGGTACGCTGAGCATTTCCAGGCGCACCAGGAGTTGATCGCGGAATATCCGTTATACGCCACGCCTGTGCGGGATATGTTGCAACAACAGTTGGCCGGCGAGAAGGTCAACAGGCTTCTGGAAATCGGCCCTGGCGAAGGCGCCTTTCTGGAAGACCTGTCGCAGATGGCGGACTCCGTCATCGCCTTGGATAACTCCGAGGAAATGTTGCAGAAAGCACGCGATTTTGCGGACGCCAGACAGTTGTCGAACGTGCGCTTTATCGTAGGAGATACGCGTAGCGCCCTCGAACAGAGCGTCAGCGTTGATGTGATTGTGATGAACATGGTGTTGCACCATGTGGCGTCGCCGGCGGACATGATTCGCGATTGCGCGGCCTTGTTGCGCCCCGGCGGCATGTTGATTTTGAGCGACTTGAGCCGCCACGATCAGTCCTGGGCCAGAGAGTCCTGCGGCGATTTGTGGCTGGGCTTCGACAGCACTGAAATCTCCCGTTGGGGAGCGCAGTCGGGCCTGGCGGAAGGCGAAAGCATTTATATAGGCGTGCGCAATGGGTTTCAAATCCAGGTGCGTCAATTTTTATTGCCCAAGAACGGGAACCGAGCGCTGACCGGCGAAGCCGCATGTCAGTCCGAAGGTTCCGCAACATCAACCCACCCCAGTCATTGTAATCTTTAACCATAAGGACGCATGCGATGAGCGAATATTCCATTTTTACTTCCGAGTCAGTATCTGAGGGCCATCCGGACAAGATGGCGGATCAGATTTCTGACGCTATCCTTGACGCCATCATTAAAGATGATCCGAACGCACGAGTGGCGGTTGAAACTTTAGTGAAGACGGGCATGGCGGTTATCGCCGGCGAAGTGCGCACCAACACTTACGTGGACCTGGAAGACATCGTCCGCAGCGTCATTCTGGATATCGGTTACAACAGCTCAGACGTTGGCTTTGACGGCGCGTCCTGTGCAGTACTGAACGCTATCGGCAAGCAGTCTGGCGACATCGCCATGGGCGTGGACGAAGCCAGCGAAAAAGATTTGGGAGCCGGGGACCAAGGGTTGATGTTCGGTTACGCGACCAATGAAACTGACGTGCTGATGCCCGCTCCGATTTATTACTCCCACCGTCTGGTGGAAAGACAGGCTTACCTGCGCAAGAACAGCATCCTGCCCTGGTTGCGTCCAGACGCCAAGAGCCAGGTGACTCTGCGTTACGAAAACGGCAAGCCGGTAGCGGTTGAAGCGGTGGTGCTATCCACTCAGCATACGCCTGACGTGAAGCAGTCCGACATCCGTGAAGCGGTAATGGAAGAGATCATCAAGCACGTGTTGCCGGAAGAGTGGCTGCACAGCAACACCCAATACCACATCAACCCAACTGGCCAGTTCATCATTGGCGGCCCAGTGGGCGACTGCGGTCTGACCGGTCGCAAGATCATCGTCGACACTTACGGCGGCATGGCTCGTCACGGCGGCGGCGCGTTCTCTGGAAAAGATCCGTCCAAGGTTGACCGTTCCGCAGCCTACGCAGGCCGCTATGTAGCCAAAAACATCGTCGCTTCCGGTCTGGCGGCCAAGTGTGAAATTCAGGTGTCCTACGCAATCGGCGTATCGGAGCCCACCTCTATTTCCGTGAACACGTTCGGCACCGGCAAGATCAGCGACGACAAAATCGCCACCTTGGTGCGCGAGCACTTCGATCTGCGTCCGCGCGGCCTGATCGATATGCTGGACCTGAAACGTCCGATTTATCGTCCGACTGCGTCTTACGGACACTTCGGCCGCACCGGCGACAGCTTCAGCTGGGAAAGAACCGATAAAGCCGACGCATTGCGCGCCGCAGCCGGTATCTGATTCCCATAGCAAAGAGCCTCCCCTGAGGCTCTTTTTGCAACAGACCGAGACTTCCGGCGGACTCGCTCCGCCCCCCTCATTAGGATCAGCAATAGGACACCAAACATGGCTCAGTTACAATCTGTAGATAACTTCAGCGACTACAAGGTCAAGGACATCAGCCTGGCGGCATGGGGACGTAAAGAAATCGACATCGCCGAAGGCGAAATGCCTGCGCTGATGACGCTGCGTGAAAAATATCGCGCGCAACAGCCCCTGGCCGGCGCCCGCATCCTGGGATGCATCCACATGACCATCCAGACCGCGGTATTGATCGAAACCCTGGTTGCGTTGGGTGCGGAAGTGCGCTGGTCCTCCTGTAATATTTTCTCCACTCAGGATCACGCGGCGGCGGCGATCGCGGCGGCTGGCGTTCCCGTATTCGCCTGGAAAGGAGAAACCGAAGAAGAGTACGTCTGGTGCATCAAGCAGACCATCACCAAAGACGGCCAGCCCTGGAACGCCAACATGGTGTTGGATGACGGCGGCGACCTGACTGAAATTCTGCACAATGAATTCCCGCAAATGCTGGATCACATTCACGGTATTTCCGAAGAGACCACTACTGGCGTTCACCGTCTGCTCGACATGATGAAGAAAGGCGAGCTGAAAGTGCCTGCAGTCAACGTCAACGACTCCGTCACCAAGAGCAAGAACGACAACAAATACGGTTGCCGTCACTCATTGAATGACGCCATCAAGCGCGCCACCGACCACCTGCTGGCGGGTAAAAAAGCGCTGGTCATCGGCTACGGCGATGTGGGCAAGGGCTCCGCAGCGTCACTGCGTCAGGAAGGCATGATCGTCAAGATCAGCGAAATCGACCCGATCTGCGCCATGCAGGCCTGCATGGACGGCTATGAAGTCGTGTCTCCCTATATCGACGGCGTCAACACTGGCGCCGCCGATGGCGTTAACCGCGACCTGCTGGGCCACACTGACCTGTTGGTCACCACCACCGGCAACGTCAACGTCTGCGACAAGTACATGTTGCAAGCGCTGAAATCCGGCGCAGTCGTGTGCAACATCGGCCACTTCGACAACGAAATCGACACCCGTTTCATGCGCGATAACTGGGAATGGGAAGAAGTGAAGCCGCAAGTGCATGTGATATACCGGAACAAAGATCAAAATGACCACCTGTTGCTGCTTTCCGAAGGTCGTCTGGTGAACCTGGGCAACGCCACCGGTCACCCCTCACGCATCATGGACGGCTCTTTCGCCAACCAGGTGCTGGCGCAGATGTACCTGTTCGAGCGTAAATTCGCAGACCTGCCTGCGGATGAGAAGCCCAAGAACCTGTACGTACGCGTTCTGCCCAAGCAATTGGACGAAGAAGTCGCGCGCTACATGGTGCAAGGCTTCGGCGGCGTCATCACCAAGCTGACTCAACCGCAAGCCAAGTACATTGGCGTGGAAGTGGAAGGTCCGTACAAACCAACGGACTACAAATACTGATCGATCGCCGGTCCGGCGCGGTCCCCCGCGCCGCCGGTTGTTCAGAGAGATTCCCTAAACCGGAGGCAATACGCTAATGGAATCCCAAACTCAGTTTAAACGGCGCTTCAGTTTTGAGTTCTTCCCTCCCAAAACCCCTGAGGGAATGGAAAAACTGCAGGTTGTGCGGGACAAGCTGGCCAAGCGCAAGCCGGATTTCTTTTCCGTGACCTACGGCGCCGGCGGCTCCACCCGCGAGCGCACCATCGACACCGTACTGACGCTGCACAGACAGGGCATTTCCACTGCGCCCCATTTATCCTGTATCGGCGCCACCAAGGAGTCTATCGGCGAATTGCTGGACCTGTACCGCTCCAACGGCATTCAGCGCATTGTAGCTTTGCGCGGAGACCTGCCTTCCGGCATGGGCGCCCCCGGCGAACTGCGCTACGCCAACGAGCTGGTCAGCTATATTCGCGAGCGCACCGGCGATCACTTCTCTATCGAAGTGGCGGCTTATCCTGAGTTTCATCCCCAGGCGCAAAACGCCGAAGCGGACCTGAACAACTTCCGCCGCAAGGTGGAGGCCGGCGCCACCAGCGCCATCACTCAGTATTTCTTCAACGCCGACTCCTATTTCTATTTTGTGGAACGATGTGAAAAAGCAGGCCTGAATCTGCCCATCGTGCCCGGCATTATGCCGATCACCAACTACAGCAATCTGGCCCGTTTCAGCGACATGTGCGGCGCGGAAATTCCGCGCTGGGTGCGCAAACAGCTGGAAGCCTACGGCGACGATTCAGCCAGCATCCGCAAATTCGGCGAGGAAGTGGTGACGCGCCTGTGCGAACGTCTGCTCGCCGCCGGCGCTCCCGGCATCCACTTCTACACCCTGAACCAGGCGGAGCCAAGTCTGGCGGTCTGGGACAATCTGAACCTGGGCGACAAGATCTCTTTCTGACCCAGGTTCCAACCTCGCCTCAAAGACAGGGTCTGTTACCCAACAGACCCTTCGCTTGTCTCGCCGTTCTCCCGCTACCCTCCTGCTCTCACTTTCTCCGCATCGATAACCGTCACGGCGGTTCTTCTCTTATCCGCCTCACTGCTACTTCACCGCAACGCCCGGCGTTTCGCCAAATACCCGGCCATTACCTATACTGAATCCATAAACCAGGGGGCAGGCTAATAATGAAGTTGGGGGCTACCGCGGGCAGACTCGCAGCGCTGCTGTTTATTCTCATAGCCTGCGTCGTATTGATCCTGCTTGATTACCGCGAGCGCACGCGCAATTACTACCAATCCATGCAAGTGGAGCTACAGCAGACGCAGAAGAACGTCAGCGCGTCCACCCGTCGCATCATGGAGCATATCGCCATTCTGCGCCGCGCAGCGGAAAGTTATTTACTGAACCATCACGAGGAACATCTCTATAGCGATCTGTCCGCCAATATCGTCTACGACCCCTCTCGTAATCTCTTCGACATGGATGCCCTGCAACCGCCATTCACCACGGATCAGGCAGGCAACCTTACCGGTCTGGGGAATATCCAGGGACGCCAGCCGAATTACTATCGCGAAATAGAAATGGCGCTGTCGTTGACGCCGATCTTCCGCGCAACCAAAGAAAATCTGCCGGAATCCAACTGGGTCTATTACATCTCCCAGAACCGCTTTCTTTATATTGCGCCCTGGATTGATTCCAATAAATTCGCCTACACCAATGAGTCACTGTCACTGGAGTTCTTTACCCTGGCCCTGCCCTATCACAACCCTGAACGCACGCCTTTCTGGACCCGCGTGTACGTCGACGAGTTTGGGGAAGGACTGATGGTTACCGCCGCAGCGCCTATCTACGCCAGCGACGTCTTCCTTGGGTCGGTGGCCATTGATATTACCCTCGATGTTCTCAAAGAGTTCGTAATCAACCCCAACTTGTCGGCGGGAGAATTGTTTGTCGTCAACCAATCGCATCAATTGCTGGCTCATCCGACACTGACGTCGTCCCACGCGAAAACCGCCGCCACCTTTCCAGAAGCCCTACCGAAAGGCGTCGACAACTTCATTTCTCATCCCAAGGACATCCCCACCGACACCTTTCTGGAAATCAAAGGCTACGCCCTGATTCGCACCAATATCGATGAAACGTCCTGGCATTTGCTGCTAAGCGTGAAGCAATCCACCATACGCAGCGCCATCATTGAGCAGATGACGCCGGAGATGGCGCTGGCGGGTTTAATCGTACTCTTCGCTGCGCTCATACAACGTTATTTTCTTACCGCCGGACAACTGGAGAGCAGCCAGCGCCGCTACCGACAAATGTTTGAGCATTGCGACGCCGTGCAGATCATTCTCGACCCCACGAACAACAAGGTCATCGACGCCAACCCCGCCGCCTGCGACTTCTTCGGCTTTTCCAGCGAAATGATGGGGAATATCTCCGCCTCGCGTTTATTTCTCTCTGAAAACAATGAAATGCTGGGTGAGAATTGGCTGCCGTCCCTGCAATCCGGCAAGACAGTGATTGCCGCCCGACGCGGCGACAACCGCTCCAGTCTGGTGGAGATGTACGTCTCCGACATCAAGGACAAGGCCAGTTCCTACCTGTATTTGATCGTCCACGACATCACTGATCGCAAACGCAGTGAGGAGCAGATTCGACTGCAAGCCTACTACGACCCTCTCACCCGGTTGCCAAATCGTAGTTACCTGTTTGAGCATCTCAACTCGCTGATAGCCAGTCACAAGCGTGAGCAGGCGCGTCTGGCGGTGTTGTTCATCGACCTGGATCGCTTCAAGCAAGTAAACGACAACCTGGGACACGGCGTGGGAGACAAGCTGTTGCAACAGGTTTCCACCCGCCTCAAGTCACGCCTCCGGGAAAGCGACATGCTGGCGCGCCTGGGCGGCGACGAATTCACCGTGGTGCTGCCTCACTTACGGGAAGAAACCGACGCTATCCACGTCGCCAAAATGCTGCTGCAACAACTGGCGGATTCCTTCAGCGTGGGAGACTACGAACTCCATATCGGCGCCAGCATTGGCGTGACGCTCTTTCCCAAAGACGGCGAAGACGCCTCCACTCTGATCAAAAATGCCGATATCGCCATGTACAAGGCCAAGGACAACGGCCGCAATCAGTATCGTTTTTTTGAGGAGCGCATGAACGAGGCCGTCGCCAGCCGTCTGATGCTGGAGGGCGATATCCGAGAGGCCACGCAAAATGAACAGTTCCATTTGGAATTTCAGCCCATCATCGATCTGAAAAATATGCGGCTGGCCGGCGCCGAAGCGCTTCTGCGCTGGTTGCATCCGCGCTTCGGCGAACTGCACCCCAGGGAGTTCATGTCTATCGCGGAAGAAACCGGCAATATTGTCCAGATCAGCGAGTGGTTGCTGCAAAACGCCCTCAACCTGGCGGCGGAGTGGCAGTATTCCCGACCCGCCGGTCAACAACCGTTCATCGCCGTCAATATGTCCCGGCGCCAGTTGATTAGTTCGCAACATATCAAGCGCTGGCGCGACATCATCCGGCAAAGCGAAGTTCCGCCAAGCTCACTGGTGCTGGAGCTGACCGAACACAATCTGCTCAACGAATTCGAAGAAAGCCGCCGCTGTTTGATAGAGCTGCATCAGATGGGCGTCAGGCTATCTCTGGACGACTACGGCCACGGCGCATCCTCCCTCACCCTGCTGAAAGATCTGCCTATCTCCATGCTGAAACTGGACGGCTTGCTGATTCGCAATCTCGGCCGCCAAACCAAGGAGGAAGTATTGATGGACGCCCTGGTGAAGATGGGGCGCGCCATGGATATGAAAATCGTCGCCGAGGGCGTGGAAACGCCGCAACAACTGGCCGTGCTCAGGGAGTCCGGCTGCGATTACGGCCAGGGATATTTGTTCAGTCCCCCGACGCAACCCCGCGAACTTTCCATGATGCTGGAAAAAGTTTTCAACGTGCAGACCCAAGACGATTAAGCCTTTTGTCGACCTACAGCCAGTCTCCACCCGGGCTCCACCCTATGTCACAATAGGCGGCGAATTTACCGGACAAAATTAGGAGCCTGGAATTGACTACCAACGCAGAACTGCGGGAACGCGACCTCAAGCGTGTGTGGCACCCCTGCACCCAGATGAAGGATCATGAGTTTCTCCCCCTGATTCCAATTAAAAGCGGCAAGGGCGTCTGGCTGGAGGATTTTGACGGCAATCGCTATATAGACGCGGTCAGCTCCTGGTGGGTGAACCTGTTCGGCCATAGTCATCCTTACATTAATGACGCCATCAAATCCCAGATAGAGCAATTGGAGCACGTCATCCTGGCCGGCTTCACCCATGAACCTGTGGTGCGGCTGTCGGAGCGACTGGCGGAAGTAACGCCCGCCGGCCTCAACAAATGCTTCTACGCCGACAACGGGTCCTCCGCAGTGGAAGTGGCGCTGAAAATGAGTTTCCACTATTGGCGCAACAGCGGCCAACCGAACAAAACCCGCTTCATCAATCTCAGCAATAGCTATCACGGCGAAACTCTGGGCGCCCTGGCGGTGGGAGACGTCGCCTTATATAAAGAAACCTACAACGCGCTTCTTAAACCGGTCATCAACGTTCCCGGTCCCGATTGTTTCCACCGGGAGGCGGGCGAATCCTGGGAGGCGTATTGCCGCCGCCAGTTCGCGCACATGGAGGAAACGCTGCAGAAACACGCCCATGAAACCGCGGCGGTGATCATCGAGCCGCTGGTGCAGTGCGCCGGCTCCATGCGCATGCATCACCCAGTGTATCTGAAGCTATTGCGGGAAGCCTGCGACCGCCATGGCGTGCACTTGATCGCAGATGAGATTGCGGTCGGCTTCGGTCGCACCGGTACGATGTTCGCCTGTGAGCAGGCGGATATTTCACCAGATTTCCTGTGTCTGTCGAAAGGCCTCACCGCCGGTTATCTGCCCCTGTCCGTGGTCATGACCCACGACTTCATTTATGACGCCTTCTACGACGACTACGCCACCATGCGCGCCTTTCTGCATTCCCACAGTTACACCGGCAACCCGATCGGCTGCAGTGTGGCCCTGGCGACGCTGGACCTCTTCCAAAATCAGCCTGTGATTGAGCAAAATAAGCAGCTTGCCGCCTGCATGCGCGAGCATACCGCGCATTTTGAAGACCACCCCAATGTGGCGGAAGTCCGCCAGACTGGCATGATCCTGGCGATTGAAATGGTGCAGGACAAGGCCTCTCGCGCGCCCTTCCCCTGGCAGGAACGGCGCGGCATACGGGTTTATGAGCATGCGTTGAAGAATCAGGCGCTGCTGCGTCCACTGGGCAATGTCATCTACTTCATGCCGCCTTATGTGATCAGCGAAGACGAAATCGCGCACCTGGCCAAAGTGGCCTGGGATGGATTGCAACTGGCGGTTAAGGACTGAACTTGAGAAACAACCGAATCTTTATCGACCAGCCTCTGGATGGTCTCAGCCAACTGACGCTGACCGGCGATCAGGCCAATTACGTCGGGCGCGTGTTGCGCATGCGTCCCGGCGACGCGTTTCATTTATTCAGTGGGGACGGCCGCGATTTTCCCGTCAAAGTCCTGGCGGTGGGCCGCAGGGATGTGGAAGTGGCGCTGTCCGAACCGCTGGCGATCGAAGCGGAGTCTCCCCTGCGCGTACACCTAGGGCAAGTATTGTCCCGGGGCGAACGCATGGACTACGCCGTGCAGAAATCCACGGAAATGGGGGTCACGGCGCTCACGCCGCTGTTGAGCGAGCGTTGCGAAGTGCGCCTGGATGGAGAACGCCAGGACAAACGCTGGCGTCACTGGCGGCAAGTATCAATCAGCGCCTGCGAACAATGCGGACGCGCCCGCGTTCCCGACATCGGCGACGTCACGCCGTTGGAAAGCTGGTTGCAAAGCGCTACTGCGGATCTGAAGTTGATCCTGCATCCCGGCGATGCGCGCGCCTGGAGCCCGGCGCAACCTCCCGCCAGCGTCTGCCTGCTGATTGGGCCCGAAGGCGGCTTTACGGATGAGGAAGTGGCTTTGGCCGAGCGTCATGGTTTTGTGCATGCTCCACTCGGCCCACGTATTCTGCGCACCGAAACCGCTCCCGTGGCGGCGCTGGCGTTGATGCAGTGGCTATGGGGAGACGCCGGCGACTCTTCGGCGAAATAAACCCCGCCCCCTTTCCACCCAATAGATAAAGAGAAAGCGGGCGCTTACATACACTTCTTCGAACGCCCCTGAGCACGTCGATATTTCGTCCTGAAATACCGCCCCAAAAATGGGCGAACTGTGGATAACTTTGTGGAAAAGCGGCTTTACCGGGCCGCTTTTTGCCCTCAGTTCAACAAATGTGCGCCCGTCCGTATTTTAGGGCTTTCTTTTCCTTTTATTTTTCAGTCTATTATTGACTCCCTCCGAAAACGGCGGGCATGTTTCAAAACTTTGACGCTTCAACGCCACGTTCAATTAGTGTGCATAACCTATGACATTTTAATGACAATAGCGCGCCCACCTTTGCAGAGAGAGTGAAACGATGGATTGGCAGTGGTTACAGAACCCCGAGTTTTGGAAGTATCTGAGCATCCCCCTGGTCGCCGCCCTGATCGGCTGGAGCACCAATTGGCTGGCGATCAAACTTACCTTTTATCCTCTTGAATTTATTGGCTTTCGCCCCTTCTTCGGATGGCAGGGCATCATTCCTTCGAAGGCCGGAAAAATGGCGGTCATCAGCGTGGATTCAACCATTTCCAAGCTGGGAGCGGTGGAGGAGCTATTCGAGCAAATCGATCCACAGGCGTTAGCCGGTCACATTGTCGCCGGCATGCTGCCCCGGGTGGAGGAATATGTTGACGAAATCATGCTGTCGGAACACCGCACGCTGTGGGAAAACCTGCCGCAAGCAGTGAAAAACAAGGTTTACGAACGCGTGCGCAAAAACGCCCCGCGACTGATCGACAATCTGGTGAGCGACATCGGTCATCAGATCGAAGACCTGTTGGACCTCAAACACATGGTGACGGAGCGGCTGGTGGCGGATAAGGAGTTGCTGAATCGCATCTTTCTGGAATGCGGCGCGGCGGAGTTTCGCTTTCTGATTCACAGCGGACTCTGGCTGGGATTTGGTTTCGGCGTTTTACAGATGGCGCTCTGGTTCTTTTATTCCGTTGACTGGGTGCTGCCGGTATGCGGCTTTCTGGTGGGTTGGGCCACCAACTGGATCGCGCTTAATCTTATCTTCCGCCCTCTCAACCCCACCAAGGTCGGTCCACTGACCGTTCAGGGGCTGTTCCTGAAAAGACAGCCACAGGTGGCGGCGACCTTCTGTCGCATCGTCACCCACGATATTCTGACTGTCGGCAACATCGTCAACGCCATGCTCAATGGTCCCAACGGGGCGCGCACCCGCGCCTTGGTGAAGAAACACGTCAAGCCGCTGGTGGACGTGACGACCGGGGTCGCCAAGCCCATCACTCAGATCGCTTTCGGCCCTACTGCGTTCGCTGAACTGAAAAAGAAAGTCGGCGAAAAAGCCCTGGAAATTTCCAAGACCGCCTTCAAGGACCCGCTTTTTAACGAAGAGCGCGCCATTGTGGTGGAAAGCATCATGCGCACCCGCATGGAAGCGTTATCCCCGGAAGAGTTTCAGAACCTGCTGCGGCCCTGCTTTCAGGAAGACGAGATCAAATTGATCGCCATTGGCGGCGTATTGGGAGCGTTAGCCGGGCTGGCGCAGGTATTTTTTGTGTTCACTTGATCAAATTAACGCCAAAAACGAGAGGCGCGCCACAAATTTATTAATACTTTTGGCCTATTACTTTTGACATGCAATGTTATTTATCTACAATTACGCAAAAAGTAACAGAGTGTGACATTCATGGCGATCAATAACATTCCAACAAAGTCATCGCACAACGCCAGCTCAAAGGACCGACTGGAAAGACAGCTGTTCAGAGACGTACAGCGGCTTATTCGGTACCTGGACAGCCGGAAGTCGTGCGGCTCCAGCAACCTTGCAATGGTCGAATCCTATGAAAGGATGATCCTTGAGCGTTGCGACGTGCTGGGCCAAATCTCACGCATGTGACCGCGCAGGAGACTCAAAGCCAGTGGATGGCGTATTTCCCCTTGGATAGCCGCGCAGGACTGGCTAAACTTTCCGTAACCTTCTGACACGACTCAGCTTTCGGCATTCAAACGCCAACAAGTCGAAGCGGCGGGCGACGATCAAGAAAGACTCCGCCATTGCGCGGGATGCCACGAAAAAACACCAAGGGCGCCGATATGCAGCGAATCATCCGCAGAACGTTAATTGCTCTGTTGAGCATTCTTTGTCTGTTGATTCTGGGAATCTGGGGGCTCGGCCCTTACGTCGCCAAAGACGCGCTCACCAAATACTTCGCTGAGCACAACGCAGACTTTTCTGCGGAATCCCTCTCCATCAACCCCTTCACTTCCGAGATCAATGGCCGCGGCGTCAAAGTCACGACCCCACGAGGACTGGAGCTCAAGTTCGAAGCCCTGCAGGTCTCCGCGCAGCTGGCGCCTTTATTTGAAAACACCGTGGTCGTCGACAAAATCGCCCTGGACGGTCTGCAACTGAATATCGCGCAGGAGCAGGAAGGCTGGCGCGTCGCCGGGGTGCTTTTCCCCACTGGAGTCGAGGAGTCCGCCACCCCCGCTCCAGAGTCGGCGGGCGAGGATTGGACGATCAGCCTGCCCTCCATTCAGTTGCGCAATTGCGCCTTCAATATAAGTCGGCTGCCGCCAGCAGACGCCGCTGATCAAGCGCCCCTGCAAGACGAAATTCGCCTGTTCAGCCTCAACCTGAAAAACATCAAAGGCAAAGGCGCGGAGTGGAATGGCTTTGCAGATGTGATGACTCAGGTGAACGGCGCCGATATCGTCCTCGCCACCGAATTTCGCGTCGGCCCGGATAAGTTCGTGCAGTGGCTGGACATCAGTTCGCTTAAGGCGAGAATGCAGCAGTTCGCGCATTATCTGCCCGCCGATCTGCGCGACAGCAACGCCAGTCTGGATCTGAGTGCGGAAATCGTAGTGGACTGGCGCAACGGCGCCCTGACGCTGACCACGACCACCAAAAAGCTGGATATCTCCCAGGTCGACCTGAAGCTTAAAGACATGACTGTTGAAAGCGACATCACCAGCATCGACCTGAACCCGCTGCAAATCAACCTGGCGCCGGGGGGCGATCCGGAAGTCGCCTTCAACGGCAAGATCCACAGCGGCAAAACCCGCGTCAACGACAGCGCCGGACGCTACATCCTCGCTGGATGGGACAAACTGGACCTGACGCCCGTCTCCTTCAGCATGGACGAGGCGCTTAACGTCAAGGTGGATCAGATCAGTTCACAGAATCTGGTGCTGTCGCGCTCCGCCCTCGACAATGAAGAGCTGCCGCCGCTATTGCAGGCGGGAACTCTGTTTGTGTCGAATGTGGAGGCCAGCGACAAGCGGGCGTTTATTGAAATGGTGGAGCTCAGCGACATACGTTCCAATGTGCATTTGGACAAAGAACGCAACCTGATTACCCTGGCCCCCCTGTCAGCGAATTCCCCTTCCGAAGCAGCGTCGCAGACGCCGCAAGCCGACGCCCAAACCGACGCTCAGTCCGCCGCTGAGACGCCGCCTGCAAGCGAAGCGCCGGAAAACTCGCCATTCAATTTGGTGATCAACCAAATCTCCATCAAAGGCGACTCGTTGCTCAGCTTCATCGACGAAGGTGTGAAGCCGCCTTTCCAACAGGATATCCGCATTAACTCTCTGGTCGCCGAAAGCCTGACTACTGAGAACCCAGAGCAGGCTTTCCACGTCACCCTGGATGCGCAGACCGACCAGTACTCCAAGATTCAGTCAGACACACGCATCTGGCCGTTCGCTCCCAAGCTGTCACTCGACACCCGCACCAATATTGCGGAAATCAACCTGCCGCCGGTTTCACCTTACCTGAGCGACGCCTTGGGTTACGACATCAACAACGGACAGTTTGATATGAACCTCGCCATGATTATTGATGAAGGACGCATCAGCGGCGACACCAAGATCATGTTGCGCGGCATGGATTTAGGAGCGGACAAAAGCGCTGACGCCAACGCCATCCAGAAAGGCGGGGCGATACCTTTAAACGTGGCGCTGGGGATGCTGAAAGATGGCAATGGCAACGTGGAGCTCGCCATGCCCCTGTCCGGTGATGTCGACAGTCCCAGCTTCGGCTGGAGCGGTTTTGTCGCCCTGATTGCTCAAAAAGCCATTTTTGAGGCCGCCAGCGGCTATCTCATCAAAACCTTCGTGCCCTACGCCAATGTCGTCACGGTAGTGAAGTTCGCAGGCGAACAGGCGCTGAAAGTCCGTATCCAGCCCCTGCCATATCAGGCCGGCCAGTCCGACGTCGGCCCCGAACAACAAGCCTTCGTCAACGAATTCCGCCAACTGCTGCTGGACAAAGAGGACATGCAAGTGAAAACCTGCGCCATCGCTTCCCCCGCAGAACTGAATTATCCGTCCGACACGAAAGCGTTGACGGTAGAGCAACTGAAGACACTAAAGCAGTTAGCGGAGGAACGAGGCCAGAAGTTCAAAGCAAAGGTGCTGGAAGGCGGAAAGATCGCCTCTTCCCGCATCCTGTTATGCAATCCTGAAGTGGAAAAAGACAGCGACGGCAAAGGCCGTATAGAGTTTGAAATTTAATGACAAGGGCGCCGATGCGCCCTTGCTCAACTCGCCGCTCTCTCCGGCGACGTCGCCTCTCTGACCACCGTCTCCTCGCCCCGCACCCAGGCAGCCAGGGTCATTTGCCCTAGCGACGCCTCCATCGCCGCCGTCACTCCCTTGGCGATAGCGTCCACAGACTTATCTGAGTACAAGGAGGCAGGCAGACTGTGCTCCGGCGAACGCAGCACATGCATCAATTCCGCCAGGGTAATGCGGTCTAAAGGGCGGGCGGGAATCAGCGAATCCGCTTCGTCCCCCATAATAGCCAACACGCCCTTCTTCAACAGTTTGTCGATAATGCGCTGAATCGTCTCAGGCCCCACCGATAGAGTATCCTCCAGATCAGAGATGCTCTCGCCTCCTCCCTGCTGATCAAACTTTTTCGCCACCTTGTACACCAGGGCCAGCCCTGTGCGCTCGTCAATCACCGCACAGGGGCGCACCCGCCGCTGTCGGGTGATCTGGTGGGAATGCTGGCCGTAGAACGCCACTGACGCCCCCATCAACAGGATCAGCCAGGAGATATACAACCAGATCAGGACCAGGATGCCCACAGCAAAGCCCGAGTAAATCGCTTCGTAGTTGGATGTACCGACCACAAACTTGGCGAACACATAACCTGTAGTCTGCCAGGCGATCCCCGCCCCGAGTCCGCCTATGAACGCATACCGGGTGCGCACCTTGGTGTTGGGGATAAAG
Source organism: Hahella chejuensis KCTC 2396 (assembly GCF_000012985.1). NCBI lineage: Bacteria > Pseudomonadati > Pseudomonadota > Gammaproteobacteria > Oceanospirillales > Hahellaceae > Hahella > Hahella chejuensis. Next base: position 1,523,489 of record NC_007645.1, on the reverse strand, counting down.
CGATACATGAAGGTGAACAGCGCCACGATGATGACATAGGGCGCCATACGAGTGGCGAGAGAAAACAGCCGTCCAAAAGGTTCAATACTCAAGACGGTTTGCGCCATGTCCGTCCCCACCAGAGTCGCCGTGGCGCCCATGGCGGAAAACGCCAGCAACGGACCGACAACAATGACGCTAAGGTAAGAGCTGAATCGTTGCGCCAGGGAGCGAATCTGCGACACCCGCCAGATTTCGTTAAAGGAGCGCTCCACCTTCTGCACCAGAGAGATGACCGTATAGATCAACAATCCCAGGCCCACCGAGCCCAACACGCCGACTTTGACATTGTCGACAAATGCGAGCACGTTTTGCACCAGTTCCGGCCCTTTTTCCCCGAACGCCTGGAAAACATTCTCCAGCAGCGGCTCCAGCTGATTATGAACGCCAAATCCTTTCAATACGGAGAAACTTAACGCCAACAACGGCACGATGGAGAGCAGCGTCGTGTACACCAATCCCATCGCGTGCAGCGTCACATGGCCGAATAATACGTCGCGCACCACCGCAAACAAAACGCGCGCACTATGCCACAATACCCGCATCACGCCGCCTGCGGCGCCGCCGGTTTCGTTCTCCCAAAGCCAGCGATCCAATCGCGACACCCAGGTTTCAATCGTCGCTTTACTCATAGTCGTTCTCGTTTTGCGCCGAACTCAGACTTATCAGGTTGTTCAAAAGCAGCCATCCCGTGTTGATCTCTCCAAATTGTAGCCGCCACTCCACGCACGCCGCCATCACAGCAGCGCTCGCCATTGCACGGCGTACGTATGACATAAAAATGGGCGTCTTGAAAGGCTTGTTGGAAAAGCCCGGTAAAAACATTGTATATCAATGAACTGGTCCGTATGTACGCCAAAAGCACGGCGCTTAAAGCAGAATCTCTATTCCCCCCAAATGGTCGCCACCACTTTTCTCACTCCGCCATGATTGCGGTGTTCGCAACTGTCCTACCCCTTGCCAGGTTCCAAGATTAAAACATCCGTCAGTAATAGGCAGACTGACGCTGCACCCCAACAGGCTGGATTTAAGATGTGCCGGCATATCATCAGAACCTTCATCGAGATGACGATAATAGGGTTCATTTTCTGGAACCGCGTGATTGAAATAGCTTTCAAAATCCTGGCGAACAGTTGGGTCCGCATTTTCATTTATCGTCAAAGAAGCGGATGTATGCTTTATAAAGAGCTGAATCATCCCAACTCTGAATGTCTTGATTTCCGGAAGTTCTCGCACTATTTCATCAGTAATTAAATGAAAGCCCCGTTGCCTGGGCTTCAAGCGTATTTCTTTCTGCAGCCACATATATTCGCCATCTCAACTCGTATTGCTTCAATCGGGAACTTTACCACAGGCCAACAATGAACGCCTGACGTTACTTATGCGCCACCTGGCCCCTCTTTTAAAAACGCCAACTCTCCTGCATATACTGTTCTTTCCGTATCGACAGAAGCCCTCTGGCCAGACTTAGGTTCGAGGTATTAGGGGAAACAAGCTTTCCGGTTTTCGACTCAGAGAGATTAATCCAATTCGCCTTTTCCTGCGTAAGTTGACGACCCGTCTATATGGCGTATTTTAAAGTCCCGACATAAGTTTGAAACATCGCAGGAGGCTTCTCTCAATAATACCGCGCCTAAATAAGTCAAAGTGATTGTCTGCGCTCGATCCAGTTTCCCAGCGAAGCTATTCCCCAATTCGATAGCGTTTCCAACTTAAGGCCGCGCTTGGCTTTTTTCTATTTCAAGATGGGTGGTGCGCTCTGGATTAAAAGACGTCTGAATATGAAAATCAGAATCTCGACAGCTACCTTTAGTGGCGGGAGAATGAGACAGGGGTCATGCGCCTTTAATATTCTAGACGAAAGTTATTTGCCTCCTATTAACATTCGATAATAATATTTCTTATAATTTTCTGGAAATTTAAACTATTAACGACTATAAAAACCAGAACGCCGTTGTTGCATTAACCAGAGGAGATAAGAATGAAAAAATTAAACGCTTATAATTCCGCTATTGCCGAGCTTGAAGCACTGCAAAAAAAGATCGAAAGTCTGGAGAAAGACGAAGGCCTGAAGAAAGAACTGGAGTTTAAAAAGAAGCTGGAAGATCTGCTGGCCAAATACGACGTCACTCTGGAGGATGTATTGAAGATGTACGGCAAAGAAAAGACTTCGCCGAAGCAAGACAAGCGTCGTGGCAGTCGTCCTTTAAAAGTGTATAAAAATCCAAAAACCGGTGAAGTTGTTGAAACCAGAGGCGGCAATCACAAGTTGCTGAACGAGTGGAAACAAAAGTTCGGTAAAGAGAAAGTTGAAAGCTGGCTGGTCTCATAATTAACGCCGGTTATAGTGCCGACCTTAGGCGTCGCGCAACAGCGTAATAACAATAAGGATGTAATATTTACCGCTAATCAGAATGATTGAAGTCGTTGGCCCGGAAGGCGCCGGCGATTTCTAACGCCGCAACTTTTCAGGGTTGCGGCGCATCCTTCCAATACAGTTTACCTGCTCGCTATAAACGCACTTGCCGCTCTTCACGGTGGGCGAACGCCGCAATATTGTCTCCGGTTTTATCCACTAGTCGCTGTCTCGCTTCCCGACTCGCCCAGGCGCAATGGGGAGTAATAATTAGATTGGGAATATCCGGGGCCAGCAGCAGATTGCCATTCACCGGCGGCTCCTCCGTTAATACATCGAACCCGGCGCCGCCAAGACGACCGTTACGTAGAGCATCCGCCAGCGCCGCCTCATCAACCAGTCCGCCACGCGCCGTATTGATCAACAGGGCGTCAGGCTTCATCAAAGCCAGCTCCGCCGCGCCGATCATATTGCGCGTATCTTCGGACAGCAAACAGTGCAGACTGAGCACATCCGTCTGAAACAGCAGTTCCTCCATCGGCAGATAATTTACGCCACCCCGCACGCCGGGCTCCGTTCCCGGACGCGCGCCGACTTTAACTTCCATGCCGAACGCCTGCGCCACTGCGCCGGCCGCGCGTCCCAAATCCCCATATCCAACGACGCCGAACACCTTACCGCTGAGCTCTCGGATGGGATAATCCATCAGACAAAACTGGCGGGCGCTTCCCCAATCTCCCCGTTCTACCGCTGCCGTGTATCGGAGCAGGTTATTCGACAGCGCCAACACCATGGAGAATACATGCTGCACAATAGTGGCGGTTCCGTAGTGGGCGACGTTCCTTACTTCCACGCCATGCTTCTTCGCCGCCGCCATATCTATGTTGTTGACGCCGGTGGCGGTGACGGCGATCAGTTTTAGTTCAGGACTGCCGATCATGTGCGCTTCATTCAAAACCACTTTGTTAACAATAACGATGTCCTTGCCGGCGATGCGTTCAGCCACTTGTTCCGGAGCTGTCGCCGCGTAGCTATCGAAGGCGGTTACATGTTCTTGTAATGAGTCCAGACTGACGTCCGCGCCCAGACTTTCGGCGTCCAATATCACAGCTTTCATGAAGATAAGTCTCCCCTTTCCGTATTCCGGCTCTACAGGATTCGATAACATCGGCTATAAATTGATAGAACTATGACAACAATACCCATCGAGCGCGGGAACTATTCAAAATCGTGAACTTTATACGCTCTTTTCGGGGGCTTATTCAATGCGCCCAACCACGCCGCCAACATAGAGCGGCCTCACGCCTTCTTCGCAGCGCCGCCATGTGCGGGTTATTCCTGCTGTGCGCGCAGGTTTTCGCTTCAACTTATAACTCCATCCAGCTCACCTCCCGTCAAGAGCGTCTGGAGGTGGCCCCCTACCTCTGGTGGGTGGCGGAAAATCATGGAGAAATTAAAATCGAGGATATTCTGGAGCGCAAAACCGCCCCCATGGGATGGCGACAGAACAATCGCTTCGATCCCAACTTCGGACTTGACGTATCGCCGCGCTGGTTTCGCTTCAGCGTCACCAACGCCGGCGCTGAGTCGGTAGAACGCTGGCTGGAAATCAGTTATCCGGTATTGGACGACATCCGGGTCTACCTGACGGAAGAGGAAAAAGTCGTAGAGGCCTATCACAGCGGCGACACGCTCAATTTCCGCGAACGCCCTGTATTTCACCGCAACTTTATTTTTCCGTTCAAGTTCAAGCCTCACAGCAAGTCGACGGTTTATATCCGCATCCAGACACAGGGGGCTCTGGAATTACCGGCGGACCTTTGGTCCCCCACCGCCTTCGTGCAGGCTGACCAGTGGAAACTCGCCGCTCAGTTCCTGTTCAGCGGCATCATGCTTGCCATGGCGGCTTACAATCTCGCGCTGGGCTTCGTGATTCGCGATCTCACCTTCATGCACTATGTAGGCTACGTGGTGTCCATCGCAATCGTGCAACTGGCGCTGCATGGGGCGCCATTTCAATTTATCTGGCCGCATTCGCCGCAATGGAATCAGATCAGCCTGGTATTTTTCATAGGGTGTAGCGTCACTTTCGCTTCGTTGTTCGGCTATCGCTTTCTCAATCTCAATGTGCGCGGGGGAATCCTGCCGTACATCGCCATCAGTTGCGCCTTTTTCGGACTGTTCTGCTGCGCGCTTGCGTTCTCCGCCAGCTACGCCACCGGCATCAAGATAGCCGTACTGGCCACCGGAGTGGTATCGATAGTCTGGCTGATCATCGGTCTCCTGCAATGGTCGCGCCGCGAACCTACCGCCGCCTACTTCACACTGGCCTGGGCCGTATTCCTGGTTGGCAACATCGCCATTTCTCTGGAGAAAATCGGGCTGATTCCAAATCTGACCATTATTGGCTTCATGCCCCAGATCGGGGCTTGTATCGAAGTAATGATTTTCTCCCTGGCGTTGGCGCAACGCATCAATATCGAGCGTCGTCGCCATATCTCCATGCGTGAGCTGGCGCTGCATCGTGAACGCAGCGCACGGGAAGCGGAACAATCGATGCTGATGGCGCAGCAGCAAGCCAACGACGAGCTGGAGCGCCGCGTCGCCATCCGTACGGAAGAGCTGAATGAAGCAATGAAAAAGCTATCCGTCGCCCATGAACAGCTCAATGAAATCGCCACGTTCGACCAGCTCACCCAATTGAAGAACAAGGCCAGTTTCGAGCGAGTGCTGCTGCAGGAGTGGAGCCGCTGCTCCCGCTCCATATCCGCGCTGTCACTGGTGTTTATAGATATTGACCGCTTCCAGAAGGTTAACCAGCAATTCGGGCAATTCGCCGGTGACACCTGCCTGCAGGTTCTGGCCAAACTGATCAGTTCGATGACGCGTCGCGCCGGAGACAGCATTTTCCGCTATGAAGGAGATTGTTATGTGCTAGTGCTGGCGCATTGTTCCGCTGAAGGCGCTCTGCAATTGTCGGAGCAGATTCGCTCGCGCACGGAAGCCACTTTGATTCATGTGGATGAAGCCCGCTTCAGCGTCACTGTCAGCATCGGCTTGTCCAGCGACATTCCCAGTCAAGGCTGGGAGCCGAAAGATTTGATGGAGCGCGCCCGGGAAGCTTTGGCCGAAGCAAAAATGAACGGCGGCAACGGCGTCAGCTTCCGCATGTAACCAACGCAGGCGAATCAGCGCTCCTGCAACGCCTGCAACAGCAACCCGCCAACATCAATGCCGTTGGTGGCGTGAATCACGGTATTGCAACTGACCGTCCGCGCAATGGGGGCCGCCTGAATCGCGTGATAGGCGTCATCCGCGAACACCGCGTGCACGCCGATGCAGACAGGCTGATGCAGACCCGCCGCCGCCAGCTCCGCCGCAGCTTCAATCATGGTGCGCCCAGTGGAAATGATATCGTCCACCATCACCGGAGAGTACTCCCGATATTTTTCCGCATTCCTGGCGTCGATAATGACGTCTTTGTCGCCGAGACGGGTTTTGCTGAACACAAGACGGTCGCATCCCGCCAGCTCCGCCACATGACTGACCCACTGATCGCTCTCGCTGTCCGGCCCAACGATGACCGGCTTGTCCAGATGGGTGCGAATCCAGTCCGCAATCGCCGGCGCCGCCGCCAATGAACGAGCGGGAATACTGTATAGCTCATCCAATGAATGATAACGATGTAGATGAGGGTCGACGGTCAGCAAACGATCGAAGTGGGCGGAAATCATACGAGCGAAATATCGCGACGTTATTCCTTCGCCTGGATGAAAACGGATGTCCTGACGCATGTAGGGCAGATAGGGCGCCACCAGGGTGATATGCTCCACACCCAAGTCCCTCAGAGTAGCGGCGAATAGCAATACGGGCAGTATCTTCTGATCCGGACTGGAAAGATCGGCGCACACAATCGCCTTGTTCGGCGCTTCCCCCTCGATGCGAATATAGGTTTCCCCATCGGGAAACTGTCGCAATTGATAGTTACCGACGTCCATCCCGGGGGCGGCGGCGAGTCTCTCAGCCACCGGATGCCCCGGCGCCAGGTTGTAAAGCAACATTATAGACTTTCCTCTTCTATACGGATTTCATTGGGATGGTCGCGCAAAAAGTCCAGTGCGTACGCCAATTCGCCAGGCGCTTCCGCATAGATGCTGAACAGCGGTTCTCCCACCCTCACCTTTTGCCCCAATTTAACATGGAAGTCCACACCTGCAGACGAGTTTGAGGGCGCTCCCGCAAGTTTCGCCAGTTTGGCTACGAAACGGTTATTCACGAAGGAAACCACCCCGACCCGATCAGCGGTGGCCTCGTAACAGTGCGGCGCCAGCGCTGGCTCGCGAAATCCCCCCTGCGCCTCACAAATGGCCATAAACTTGTGCAGCGCCGCACCGGACTCCAGCGTTTCTCTGGCGCGGGCGACGCCGGCGCCATGGCTGGCGACGCCGCCAATCTCCAGCAAGCGTCCAGCCAGCGTCAGGGCCCGTACGCGCAAATCAGCCGGCGCTTCCGCCTGATTACGCAGCACCGCCAAAATGTCCCGAGCTTCCAGGGCCGGCCCAATGCCTCGCCCGACAGGTTGCGCGCCGTCAGTGAACATCGCCTCCACCTGAATGCCCAACTTGACTCCGGTATAGCGCATATGAGACGCCAGACGCTCCGCATACTCCGGGCTACGCACTTTGGCGGTCATGCCGATGGGAATGTCTATCAGCACATGAGTGGAGCCGGCGGCCACTTTCTTGGATATCACCGAGGCCACCAGTTGTCCTTCGCTGTCCAGATCCAGCGCGCGCTCAATGCGGATCAGCACGTCGTCCGCCGGACTCAGACTGACTGAACCGCCCCAGGCGATGCAACCGCCTTCCTGCTCCACCACTTTTTTCATTTGCGCCAGCGTTAAATTGACCGGAGCCATCGTCTCCATCGTATCCGCAGTGCCCGCTGGAGAGGTAATAGCGCGGGAGGAGGTCTTGGGCATGCGCAAGCCGCAGGCGGTGACGATGGCGACGACAATCGGCGTGGTGCGGTTGCCCGGCAGACCACCGACACAATGCTTGTCCATGATGGGCGAGGTCCCCCAGTCAATGCGTTGCCCCACCTTCACCATCGCGCTGGTGAGCGCCGCCACTTCATCCTGATTCAACCGGCTGCCGGCGCAGGCGGTAACGAACGCCGCCAGTTGCACGTCCGAATACAAGCCGCCGGCGACATCCTTCACCACCTCGTCAGCGCTCTCCTGAGTCAGCGAGGCGCCATACAGTTTGCCGCGCACATGACTCATCGAATCCACCGCTTTGGTGTGACTGAAATAAGCCACCTCGCCGTCCTCCGCCTCCAGCAGGCGCCATGCGGCGTCCGACAAACCCGCTTCCTGATGCGACAGCCAACCGTCGGTGACCTGATGGACCGTCGCAATGATGCTGCGCTTGTTGGTCGTCACCCGCACCCGCGAGTGCGCATTGAAACCTTCCGACCGGCATACGTGGCAATCCTGCCGCATATACACCACCGGCTCTTGATGGGTATTAATGCCGATCCGTTTAAGAAACAAATAATTAAGTTCGCGTTGCTGCATAGTGTTTTCCGCAAGTTGTTCGAACTTCGCCCCAACAGGTCCGCGTTGGCTTCGCCAACTGATTCGTCGTCGTTGGACTAAGATAATAACAGGCTACATCAGGGCGCATCTAAGACCAGTGTAATAAACACGAGTACGGCTTATCTGCGTTAAATCAAAAACCCAAGCTCACTCCGCCATTACAGTAGACGGAATGCTTCTTTAATTCTTCAGGGAGTCTCACAATGCATCTGAAATTTCTCGGCGCGGCAGGTACGGTGACAGGGTCCAAATATTTACTCAGCGATGGCTCCGGGAAGTTATTGCTGGATTGCGGTTTATATCAAGGCGTGAAAACCCTGCGTGAGCGCAACTGGAAACCCTTCCCCGCCAAGGTGTCGGAAATCAAGTCTGTGGTGCTCAGCCACGCCCATCTGGATCACAGCGGCTACATCCCAGCCCTGATGAAACATGGCTTCAAAGGCAAAGTCTTTTGCACCCCCGCCACCTTTGCGCTGGCGAAAGTGCTACTGCCGGATTCCGGCTTTCTGCAAGAGGAAGACGCCCGTTACGCCAACAAGCGCAAGTTTTCCAAACACAGTCCCGCATTGCCTCTGTACACGGAAAAAGACGCCTGGGAAGCGCTGAAGCATTTTGAAACCGTGGATTTCCATGAAAAGTTTTCCCCTATCCACGGGGTTACTGCGGAAATACACCGCGCCGGCCATATTCTGGGGGCGGGCAGCGTGCAACTGAGCGGAGCCAAGGGCTCCATCGTATTTTCCGGCGATCTGGGCCGGCAGGAAGATCGCATCATGTACCCGCCGGAAACTATTGCGGCGGCGGACTATCTGGTTGTGGAGTCGACTTACGGCGACCGTCTGCATGACAAAGTCGATGTGCGCGCGCAACTCAGCGAGGCAATTAACGCCACCGCCAAACGCGGCGGCGTTGTCTTGATTCCCGCCTTCGCCGTAGGGCGCGCCCAGCACCTGCTTTACTTGATCCAGTTACTCAAGGCCGACAACAGCATCCCCGACCTGCCAGTGTTCCTCAATAGCCCGATGGCGATCAGCGCCACCGAGATTTTCTGCCACTATCACAAAGAACACCGCCTCAGTGCCGAGGACTGCGCCCTGATCGATCAGGGCACGCACTTTGTCCGCACCGTGGAGGAATCGATAGAACTCAATCGCAGGAAGTTTCCCTGCATCATCGTTTCAGCCAGCGGTATGGCCAGCGGCGGTCGAGTGCTGCACCACCTAAAGACTTTGTTGCCGGACCACCGCAACACGATCGTCTTCGCCGGATTCCAGGCCCCGGGCACCCGCGGGGACGCCCTCACCCACGGCGCGGAAAAAGTCAAAATTCATGGCGAATATTTCCCGGTGAAAGCGGAGGTGATCAATTTGGAGAGTCTGTCCGCGCACGCGGACTATGCAGAGATTATGAGTTGGCTGAGAGGCTTCAAGCACCCACCCCGGCACACCTATGTCACCCATGGCGAAAGTGTGGCGGCGGATGCATTAAGGCTTCGCATCGCCGATGAACTGGGCTGGCGCGCCTCAGCCCCAGAGTATCTGGACGAGGCGGAGTTAGATATCTGAAAGCGAATGATGTAGCACGCCGACGCTGATCTATGCGTCGGCATTCTCAGGCAATGTCAGGAGTTTCGCCTCATCCGACGACACCACTGCGACGGCGACAACGTCATTGCTTTGCTCGGGATGGAAGCGGCTCCAATTATCCTGCGCCCTGGCGATGGCGATAATGCGCGCCGGCGGCGTCTCTTGCGCATATTTGCGGTTGAAGCTTTTCAGCGAGTCGCAAAAGTAGCCATTACAAATGTCTGAACGCATCTCACGCGGGAGACTGCAGCCTTTGTTTGTATGATTGATGCAAGAACCGCGTATGGACTTACCGGAAAGTTTGTCCAGATAGAGCTGTAGAACATGGCGAGGACGAAGTTCGGGATTTTCCCGCATAAAACGCCGAATAACGCTGGCCGACAGATAAGCGTGTTCACGCCCACTGGTGCAGCAGCCGCCTTTACACATGGTGCAAAGATGCATGTTCATATTGGCCAGGGTTTCGGAATGCTCCAAAGGCTTGTTGTTGACTTCCGCGCGCGCGCGACTGGTAAGCTCGTCATCCGTATCCTTAAAGCCGTGCATGCAGGCTTCGCTGATAATTTGCGTCAGGAAATCGCGGTACTGCCGGATACGGTGTTTCGGCAGCGTGGCGAGGCGCGTCGACGCTGTGGGAATGATGACCGGAGCGCCTTCGGGATCAAGGCCTTCCGACTTGGCGAGGTGGGCATACAGCGCTTGATTCTGCTTTGCTTCCTCTGCGCTTTGAGTTTCTATTCGGCGTTGCTCAGCTTCCGCGAGGACCTTTCTCTCTTGCATCCGCTGGCGGTGAAATTTCACCTGTGCGTCAAACAGGGCTGGCGGGGTTGAAGCGCGGCGCTCCGCCAGACGTCGACATTCCGGGTTATCGCAAGTCAGATCCGCTGACGCCGCCGCGCCCACCACAACCCGCTGTACAGTCAGCCCACATATAAAACAACTCTTAGCGCCATGGTTATTTACGACGCCATGCGTATTTACAAAAACGGCGCTGGGCAATGAAGACACGAACCACCTCCTACCGTCACACCTGGCGAACGCAACGCCGGCCATGACATGATTATTGTGAAAACCCTCTAACAGTTTCGCGTTCAAAAGCTGACGTCGCCGACAGCTGCGTCGATGCAAAACAACACCTTCACGAAAACGCCTGAACTACATCTATACGCGGCAAATCAATGAATATCCAGTCACCGGCATAGCATTAATTCCGTGTCAGGGTTCTCCTTTTCGATATAGCGCCTTTCGATATAGCATCTTCGAACATAGGCGCCTCAGGAAGATATTGATCCGGGTCATACATGCTGTCCCGGCATGAGTTATGCTCGGAAAGACAGGGACAGATACAGCGGAGTACGGAATATGAAACTCACTCTATGCAGCGCAAAAGAGCTTTTGCGCGCCCTGACCGCTTGCCGCCATGGGGCGGATACTGCACTGGAACTGCTGGACGCCGACGAGGGCCCCGCCAACGACGCCATAGCGACAACGCTCCGAGGAAAATACAACGCTGGTAAAGGCGACTATCCCGCCGCCGATCTCATCGTCAGACGCAAACGTTGTCCTCGCGGGTTGCGGTTAAAAATCAAACTTTTTCACTTCAGCTTATGCGCTGGCGTACCCCGTTCCGAGCAAGGCGTCAATGAGCTTTCACGCGCCCAAAACACGCTCTCCGATTACCTCAGTGGGCTGGGGCCAGAAATGTAAACCCTGTCACAAAAAATTAATGGGAACGCTTCCATGACAGGTTGGTGACAGCTTAGGTCAGTATATTCGGGAAGAAGCGTCGCCCCCGCTTTTTTGTTGATCAAAAAACAGGCGAAAAAGCAGTTTCCTGTTTACAGAAATCTCGTTTTTTCTCAGGCGCTTATACGTTATGCTCGATAAAAATAACAGGAGCAGACCATGAAAGCAGTATCTTCAAAATCTTCCACTCCATACGTATTTCCGCAAGCTCCAGAAGAGCGCGCCGGACAATACTCGCCGCCGCGCGACTTACTCCTGTAATCCACTTCAAATCTTACCTAAAATCTTAAGCACAGGAGGTAGACGCATATGCCAATATTTTTCAGGAATGTGAAAACGTTTTTACGAGCCGCCGCCCTAATGCTGGCGCTGGCGCCGACCGCTCATGCGGATGTGCAGAAGTTTCTCATCCCCGCCGGCGAAGGCGGAGGTTGGGACACTACCGCAAGAGAAACCGGCGCCGCACTGACCAAAATGGGCCTGATCGGCGGAGCCAAGTATGTGAATTATTCCGGCGAAGGCGGTGGACGCGCATTGAACGCGCTGGCGACTTCCAAAGAATACAAAGACGCACTGATGGTGCAGTCGCTGCCGCTGATTCTACGCAGTCTGTCCGGCGTCTATGACCGTTCATTCCGGGACGTCACGCCAGTCGCCATGCTGATCGCGGAATACCAGGTCGTGGTGGTGGACAAAGACTCTCCCTACAAGAATATGAATGAGCTGCTGGCGGCCATCAAAGATATTGGCAAGCGTAAGCCCATCGTTGGCGGGTCCGCCAAAGGCAGCCTGGACCACATTACCGCATTGGCGGTATTGGAAGCGGCCAACATGTCCTCTAAAAAGCTGCGTTACTCAGCCAGTGACGGCGGCGGCGACGCTATGCGCAAATTCTCCAACGGCTATGCGCTGGCGATGGTGACCGGCATGGGGGAAGTCGTGAAGCAGATCAAGTCTGGAGAGTTGCGCGCACTGGGCGTCACCAGCGCCGAGCGTTTGGAAGGGTTTGATATCCCCACTATGAAAGAGCAGGGTCTGGATGTCGTCCTGGCCAACTGGCGCGGCTTTTTCGTCGCCCCCGGCACGCCTGACAAAACCGTCACAAAATATGCGGACATGCTCGCCAGCCTGGATAAGTCTCCAGACTGGAAAACCGTCAGACTAAAATACGGCTGGGAGTCTCTGTACATTCCGGCGCAGGACGCCAGAAGTTTTCTGGAAGAACAGGAAGTCACCATCCGCCGATTGCTCAACAGCATCTAAGCGCGAATCAACTTCCAAGCATTCGACAAGGGGCTCCAATCTGGCGGCCCCTTTTTATTAATCAGGCAGACAAATAGCTTCCTTCTATTTGTCTGCAACGACAGGGCCTGCACATGTCAGGCCCTGTCTCCCGCGGCTTGTCGCCGCGCAGGCGCGTCCATGCGCCTGGTGATTAACATACCAATATCATTGCCATGTTAATATTTCTATTCCAACCGTTTATTTCTATTCCAACCTTCCAGTCTCCAGCAATTCTCACACCTCCCATTCTTACAAGCGCAAATTCCTGACGTCTTTTTAATCCAACGCCAACCTGATCAGTTTGCAACCACACCATCTGTAACGCTTGCCGGCCCCGGCGTGTACGCACACACAACCACTCAGATTATTACTTTTTACTGTAACTTATTTTTAATGCTCAAACGTTAAAAAGAACACCAAACAACGCAATTTTAACGAGACCGCTGAAACACACAAGAAACATTTAGTTTGTATTCTAAGTATTAACCGTATAGAATCCTCCACCCCATGAGAAACGAAAATACAGCTATGCACATTCCAGACGGGCGTCAGTCAGAGACTATTCTGCGTACGCCCACCGCCGACGACGGCCCTTCCGTTCACCAACTCATCTCACGCTGTCCGCCACTGGACGAAAATTCGGTTTACTGCAATCTGCTGCAATGCACGCATTGGGCGAGCACCTGCGTCATAGCGGAAACCGCGGATGAAGCGGATGAAAGTGGAAAGAAAACCCCAGGAGGATTTATTTCCGGATATCTCCTGCCGGAAGACGCCAACACCCTGTTTATTTGGCAGGTGGCGGTGGATCGAACCATGCGCGGGAAAGGACTGGCGGGAAAAATGTTGCGCGCCATTCTTGCGCGGGACGCCTGTCGAACAGTATCGCACCTGCAAACGACCATTAATCCCAGCAACCAGGCTTCCTGGAAACTGTTCGAAAAGTTGGCCCAGGACTTGGGGGCGGATATGCAACGACGCACGCTATTCGATGCGTCACAGTTTTCTGACGATCACGAAGAAGAAGTTTTATTGACCATAGGCCCGTTCGACCCATCCTGTCTGCGCGACTGACGCAGACTTAAACGATCCGGTCGCAGGCCCCGTATCCGGAGCAAGGGAGTGTATCCGGATTAAAACCAGACGACGGAGCATTTCGCCGTCGCGCGCTCACCGCACCATGCTTGACATTCATCAGCTACGACAAGGAGAAACCATGAATATTTTCCAAGAAGTAGAATCCGGCGTACAAAGTTACGCCCGCTCATTCCCCAAAATTTTCAATAAAGCCAAAGGCGTTCATCTGTATGACGTTGACGGCGAGAAGCACCTCGATTTTCTGGCTGGCGCCGGAACATTGAATTACGGCCATAATAACCCTGTGCTGAAAGAAGCGCTGCTGGAGTACATCAGCCAGGATGGCGTCGCCCACGGTCTGGATATGCACACAGACGCCAAAGCGCGTTTTCTGACCGAATTCAAAGAACGCATCCTGGTTCCACGCAAGCTGGAGTATGTCGTTCAGTTCACCGGCCCGACCGGCGCCAACGCCGTGGAAGCCGCGCTCAAAATCGCTCGTAACGTCACCGGACGTCACAATGTTGTGGCCTTTACCAATGGCTTTCACGGGGTCACTCTGGGCTCTCTGGCGGCCACTGGTAACAGCCACCATCGCGACGCCGCAGGCGTGCCGCTGAACAGCGTCACTCACTTACCCTACGACGGCTATCTGGGTAAGGACGTGGACACCAGCAAACTCCTCGACAAGATGATCACAGACAATAGCAGCGGCCTGGACCTGCCTGCGGCGGTCATTCTGGAGACTGTCCAGGGCGAAGGCGGCCTGAATGTGGCCAGCGAGCGTTGGTTACGTAATGTGGAGGCTATCTGCCGCAAGCACGGCATTCTGCTGATCGTGGATGACATCCAGGCTGGCTGTGGTCGTACAGGCACATTCTTCAGCTTCGAAAAAGCCGGGATCAAGCCGGATATCGTGACGTTGTCAAAATCACTGAGCGGGTTCGGCCTTCCCTTCGCCGTCACCCTGATCAAGCCGGAACACGACCAGTGGAAACCGGGTGAGCATAACGGCACTTTCCGCGGTAACAACCATGCGTTCATTACCGCCGCCGCAGCCATTCGCCACTATTGGTCAACCCCGGATTTCGCTGGCGACATTGAGCGCAAGAGCGAAATTCTGCGCACAGAACTAAGCAAGATCGCTGACAAACACGGCAAAACTCTCATGCAAGTCAGAGGGCGCGGCATGATGCGCGGCCTGAACTGTCGCGACGGAGATCTGGCCGCCGCTATTTGCAAGCGCGCATTTCTGAAAGGTCTGATCATCGAAACCAGCGGTTCTGAATCCCAGGTAGTGAAGTGCCTGTGTCCATTGGTGATTTCTGAGCAGGAACTGAAAGAGGGGCTGGTGATTCTGGCGCAGTGCGTGGAAGACGCGCTGGCCGATGAAATCAGCAAAGCCAGCTGATCCCCCTTTTTCTCTTTATACGTCCGTCGCCAATTCAGGCCTATTGCAGGAGTCAAATGCAATGATCGTTAGAACACTGGAACAAGCCCGCCAATCCGACCGCAGAGTAAAAGCGGACAATTGGGAAAGCGTCCGCATGCTGTTGAAAGACGACAACATGGGCTTTTCCTTTCATATCACCACCTTATACGCCAACAAGGAAACGCCGATTCATTACCAGAACCATCTGGAATCGGTATATTGCATCTCCGGTGAAGGCGAGGTGGAGACCGTCGCCGATGGCGAAGTCCACGCCATCAAACCCGGCACCCTTTACGTACTGGATAAACACGATAAACACCTGCTGCGCGCCTTTAGCGAAATGACCGTCGCCTGCGTCTTCAATCCGCCGCTTAACGGCAAAGAGACCCACGACGAGAATGGCGTGTACCCCCTGGAAGCAGAAACCATAATGGAGTAGAGCACTACAATGAACATGATTCTTGATAAAGCCCACCTCACCCCACCGGACCCTTATCCTTCGCGCAAAAGTTCGGAGGTCTGCATTCTCAAACGCTGCGACCCGGTGGTTTACAGTGAGTACGACGCCGCCTGCCCTCTTACTCAGGAGCAGGTGGAAAGCTATGACAAAAACGGTTTCCTGATGTTGCCGGAAATGTTCACTCAGGAAGAAGTGGCGCTGTTGACCGAAGAAATGGAGAGAATGCGCCGCAATCCCATGATCGCCAAGCGCAAGGAAACCATTACGGAACCGGAAAGTCAGTCGGTGCGCTCCATATTCAGCGTTCACCAGCTTAGCCCGCTGTTTTCCAGACTCGCCACCGACCAGAGACTGATGAACATCATTCGGTTCATCCTCGGCGACGATCTGTATATTCACCAGTCCCGACTGAACTACAAGCCCGGCTACCGCGGCAAGGAGTTCAACTGGCACTCCGACTTCGAAACCTGGCATGTGGAGGACGGCATGCCGCGCATGCGCGCCCTCAGCGCCTCTATCACCCTGACCGAGAACTTCGAATACAACGGTCCATTGATGCTGGTGCCCGGTTCGCATCAATACTACATCGCCTGCGTCGACGGCACGCCGGAGGACAACTACAAGTCATCCCTGAAGCGTCAGGAGTATGGCGTTCCCGACGACATCGCCTTGAGTACGCTGGTCAACGAAGGCGGCATCGTCACCGCCACCGGCAAACCCGGCTCCGTGATATTGTTTGACTGCAACACCATGCATGGCTCCAACAGCAATATCTCGCCTTTTCCGCGCTCCAACGCCTTCTTTGTGTATAACGCCTGGAGCAATCGACTGGAAACGCCTTTCAGCGACCATCAGCCGCGTCCGGAATATATCGCCTCCCGGCAAGCGACTGCGCCGCTTAAGGCAGGATCGCTGACAGATCCGTCCTGAGCCTGATCAGGTCCCGGCGCCCGGCGACGGGCGTCGGCCTTATCCTTCAGACATCTCGCGCATCGCCCCGCGCAGCTCCCGCATCACCCTGTCCACCAGCTTCGCCTTTACCGGCCGCTCACAGAGACCGACGCCGAGCTTTAACAACGTCCCCCGCCATCCAGAGGAAACGCCGCACATTTCCTCCAGCACTTGCGGCAACACTCCGTCCAGGCGGTCCCGAATCCATCCTTCCGCCAGCGGCGATATCCAGCCTTCCCTTTTTCCCGGGACGCCTGGGCGCCACCAGAAAACGAGAGTAAATATCGCCAGAGTCCGCCAGATGAATGTCCTGACAATCAAACCGGGTTTGATTCTTGAGACCACTCAACAACCCCAGCAGGATATGGGCCAGGGAGTCCTTGTCCGCCAGTCCCGGCGCCGCCGGATACTGCGCCCGCCAACGCCAGGGCGAATTCAAAAGTATGGGGAGGTACGGGACTTTCCTGTGAAACGGAGCGGTCTTGCGGAAACCAGCGTTTCAATTCGCTGACGTATTCCGAATATTCATGGCTCTGAGCTATCGATTGCATAACAGACCTCCTTATCATCCGATGAAAAAGCGCGCATGGCGTTCGTCGGGAAGAACGAAGGCGTCATGCGCGAACTTAAATCAGGCCTTAACTGCATGGGTCAGATTACTCATCGAAACGACGGACTTGGGCTCCATACCCTTTGCTGCGCCAGAGTGCTACTCGCCCCAATTGAGGGCATATATCGACTTCAGATACGCAAAGGTTCAATATCGGCGCTTGAGTGAATCGCCGGTGACGCAGCCCGTCGCGGAATACGGCGGAAGTTTCCGAAAACCTGTCCGGCTGGTCATAAAATTGCTTCTGCATCAGCGGTGGCCGCTGAGCACAGGCTACCCGCCGTCAATAAACAAAAAACACGATCCGGGAGCATAAATTACGATGTTGAATGTCAGCATTACTGCGTTACTCAAAAAAGCCCGTCGACCGCTGATCGCCGTTTTCGGCGCGGTGGCGCTAATGGCGTCAAGCATCAGCAACGCAGAGGAGCCCTTTAAAGTAGGGTTTGTCTATGTCGGCCCCATCGGCGATCACGGCTGGTCCTATCAACACGATCAAGGCCGCCTGGCGCTGGAAAAACATTTCGGCGACAAAGTAAAAACGGCTTATGTGGAAAATGTACCGGAGGGCGCCGACGCAGAGCGGGTGATCCGCAATCTGGCGAAGTCGGGTCATAAAGTTATTTTCACCACCTCCTTCGGTTTCATGAACCCCACTCTGAAAGTCGCCGCCCAGTTTCCTAATGTCGTATTCGAGCACGCCACTGGCTACAAGCGCACCAAGAACGTCAGCACTTATATTTCCAATACCTATGAAGGACGCTACGTATCCGGCTATGTGGCGGCGAAAATGAGTAAAACCGGCAAACTCGGTTATATCGCCTCCTTCCCCATTCCTGAAGTGATTCGCGATATCAACGCCGTGCGTCTGGCCATGAACAAGGTCAATCCGGATTACGAACTGAAGATTCTCTGGGTCAGCAGTTGGTTCGACCCGGCGAAAGAGGCGGAAGCCGCCAATGTCATGATCGACCAGGGCGTCGACGTCATCCTGCAGCACACAGACAGCCCCGCCGCCATGCAAGTGGCTGAACAGCGCGGCGTATACGCCGTCGGGCAATCCTCCGATATGTCCCGCTTCGGTCCGAAAGCGCATCTGGTGTCGGTCGTGGATGACTGGTCCTATCACTATATTCACACCGTGCAAAGCGTTATGGACGGAACCTGGAAACCCCGCGATTACTGGGGCGGCATGGCGGAAGACATGATCCTGTTGCCGGCGTTCAACAAAGCGATTCCGGCTGATGTGGTGAAAGAAGCGGAAACCATGATCGCCGACATCAAGTCTGGCGAACTGAAACCCTTCACCGGCCCCATCTACAACCAGAAAGGTGAATTAAAAGCTCCCGCCGGTGAAGCGCTGTCTCACCAAGAAGTCGCTGGCATGAATTGGTATGTGCAGGGAATCAAAGGCGAAATTCCGCATTAAGAGATCGCATCGGATAAGCGCGACAGGCCGCAAAATGCTATGTTTAAGGCATTAGCGGCCAAAAGCCGAATCTCAAATAAGAGCGCAGGAATTTGTTATGCAAGATTTTCTGAAAGGACTGCCCAAGGCGGAGCTACATTTGCACATTGAGGGCTCGTTGGAGCCGGAGCTGATGTTCGAAATCGGGCGCCGTAATGGCGTCGCCCTGCCTTTCGCCAATGTGGAAGAAGTCCGCGCGGCGTATGAGTTCAACAACCTGCAGGAGTTTCTGGATATCTATTACCAGGGCGCCCAGGTGTTGCTGCATGAGCAGGATTTTTACGACATGACGTTCGCCTACCTGCAACGGTGTCGCGAGCAAAACGTCATACACGCGGAAATGTTTTTCGACCCGCAAACTCATACGGACCGGGGCGTGGATATTGGCGTTGTCATCCGCGGCCTGACTCGCGCCATGGAAGACGCCGAGATCCAATGGGGACAATCCAGCAAGCTGATTCTCTGTTTCCTGCGCCATCTGAGTGAAGACGCGGCGATAGAAACGCTGCGGCAAGCGCTGCCTTATAAACAGCACTTTGTCGGCGTCGGTCTCGACAGCTCGGAAGTCGGTCACCCGCCGGAGAAGTTTCAGCGCGTGTTCGAACAAGCGCAGAACGCCGGCCTGTTGACCGTAGCCCACGCCGGCGAAGAAGGACCGCCTGAATATATCTGGCAGGCGCTGGATTTGCTGAAGGTGAAACGCATCGATCACGGCGTGCGCTGCATAGAAGACGCAGCGCTCATGCAGCGATTGATCGACGAGCAAATTCCGCTCACCGTCTGCCCGCTCTCTAACATCAAGCTATGCGTGTTCGACTCCATGTCAGAGCACAACATTCTGCGTCTGCTGGAAAAAGGCCTGAAAGTGACGGTGAACTCGGATGATCCGGCTTATTTCGGCGGTTATATGAATGAGAACTTCATCGCCATGCAGGAAGCGCTACCCATGAGCAAAGAGCAGGCGGCGCAGTTGGCGAGAAACAGCTTTGAGGCCAGCTTTCTGACCTCGGAGGAGAAAGCGCGTTTACTGGCCCGGCTGGACCAGTATCTGCAAAATCACTGAGACAGGGCTCACTCGCAACATTTTTTGTTCTTCTTACCGCTGCCGCAGGGACAGGGATCGTTCCTGCCGACGCTTAATGCCGTCCAGGTTGCGTCGCCATCCACATACAACCAGCGCCCTTGCTCTTTAATGAAGCGGGAGCGTTCCTGCAACTGCATCCATTTGTCGCCTTCCTGAAACGTGGCGCGAAATTTTACCCAGCCCTGATCGCCTTCCGCGCCCCTATCCAGCACTTCCAAACGCTTCCACTGGATGCTTTCGTTCGGCTGCAAATCCGCCGGGCGATGCTGCGCGCACCATGTCTGCTGCAGGTACTCCATCAACCCCATCGCAAAGGCGGTATACCGGGATCTCATCAGCTGTTCCGGCGTCTCCGCAGCCTTACCGGAATGCAGCGGCTGGCAGCACTCTTGATAAGGCGAGCCGGAATTACAGGGGCACAGGTTATTCATAACTACTCTCATTCAGTCAACAAAGGTTCGGATGCCCGCCCTTTTTTAGCGGAGCGCGCCTGAATCGCCAGACCGGCGACAATAAAGCCAAGCCCAACCAGGGTCAGCATGTGAATTTTCTCGCCCAGAATAAAGTGAATCAGCAGCAGAGAAATAAACGGCGAGATAAATATCAGATTACTGATGCGGCTGGCGTGGCGCGTATATTTCATCGCCATCAGCCACAACATGAAGGTCACCCCCATCTCGAACAGGCCGATGTAGATAGCGCCCCCCAAGGCTGCGGGGGCCAGATTCAAAGGCCAAGCCAGAATCGCGGCGCATGGCGTCGCCAGTAAAAAGTTCTGGAACAGACCAATCACAGGATCGCGCTTGTCTCTGGAGTTCAGAATCCAATACGCCGCCCAGACCAGGGTGCTGACCAAAGCCAGCGCAATACCTATTAGGTTTAAGGGGCGCCCGCTGTCATCGCCGCCAAAGGAGATCACCACTACGCCGCTGTAGCTCACCAGCATGGCTATCACATCTAAGCGCGTCAGCCTGTGACCGAGAAACGGAACGGCGAGAAACGCCAGCATCAACGCCCAAGTGTAGTTGATGGGCTGCGCCACCTGTGCCGGAAGCAGATCGTAGGCGTAAAACAGGATGTGATAGTACAGTAGCGGATTCAATAAACCGAAACACAGCGCCCGCCAGCCATTTTCCCGCAATGAACGCATCGCCTCGGCAAGACGCCCCTGCCAGAGCAGCGCCGCCCCCAATGCCAATACGGATGTCAGGCTGGCGAAAAATACCAGTTGGCTGACGCTTTGCTGCGCCAGCGCCAGCTTGAACGCGGTGGCCACGGTAGACCACAGCAGAACAGCGGACAATCCATAGCGCAACGCCAGAGACTCGTTAGTATTGCGCGAAAATTCCTGAGACATAGCTGCGTCCTGTACTTCATATCCTGACGACAAACATTGGAGATTTCGCCAATCCACAATATTTGGACTATGTTTAAATTATGCCGCTGACGATGTCGTTAAAGCGACCCAACCCACATATCGCCACATCTCAGCGGCATTCCTTCATGCATTGCTGACGGGCGGGTACGATGCGAGTCCATCCTCCGACTCTTTTAATCCTTAGCATAGCCGCCCTGGCGCTGATGACGGAACGGGGCGCTGCGACGGAGCTGTCCGCCTGCGAATCTGAAAGGGAGAAAATGACGCAGACATTGAGCGCCGTTTTCAGGCCCTATCTGAGAAAACAAGAATCCCTGGCCAGCCAACGCGGCAATATAATCGACTTGAAACTCAGCCTCAACGGCTGGGTGGAGGACATCGCGCAATGTTATCGCAATGTCTACGCGGAGCGCGGCTCCCCGGAAGACGACAACGTCCTGAACAACGGCCTGCACTGGGCGGGAACCCTGGCCGAATTTCATGAGCTGGTGAAAACCCTGAACCGCCAGATTCAAACCGAAGCCCAGAAAAAAGCCGAATTATTGAGCGAAAAAGACCCCGCCTTCCGCCGCCTCCTGCAACAAATACTCCTCCCCAACTTCCCGCTACAGGCGGAAAGATCGGGGGCGGAGTTTATTTGAGCTTAAAGAGCGTTGTCGCAAGACCTGGGTGCGTCAAAACGATCTAACTCCAGCTCCTCTTTAATTTTCTCGATTTGCGCACAGGAAATAGAATTACTGTCGTACAATGTCAGCGTTTTAAGATTAGGCAGGCCAAAAACGACATCAATGTCATTTAACGGCGTTCTGGCCAGCGTCAACGATCTAACTCCCAGATTATTCTCCATAAATTTCACGGAAGTAACTGGGTTACCTGCTATGTACAAGGTTTCAATCCAAGGCATCAGTCCAATAACAGAGAAGTCCTGAATCTTATTATTCGCAAAATTGAGTGACTTCACAGACTCAAGCTCATAAAGCCTGTCCAAATCCGTCACACTCAGTCCATCAAGATACAAATAATCCAAGCCTTTCAATTGCGTCAAAGGCGCCATGCTGACGTTGCCTTTGGCCTCAATCATGAGAGATCTCAGGTTCGTAAGCTTCGCCAAAAAAGAGAGGTTATCAATGGCCGAAGATGTCGATATGCTCAAATAGGTCAGCCGAGTCATATCTTCAAGAAAGGAAAAATCGTAAACCACTGCCTCTTTCAAAGCTAACTGTTTTAGATCCTTAAGGTTGGCGAGGTATTCCGCTTCATTCTGTTTTAAGCCGTATATATTCAAATAATTGTACGCAGGGAAATCAGACAGTTGCTCAATGGAGTTTAGCTGTCCCGCACTGATCGTGAGATAAGCGACGCCTGGGTGCGAAATAATCGGCTCTAAAGATGAAATAGTACTTCCATGAATATCCACTTCGTTCAACTGGGTTAACTTGGACCATATATCAAGCTCTTCCAAGTTGAGACCCACTAACTCCAATGTGGTCAAATCAGTTATTTTTTCAATGATATGCATATCATCTAAAGTGACTTTTTCCAGTCTTAATAACCGAAGCCTGGTTAGTTTTAAAAGCTCCTCAGAGCCAGTAACTGTTTGCGGGCTATAGCTATGGAGATTAAACGACTCCAGATTTACAAACTCCGCTACGCCTCGGATGTTGTCAACTTTGACATCTGGGCAGTAAATTTCGCGTACATAACCGATGTCTTTTTTCTTTTCCTCATGAAAAGTCTCTTTGATGCAGGACTTAAACTCCGGAGCCAGGTCGACGTCATCCAGCATGGGATAGGCTTTCAACACGATCTTGATATCGCGAGTTCTTTTCTCCCCTGTAGCGCCCTTGGCGGACTCCTCAACTATGACTTCCGCATCCGCATCAACCTCCGGCATCTTGTAGGAGATATGATTTAGATCTATATCGGTTTTCTCAACGGTCGGCCCGCTCACCTGAACCCATGTATAAACTTCACTTAGGCTGTCTCTCGAGAGTTCTACGCTATCTCTCTCATAAGCATTAATTACCAGTTTCTCTACTGGATCTGTTGGATCTGTTGGATCTGTTGGATCTGTTGGAACATTATTTCCATCGCCATTTCCGTCGTCCACTTGACCATCATTACCGCCATCTACTTGGCCATCACTTCCGCCATCCGTTTGCCCATCATTGCCGTCATCCACTTGACCATTATTGCCGCCGCCAGCGTTCCCGCCATCGCTATCAGTCACAGGCGTGGTTGTCACGGGCGCCTTATCATCGCTTCCAGAACCTCCACCGCCGCCACAAGCGACCACCATCATGGACAAAAGCAAAACGGAGGAGTAACGAAGGCCCTGATTGATTTTTCTGAAGAAAAAAACGCTAGAACTGCTCATATCCAAATTATGGCTCCCTGTAATGAGGTCAAAAGGGCGGGA